>SYLY01000135.1 GCA_005808475.1 Acidobacteriota bacterium
ACGGCTGCGATCCCACCACGCCTTCCACCGATCACACACGCGAGTACGTACCGGTCATCGCCACCGGACCTCGCGCCGCCCGGGGCCGGAATCTGGGTGTTCGCGCGACCCTTTCCGACACAGGCCAGACCATCGCCCACAACTTCGGAGCAACACTTGCACATGGCACGAGCTTCCTCGATCAAGTTACTACTTAGCATCGCCCTGGCGGCCGCGGCGCAAGCGCGCCCGCTCCTGGTGATCTCGATCGACGGCATGGATCACCGGTATCTGCGCGACCGCGACGCGATGGGGCTGAAGATCCCCCAACTCCGCCGTCTGCTCGCCCAGGGATCGTGGGCGGACGGCGGCGTGACCGGCGTGATGCCGACGGTCACCTTCCCGTCGCACACCACGATCGTGACGGGCGTGGCGCCGCATGTTCACGGCATCCTCGACAACAACCGCGCGGACACCAAGCAGCGCTACTGGGAATCGGAGCTCATCAAGGTTCCCACGCTTTGGGACGCGGCCAAGAAAGCGGGCAAGACCGTTGGCGCGGTGCATTGGCCGGTCACCGTCGGCGCCTCGATCGATTGGAACGTTCCCGAGTATTTCCAACGGCGGCTGGGACACGGGATGGACTGGGATTCCACCGAGGCGAAGTCGACTCCCGGGCTGATCGAAAAGATGCTGGCGCGTTACCCGTCGATGCCCCAGGAATGGGTCGACGACCGTGTGCGCGCGCTCGCCACGATCTACCTGCTGAAGGAGCATAAACCGGATCTCCTGCTCGTGCACCTGGTCGACCACGACGGCGAGGCGCACGACACCGGACCGTTCACCAAGCACGCCAAGGCGGTGCTCGAGCGGATCGACGAGTTAGTGGGCGAGATCCTCGCCGCCAAGCCGGCCAACATGGCCGTGGCGATCGTGTCCGATCATGGATTCGAGCATGTCCAGCGGCCGGTGAACCTCGGCGGATTCGGCAATCGGGTGCAGACGCGGGGAACGCTCGCCACCACGGACGATCCGGTTGCCGCGGCGGCGTTGCGATCCGCTGCTATCGGGCGCGAGATTCCGGCCTCGGAGTGGAAGCGCGTGATGCCGCACGCACCGGTTCCCGCGGCCGCTTTCGAGCCTCCCGAGCACGCCACTTTCATCACCGGCAAGACGCCAGGGAATTTCAAGGCGCGTGGCGACCATGGTTACTGGCCGCTCCGCCGCGACTACCACTCCACCTACTTGCTGGCCGCTCCCGGCGGGCGCCGCGAGACGCTCGGCGAGATCGAGATGACATCGATCGCCGCCCGCCTGGCCGCTGTGCTCGGCATCCCATTCGGAAAGGAATCGAAATGAGAAAACCCTTGATGGCGGGCAATTGGAAGATGTACAAGACGCCCGCCGAAACCGCCGCGTTTTTCGAAAAGTTCCTGCCTCTGGTCGCGGCGTCGAACCATGCGGATATCCTGATCTGCCCTCCGTACGTGAACATCGCGGCGGCGGTGGCGGCGGCCCGCGGATCGAACGTGGAGGTGGGCGGACAGAATCTCCACACGGCGAACAAGGAGGGCGCCTACACCGGCGAGATCACCGGCGCGATGCTGCGCGCGGCCGGTTGCTCGGCGGCGATCGTGGGTCACAGCGAACGGCGCCAGTATTTCGGCGAGACCTGCGCGACGGTGCTGCAGCGGACTCTGGCGGCGCTCGACGCCGGACTGCGGCCGGTGGTGTGCGTGGGCGAGCGGCTCGAGGAGCGCGAATCGGGGCGCACCGAAGAGGTCCTTGCGGCGCAGTTCCGCGACGGAATTGCCAAGCTAACGCCGGAGCAATTCGGGTGGATCGCGATTGCGTACGAGCCGGTGTGGGCGATCGGAACGGGCAAGACGGCGACGCCGGACATGGCGGCGGACGCCCACCGGTATCTGCGGAGCCTGGTTCGCCAGGCGTACGGCGCCGAAGCAGCGGCGGGGGTGCGAATCCTCTACGGTGGCAGCGTCAAGCCGGACAATGTGCGCGGGTTGATGGCGCAGCCGGAGATCGACGGCGCCCTGGTGGGTGGCGCGAGTCTCGATCCGGTATCGTTCGCCTCGATCGTGAACTTCTGATCGATCCCGGGCTTACTGGGCAGCCGGTTCGCCGGGGAAGAGGATCGGCCGGACCGCGGGGCTCATGCGCTGGAGTTCGGGCGCGTTATGCGCGAGTAAGGGGTCACTCCAGATCGTCCCGGGCGCTCCGTCGCGGCACTCGCTGCACTCGCGGGCGAGCGCCTCGCCGATCTCTCCATAACGCTTGCCGAGACTCCGCTTCAATTCCTCCGGCTCGGACAAGACTCCGATGACAAACACGCGGTCCTCGAATTCCCCGATCGCTTCGCGAACCGTCTTGTGCCGCTCCCGGTCGTTGTCGAAGTCGATGACGAGCACGAGGAGCCGGCACGGAAAGCGCTTCAAGCCGGCCGTGTCTTTCCTGACGGAATCGAGGACCTTCCGCCAACCGCCGCTCGGTGGCTGGACCTGAAATTGCCGGCTGTTGCTCTCAGGTAGGTGCCTCTGGAATGCGGCCGCAAGCTGCCTGCAGGCATCGTCCTCGGGAATTACCAGGACGTGGGGCTGCTCCTTGTTCGCACTCACGGCTCGAGATCCCCGCGCAGCATCGCACCCACGATGTCCCCACCGCGATCGACGTCCTCCAAGCGACGCGCGAGAACCGGCTCCGAATGGCTTCGGCGATGCAAGAGGATGGTGCACTCTTCCGTGAACGAACGAATGGCCTCCGAATGGTGGGACGTCATCACAATCTGGGATCCCGAGCGGAACGCCCTCCTCAGGCTCATCACGAAGTGCTGCACTTCGTCGAGCGAAAGGTGGCTATCCGGTTCGTCCCAGAAGCAAACGAGAGGGACGTTCTCCGCAAGCTCGCTCGCGGCGAGTAACAGGGCCCCGGCGAACTGCGACTTTTCTCCATCCGACAGATCCTGGAAGGGTACTCGCGCAGTTCCCTCATCGTTCGCGAACACGAGCTCCAGATCGCGCGCGTCCCCTCCCAACGTGCGGTTCTGAATATCGCGTAGGTCCGGCATTGGACCACGAAGGTAGTTCACCATCGTGGCGCCCGCCGCCTGCGAGAGCGCGGTCAGGCCCGTGTACCATGCGGCCAGATTCGCGAGGGACGAATCTGGTTGGAGCGTCTCGGAACTCGATTCGCCACCGATCATCCGAGGTACAGGCCGGAGAATCAACATTTGGCTGAGCCACTTCTTGAACAACGCAAGCGGCTGCGAGGATCTCTCCTGGATCAGTGGCAGCGCCACCGAGTGCCAGTCGATGCCCCACTTCACTTCCCTGCCGTCCCTCGTGAGCTTGACTTCGGCGAGGTTACGCCTAAATATCTCATCGCCATCCGAGGTCAGTACTTCCTCGCCGACTCTCAACTGCCGGAAGCCTTGCGGCAACTCCAGGGCCAAGCGGTAGGCCAAGCGTCGCGACTCGATTTCGACCTCGATTTCGAAAGTTACGGGAACCTCCCGCCGCCCGCGGGACAGGTCCTTCGGCTTGATCAACTCGTCCACTCGGTTGAGCCCGCGCCCGATGTTCTGGAACACCTCGAGCGCGACTCCCACGGTCGACTTACCCGATCCGTTGCGGCCGATCAGCAGCCAAGAAGACTGGCCGGCCAGCGACAGGTCGAAGTTCTCGAGGCATCGAAAATTGTGGACATACAGCCGGCGGATCATCGAAACAAGGATACCAAGGATACCAACGCCCGGCCGCTACGACTCTTCCGCCGAGCCCGCCGTGAAATAGGCGCAATCCGGGTGGTGGAACACGATGGCGCTGACGCTCGCCTCGGGCTCCATCATCATCCCTTCGGTTAGCAGCACGCCGATCTCCTAGGGAGCCAGCAAGGCGAACAGCCCCTGCTGGTCGTCCAGGTTCGGACAGGCCGGATACCCCAAGCTATAGAATAGCGCTTGCCGCGATACCTCGACGTGAAGGGTTCGGGCGGATCGCGATTGCGTACGAGCCGGTGTGGGCGATCGGAACGGGCAAGACGGCGACGCCGGACATGGCGGCGGACGCCCACCGGTATCCGCGGAGCTTGGTCCGCCAGGCATACGGGGCCGAAGCGGCGGCGGGCGCGCGGATCCTCTACGGCGGCAGCGTCAAGCCGGACAACGTGCGCGGGTTGATGGCGCAGCCGGAGATCGACGGCGCCCTGGTGGGTGGCGCGAGTCTCGATCCGGTATCGTTCGCCTCGATCGTGAACTTCTGATCGGCCGCGGCGCGGGGCTGGCGACGGCGCGCTCCAGTGCCATCGCCAGGAGGCGGAGTCCTGGAGTCAGTAGTCCGGCCAGACCAACCGGTCGAGTTCCAGATTGACTGACTCACCATGGCGGACCTCGACGCGCGCGGCGCGGGGCGCCCGGATGCACAACGATCCTGGCCGCGTCCGCCAGATCGATGGTGTCTGGATAGAACGTGGTCGTCCAGATCATCCCATGCCCGTCCTCGCGCGGCGGTTGCGGTACTGGCTTCGGGTTCTTGGCGGGGTCGGAGAACGAGATTTGCATGGAGGGAATCGCTCCGAGAATCCAGGGAACGGGCTCGAGGCGGCGAAAACGGAACAGCCCGTCTTCCGCGGTAATGCCTATCTGCGTCCATTGCTCGTCCCAGGGCCGCCGCAGTCCGACGGGGACTCCCTTCACCGGTTCCCGCGCTGGATTCAGCACCCTCACGGCAATCTCGCCGAGGGGAACCAACTCCGCCGCCAGCCTGACCTCGACGCCCACCGCGGAGATCGCGAAGGGCCGCGCGGCCGCGTGATCGGCCGACAGCATCAGATAGTCAGGATGATCGGTGACGATTCGATAAACTCCGTCCGCCAAGCCGGCAAATCGGAACTGCCCCAGCTCGCCGGACGCGCCGGTTTGCACGGACTCGCCGCCGAGGTAGAGCTTGACCGCGGCCCCGCTGACTGGGAGCTTGGTCGCCGCGTCCGTTACGCCGACCGCTACCGCGCCGTTCCGCGCGAACGCCTGGAGCGCCGGAACTGTTGCGATGAGGAGCACGGACCAGCTCACCCCCAACCTCCGCGGTCGCGCCGCGACGCCGACTTGCCGCATCGCAACTAGCGGTCTCGGCCGCCGCCTCCAGAGCGTCCACCGCCGGAGGAGCGTCCACCGCCGCCTCCGCCGCTCATGCCGCCACCGGAGGAGCGTCCACCGCCACCCCCGCCGCTCATGCCGCCGCCGGAGGAGCGTCCACCGCCACCCCCGCCGCTCATGCCGCCGCCGGAGGAGCGTCCACCGCCACCGCCACCGCTCCAGCCGCCGCCAGAGGAGCGTCCGCCGCCGGAGGAGCGTCCGCCGAAATCAGGCGAGGCCGACCGGGAGGGGGAACTCCATCCCCCACCCGACCGGCCGGAGCCCTCGGAGTACCGTCCGCCAGAGTCCGAACGCGAACTCCGCTCGCGCACGATGGGCGGGCTGATCCGCACCGAACCATCGGAGGAGGGGCGGGAGCCGCCGTCCACCCGCGATCCGGATTCCCCGCGCCGCCACGTTCCGCTATCCGGGCTCCCGGAGGAGCGGCGGGAAGAGGGTTCGCTCCGAGCGCTTCCTTCGGAGCTCCCCTCCCCGCCGCGCCGCCAGGAACCGGACGGAGATCCGGACTCGGAGGAACCGCCCGGATCTCCGAAGCTCCGCCATCCGCCGTTGTCCGAGCTTCGGGATGCGCCGCCGGAGCTCGAACGTCCAACGCCGCTATCGGGGCGAGCCGCCGGGGAGGCTTCGCCGCGCGCCCCGGGATCGCCGAACCGCCGCCAGCCGCCGCGATCGGTGTTCTCGGAGGAACGGCCAGTCCCCTCGGCTCCGCGAGGAGTGGCTTCCGATCCGCGACCGGTGGACTCACGGGAATCCCGCCGGCCGCCGCGATCAGGGTTCTCGGAGGAACGGCCAGTCCCTTCGGCTCCACGAGGGGCGGCTTCCGATCCGCGGCCGGTGGACTCACTGGAACCCCGCCGGCCGCCGCGATCGGTGTTCTCGGAGGAACGGCCGGTCGATCCGGCGCCGCGAGGAGTGGCTTCCGATCCGCGACCGGTGGACTCACCAACCCGCCGCCATCCGCCACGATCGGGGTTCTCGGAGGAACGGCCAGTCGCTTCGGCTCCGCGAGGAGTGGCTTCCGATCCGCGACCGGTGGACTCGCCAACCCGCCGCCATCCGCCACGATCGGTGTTGTCGGAGGAACGGCCAGTCGCTTCGGCTCCGCGAGAGGTGGCTTCCGATCCGCGACCGGTGGATTCACCAACCCGCCGCCACCCGCCACGATCGGTGTTGTCCGAGGTACGGCCTTCGCCTCCCCGCCCCGCGGCGCCGCGATCCGTGTTGCCGGCTGCCCGGCCACCAGCTTCAGCCGCGCGCCCCAGGTCGGAGCGTCCACCAGCCAGTTCGGAACCGCGCCGCGCCACGCCTTCCATGCCGCGCCGTTGGTCGTCAAAGCTCACGCGGTCGACCGCGGTGGGCTGCCGCCGGCTGTAGAACCGGTCGTTGCCGCCCGAATCGGTCCGCGCCCGGACGTCGCGATCGGCGAACCGCACGCTCTCGCGGGACGGCGCGACCGGAACCTGGCCGTGGACCAGAGAGGCGCGGCTAAGGTCGTCGCGGCCCAGAGAGCGAATATTGGTTACCCGGCCCGACGCGAAGTCCGCGCCATCCACCGCGGTTACGCCGTTCCGCCCACGAGCGTTCCGGTAGACGTTGGTGATGTTGGTATTATTGACGATCGTCACGCTGTTATCGATCCGGCCGCCGTTGCGGAATCCGCCGTAGTAGCCGTTGCCATACCAGGGGCGGTACACCTCGTAAGGAGCGAGCGGGCACCACCCCACGCG
The DNA here is from genome assembly GCA_005808475.1 of Acidobacteriota bacterium. Classification (GTDB taxonomy): domain Bacteria; phylum Acidobacteriota; class Terriglobia; order Bryobacterales; family Bryobacteraceae; genus SYLY01. The sequence goes on from SYLY01000135.1 coordinate 6,874, forward strand.
TCCGAACCCGATGCCCAGGCCCACGTTGACGCCAGAGTAGCTATTCCAACCGAAGAAGCCGACCAGCGCCGGCCGCCACCAGTGGCGTCCACCGATTCCGCCGCCCGGCCACCAGGCCCACGACGGGCCGTTCTGGAACCAGCGGCCATAGTGGTAAGGCGCCCAACCCCAGGGATCGTAACTTACCCAGGTCCACCCATACCAGTCGACCCATGCCCAACGGCCGGACCGGTAAGGCGCCCATCCGGGGGCGACATCGGGCTGCCAGACCATGCCGTAAGAAGGCGCGTTGACCCACCGGCCATGCGAATCCAAGTCCTCGGCGCCGTAGATGTCGGTGGAGACATAGCGGTAAGAGTTGGACCGGTTCAAGTCACGGTCTCGCCGGTCGTTCCAGCGATCCCAATCGTCCTCCGGCACGGCGCGGGCCAAGGTTTGCAGTTCCGGATCGGCCTGCGTACCGCGCGCCAACATGGTACGGCCGGAACCCAGCCGCTCGGAGCCGCGGGGCGTGAAGATATCGGCCTCGCCGCCGCGAACGGTGACCTCGGTGGTCGCATCGGGCTTCACTTCCACCCGGTACTCGCCCTTCTTCAGCGGGCGAATCGAGATCGAAGGAGTGGAGATTTCGACCTCCGCGTCGCTATCGCGCAGCACGCGGAAGGTGACCAGGCCGGACGCCAACTGCACCATGTAGCGCCGCTGCTCGAGCTCGCCCATGCGAATCTCGGAGCCCGGCGCCACGCGGATCATGTTGGCGTAGTCGAACTGGACTTCAGCGCGGGAGCCGGGGCCGGTGTAGATCCGGTCCTGCACCAACACGGGGGCGTTGATCGCCGCCGCGGTGGTGTCGCCGGAATCGCCGCGCTTCACCGACACGTCGCCGTTGATGACGCTGATGCGTGCGACGCCCCTGCCAGGCCGGTCCTCTTCGGGGCCGGTTTGGGCGGCGCTGGGAGCCGCAACCGCGAGAATAGCCAGAATCAGGTTCGTGCGTTTCATGGTGTCTGCCACCTCTTTCGCAGTTCCTGAATACACGTGGACTTCCAAATCCGGAAGCCATTGATTCTATTGGATCGGCCCTGGCGAAAAGGCGGAAAGGACCGGTTGAAAACCACCACTCCGATGGCTGCAACCGGCCATCCGGGCTACCACTGGAGCCGAAGAGTGAGCTGAGTGGTCCGCGCGGCGCTGCCCGAGTTGCGGGTCGCCAGGATACCGTCGGACCCGATCGAGTTCGGATTGTTGGGGTGGTTGAACACGTTGAACACGTCGATGTTAACGCGGGCCACCAGCCGTTCGGTGATGTTCACGAACTTGAACAGAGACGCGTCCATACCCCACTGGCGCGGACCCGGCAGGTACTGGTTGCGCCACGGATGGAGGCCGTTGTCGAAGTTCGTCCGCTGGACCGTGCCGTTCTTGAGCGGAATCCAGACGGTGTTGGTGTCCCAGAACTGCGAGACCACGGTGCCCGCGGGCGCGTTCGGCGGAAGGGCGGTCTGGCCCACCGGAATCATCGGCGTGGCCGCCGGTTTGTAGCTATCCGGGACGCCCATGATGCCGTTCGGCTTGCCGTTGCGATCGACGCTATTGATCTGATTCGCGGGGATGTAGCCGTTCCACCAGAGGTAGCCGGGAAAGCAGCGGCCACTGCGGCAATCCTCGACCGGATATTTGTAATCGTAGCGCTCGATCGTCTTCGGGCCCGAAGGAAAGATTCCCGTCGGCATCGCGAAGAAGAAGCTCCGCAGGTTGCCCATGCCCGCCGCCTGCCAGCCGCCGAGAAACTTGTCGGCGATCCCGTTCATGTTGCCGCCCACTTTCTTGCCCCGTCCGAACGGCAGATCGGCGACGAAGTTCCAGCGGACGCGATGCTTGGGGATCTCCCAGTCGCGGCGGTACTGCATGAAACGGATACGCTGATCGATGTTCTCCGGCACGGCGCCGGGCATGTAGGTATTGAGGCTGCCGACGAAGTCGTTGCCCTCCTGGCCGCCGAGCATCATGGTGTTACCGACGAGATAGAAGAGCTGGTAAGCGAAGCCCTTGTCGTAACGGCGCTCGAGTTCGAACTGGGCGCCGTTGAAGCGGGATCTACCCTTCCTCGTGAATTCGTTGAGGCTGCCGTAGACGGTGTTCTCGAACGGCCGCGTGGCCACGCTCGAGAAATCGCCGGTCGGCAACGGCTCCTGCCGCGTGGCGTACCAGATATAACCCGGCGTCGACTCGTTATGGCGGACCCACACCTCCTGGTTTCCGCTGTAGTTGCCCACGTAGGAGACCCGGGCCACGGTGTTACCCATCAACTCTTTCTCGACCGTCAGGTTCCAGTCCTGAACCCGGCCGTCGGGTTGGTTGACGTCGCGGAAATTGGAAGCAGCGAATCCGCGCGGCAGAGTTCGTGTGTCGTTGATGTCGATGGCGTTCACGCTGTTCTGGCCGGCGACGAATCGCGGTACCGACCGCAAGCCGTAGTTCGGCAGCCCGTCGGGCGACTGCACCGTGTTGGTCAGGCTGTTCGAAAAGCTGGCGCGGGAGGGCGTGCCGCCCTGAGAACTGCCCCACGACCGGTAAGGTATGGGATAAGTGGAGATCCGGTAGCCGCCGCGCATCACGAACGCCTTCGCCCCGGAGAATCCGCGATAAGCGAACCCAAGGCGGGGCCCGAAGTTGTTGTAGTTGGTGTTGACCAGCGTCCGCGGCATTCCGGCTTCCTTCCAGGTGATGACCTTGCCGCCCTGAGCCTGAATCTGCTTGACCACCTGGGGCAGCAGCGCGCCGCTCTTGTACATCGCGTCGAGGTCGTTGCCGACCACGTACGCCTTGTCCTTGAGGGAAAACCCGAAGAACGCGCCGTTGGCCTCACTCACCGGCGGGCGGAACTCGTACCGCAGACCGAGGTTCAGAGTCAGCCGCGGCGTCACCTTCCAGTTGTCCTGCAAGTAGGGCGAGTACTCCTTTCCTAACACGAACATGTAGTTCCGGCCGTAAGCGCTCGCGTAGTTCATCGAGCCCAGGAACATGTTCGCGAAGTCGTGGCCGGTGAACGGCAACGCGATCGGGTTGACGGCCGGGGAGGTGGTGTCGTGCAGAGCGGTAGCCTGCGTGCTCCAATTGTGGTCGACGGTGGCCGGGAAGTTGTTCATGTCCAGCGAATCGCGCCGGTAGTGGAAGCCGAACTGGAACTCGTGCTTGCCGAGGATCTTGGTTGCGTTCTCCTGAACCTGCGTGTACCAGGAGGGCGAATCGAAGATGTTGTCGCGAAAGTAGCCGTAGCCGCTGAGGCCGGTCCCGGTGAGTTGGGGCACGGTGACGGACTTGAACGGATTTGGCAGTCCCAGCGCCGCCGAGTAGTCGGTGCGGCCGTTGCCGTTGCCGCGGAGCTGGTTGTCGCGCGTGACGCTCACCATCGTTTCGGCGAAGAGCGTGGGAGAGAAGGTGTGGACCCAGGTCGCGGAGAGCGCCTTGTTGGGCGCGGTGCGCAGAGTCCCGCCCCAGAGTTGATCGGTGGTGATCTGGCCGGCAAATTGGTACAACTGGTTCGCCGAACTCTGTGTGTACCGCGCGAACATGGTGTCCTTGCTCGAGAAGCGGTGATCGATGCGGGTGCTACTGGTCCAGTTCTTGTTCCAGCTCGGCGAGGGGCCGGTCCAATTGAAATCGATCAACGGATTCACGTCGGGCAGCGTGGGCAGCGGAGTGACGGAGAGCAGCGCCTTGGCGAGCGGGCTGATGCGATTCGGGTCCACGGTGTTGAGCACGTTGTTGTGGCTCACCTGCTGGCGTTGCCAGTTCGCGCCGGTGGACCAGGGATCGTAGATGCGGGACTGGCGGCCCTGCACGTCGACCAGGCCGCGGAAGTCGCCGTTGCGCATCGCCTCGGTCGGCACGCGCCATTGCAGCGTGCTCGGGCTGATGGTGCGGCTAGCCTCCCAGGCGGAGAAGAAGAAGGTCCGGTCGCGGCCGTTGTACAGGCCCGGGATGTAGACCGGCGCGCCGGCCGAAGCGCCGAATTCGTTGCGGTTCAGGTAGGGAGCCTTGGTGTAGGTGTCCTGGCGTTGCCGGGCCTTGCCGATCGCGTTGTTGCGGTTGGTTTCAAACAGCGCGCCGTGAAATTGATTGGTTCCGCTGCGGCTGGAAACCACAAGCGTGGCCGGCCGCGTGAACTTCGCCGATGCGCTGTTGATCTCGACCTTGAACTCCTCCACGGCGTCCAGTCCCGGCGGGCGTTGTTGGGACCAGCCCTCCCAGGACTCGTTGTGTTGCGTGCCGTCGAACACGAAGACCATCGTGCCCATGCGCATTCCGTAGGCGCGCATGCCCGCGCTGCCGCTGGTTTCGACGCCGGGCACGGTGGCGTACATCAGACTGGTAATGGCTCGGCCGTTGATCGGCAGTTGCTGGATGCGTTGACGCTCGAGCACGTGGCTGATCGAAGGCTCGGTGGCAAGCAACGGCGTGACGTCCTTGACCACGACCTCGGTTGCCGTCTGCCCCACCGCAAGCACCGGTTCGAGGCTCACGTCCTGCTGCACCTGCACGCTCAGCGTGGCTTCGTAGCGCTGCATACCGGGCATTTCCACCACGACGCGATAGGGTCCGGGAACCACGCCAGGCAGCACGAAGATGCCGGAGTCGTTGGTTTTCGACGCGCGCGAGTCGTTGGTGTTGGAATTGGTGAGCGTCACCGACGCGCCGGGAACGACAGCGGAACTCTGATCGCGGACGACGCCGCGGACAGTGCTATTGGAGGCCTGAGGCCAAGCCGGGACGGCGGCGAGCACCAAGACGGCCACCGTGGCCGAACGGGGATGAATCACGAGGAGCTCCTTTCCGAGCGCAATTCAGCAATGCTAAGACTGCTAGCGACGAAACGCAAGGGGGCGCCCGGTGGTACGATTCCCGGTAGTGACAGCCTGGCTTCTCGCCGCGCTCGCGGGGGCGGCGCCCGTCCCCATCGCGTTCGAGGAGGTTTCGCGCGCCGCCGGGATCGCCTTTACGCTCCGGCATTCGCCCACTCCGGCGCGGCATCAGATCGAAACGATGGCGGGCGGCGTGGCTGCGCTCGATTTCGACAACGACGGCCGGCTCGATATCTACTTCGTCAACGGCGCGCGCCAACCCGGCCTCGGCAAGACGGATCCGTCCTACTACAACCGCCTCTATCGCAACGTGGGCGGCAACCGCTTCGAGGACGCGACGGCCAAGGCCGGCGTCCAGGGCGAAGGCTACGCGACGGGCGTGGCCGCGGCCGACTACGACAACGACGGCTTCACCGACCTGTTCATCGCGGGCGTGAATCGCGACATCCTGTATCGGAATCGCGGCGACGGCACGTTCGAGGATGCCACTTCGCGCGCGGGCCTGGCGCATCACGGCGGGATGCGCCAGCCCTGGTCGATCGGCGCCGGCTGGTTCGACTACGACAACGACGGGCGGCTGGATCTGTTCGTGGTGAACTACGTGGCGTGGGATCCGGCGAACGAGCCGCCGTGCACGGCCGGAGCCGAGCGCGTCTACTGCCATCCCAAGTACTACCAGGGCTTGCCCAATCGCCTCTTTCGCAACAATGGCGACGGGACGTTCACCGATGTGTCGGAACGTTCGGGGATCTCGGCGCACGTGGGAAAAGGAATGGCGGTGGCCTTCCTGGACTACGATGCCGACGGCCGGCTGGACGCGATGGTCACCAACGACACCACGCCGAACTTCCTGTTCCACAACGAAGGCGGCGGGAGGTTCCGCGAGACCGGAATCACGGCGGCGGTGGCATACAACGACGACGGGCGCGCGCTGAGTTCCATGGGGGCCGACGCGCGCGATATCGACAACGACGGGCGGGAGGACTTGTTCGTCACCGCGAATCATAACGAGACGTTTCCGTTGTTTCGCAATCTGGGCCGGGGCCTGTTCTCCGACATTGCGTATCCGAGCGGGGTGGGCCGTCTGACGCTCGCCTTCACGGGTTGGAGCAACGGCATCTTCGATTTCAACAACGACGGCTGGAAAGACCTGTTCGCGGCGCGCGGCGCGATCGACGACAACCTGGAGCGGTTCTCGCATCGGAAGGCCGCGCAGACGAACATGGCGCTGGCAAACACCGGCAATCTCCGGTTCGTCGAAAGCGGCTCGTCTCTGAAGGGGACGGGGCTGCATCGCGGCGCCGCCTTCGGAGATTTCGACGGCGACGGACGCGTGGACGCGGTGGTTACCCGCCTGGGCGAGCCCGCCCTGCTGCTGCGCAACGTTTCCCCGGCGCGCAATCGTTGGCTGGCGTTGCGGCTGCGCGGACGCAAGAGCAATCGCGACGGGATCGGCGCGATGGTGGAAGTCACCGGCGCCTCCGGCCGGAAGCAATGGAACCGGTGCACCACCGCCGTGGGCTATGCGAGTTCCAGCGACCGCGCCGTCCATTTCGGCATGGGCGGCGACGGGAGAGCCTCGGTCGAGATTGCGTGGCCATCGGGCGTTCGCCAGAGGATCGCCGATGTCGCGTGCGACCGCTACTTGACGGTGGACGAACCGTAGCGCATTTCGCGTTCGCCCTCCTCGGTTCGGCCCAGTTGCAGATACGCGCGACCGAGCAACAGCCTGGCGGGCGAGTTCGCCGGATCGAGTTGGACGGCGGTTTCCAGGCGCTTGACGGCGTCCCCGGGCCGCCCGAGATGCAGCAGTGCGCGCCCCGATTCCAGATGCGCGCGCGCCGACCGGGGATTCTCGAGGCAAGCCGGCTCGAGAAGCACGGCCGCTTCTTCCGCGCGTCCTTGGCGCGACAGGAAAGCGCCGTAGTCGATGCGAGCGTCCTCCGCCGCGCGGTCCGATCGTTGGCGCGCCTGAATGGCGTCCTTGAAGTGGCGTTCGGCCTCGGCGGGAAGATCGAGCGCGGCGAAGTTCAGGCCGGCGGCGCGTTCGACGCGGTCGAGCTTGGCGCGGGTTGCGGCCTTGCGGGCTTTCTCGAACGCGGGAACGGCTTCTCGATAACGGCCGGCGGTGAAGAGAGCGCGGCCGAGGAAGTAGCAGTTGTCCTGGTCGCGCGGATCGGCGTCGCACGCCTTGGCGAAGTGCGCCGCGGCGGAGACGAAGTCGCCGGCGCTCGCCGCTTTCATGCCGGCGTCCTTCCAATCCGCCTGGAACCACGCGAGCAGGGCCAGCAGCGCCATGGCCTCACTCCTTGCTGGACGCGGGGAACGCCAAAGCGGCGAGCACCACCACCACGCATCCGATCACGTTGTACCAAAGGAACGAAATTCCGGTGAAGGAATGCGCCGCGAAGATGGCGGCTTCGCCCACCAGAAGTCCGGTGAAGGCCGCGTTCGCGCCCACGCGAGGAAAGAAGAACGCGAGCGTGAACACGCCGAGCAGGCCGCCGTAGAACAGCGATCCCAGCATGTTGACCGCTTCGATCAGCGAGCCCAGCCCGCGGCCGAACTGCGCCGTCGCCACGGCGTAGGCGCCCCAGAAGACGGTGAACCAACGCGACGCGGCCAGATAGTGCCTATCCGTTTGGCCGGGCTTGAGGAACCGCTGATAGATATCGATCACCGAGACGGTGGCCAGGGAGTTCACTTCGGCGGAAATGGTCGACATGGCCGCCGCGAAGATCGCCGCCATGATGAGGCCGACCACACCCACGGGCATGTACTTCGTGACGAAACCGAGGAACACGTAGTTGGTGTCGTTCAGTCCACCGGCGAGTTTCGCCGCGTCCTTGCGGGCGGCTTCCACGTCCGCCTGGGCGCGGCGGTAGCGTTCGGGCGAAGCGCCGGCCAGCAGATCGCGCGCCGCCGTCCGGCGCTCGTCGAAGGCGCGGTCGTATCGCGCCGCCACTTCGCCATAGGCCGCGTCGCGTTCGATCCGATGGAGTTCGCCTTCGTGAAACAACAGCGGCGGCTTCTCGAACGTGTAGAACACGAACACCACCGCGCCGGTCAGCAGAATGAAGAACTGCATCGGGATCTTCGCCATCGCGTTGAACAGCAGGCTCAGCCGGCTCTGCGTCACCGAGCGTCCGGTGAGATAACGCTGCACTTGCGACTGGTCGCAGCCGAAGTACGCCAGGGCCAGGAACATGCCGCCGAGCAGCCCGTTCCACAGGTTGTACCGGTCGTTCCAGTCGAAGGTCGTCACCACCGCGTTCAACCGGCCCGCCGCGCCCGCGATGGTGAGCGCTCCGCCGAAGCCCACGTCGGGCGGCAGCAGCGAGACGGCGAGTCCCAGGGCGACGAACAGTCCCACGATCATCACGAGCATCTGCTGGAAGTCGGTCCATGTGACGGCCTTGATTCCGCCCATCGTCGTGTACGCCACGGTGGTGGCGCCCATCAGAAGCGTGGTCCAACGATCCGGCCACCCGAGGATCACGGTGAGCACGATGGCCGGCGCGTAGAGAGCGACGCCCACCGCGAGTCCGCGCTGGATAAGGAACACGACGGCCACCAGCGCGCGCGTCTTTGCGTCGAAGCGGCGCTCCAGGTACTCATAGGCGGTGTAGACGCCGGAGCGGTGAAACACGGGGACGACGAACGCCGAGATCAGCACCATCGCGATGGGCAGTCCGAAGTAGAACTGGACGAATCGCATGCCGTCGGCGTAGGCTTGCCCGGTGGTGGAGATGAACGTGATCGCGCTCGCCTGCGTCGCCATGATGGAAAGCGCCATGGCGTACCAGGGCATGTCCTTGCCGGCCAGCAGATACTCGTGCGTGGTGGCGTTGCGGCGGGACCGCCACAGGCCGTAGACAATGATCGCGATCAGCGACCCGGCGAGCACCACCCAATCGAACGGCCTCATCGGCGGTACGCCTGCGTGAAGGCAGCCAGCGCCGCGATCACGCACACCAAATACAAGAGGACCGCGGCGTAGACGCGCTTCCAGGTCCCCAGGAACGGCGGAGGTTCGTTCATGTCAGCGCACCTTGCCCGCGCTGAGGATGTTGGCGAAAATCCGGTAGGCGCCCGGCACGCCCGCCGGAAGCTGGCGGAACCAGGCGAGGGGCGTGAACACGTAAACTCCCTCGCCGTGCCGCGTGTAGAGAGTCCCACCCTGCTGGGGCTTTTCGCCGGGATCGCTCATTTCCCAGATGGCCTCGTACCTGGGATCGAAGTCGGAGGCGAAGTACAATCCGCGCTCCTGAATCCAGCCCTCGTAGTCCGCCGGTTCGATGCGATTGGGCGCCTGGAGCAGCGGATGATCGGGCTTCAACGGCCGCATCGCGGCCTCTTCCACGGTGATGCGGCCGGAGCCGGTCTTCAAAGGATACGGTCCGATCTTGGAGAGTAGCGCGGGATCGCCGCCCATGAATCCGCCGGGCGGGACGTTGTACTGCACGACGAGCGTGCCGCCCTTGGACACCCAGTCGAACAGCCGTTGCTGATTGGCGCGCAGGTCCTTGCGCGTGTTGTACGCCCGGACTCCGGTGACAATGGCATCGAACCGGGAGAGGTCGCCCGAGGCGAGATCGTCGGCGCCGAGCAGCGTCACTTCGCAGCCGAGTTGCCGCAGCGATCGAGGCACGTCGTCACCCGCGCCCATCACGTAGCCGACGTTGCGAGCCAGCACGCGAGCGCCGGTGCGCACCACCTTGGCGACGGCCTCGGGAAAGACGGTGCGCGGCGGAATGTGATCGTACTCGATGGTCCGCATGCCGTGGCGGACGATGACGCCATCGATCTTCGCGGACGCGGCGAGCGACGCCACCGACGCGGCGGCGGGAGGCGTCACGCGGAACTTCAGCGCCGCCACCTCACCGTCGTCCTCGAGGGCGAACTTCGCCGACGCAGGCGCCACCGACCATCCCGCCGGGGCCTCGATGGCAAGCTCGCCGGACGCGCCCGCGCGATTCGCGCGCACCTGGACGGTAACCTCGCGGCTATCGATGGAGGGGAACACGAGAGCCCGTTCGGCGAACTCGACCGCCACCGGAGGCGCGACGACCGGCATTCGAGCCAGTTCGCCGCGAGCCGCTTCCACGTAGCGGTGAATCACCGGACGCCAGACTCGCAGATCCTGTCCGGCGACTTTCAGCGCGAACTCGGCGGTCCACGGCGGAGCATCGTCCGCGGCGCCGATTCGCGCGGGATCGGCGATGTCGTAGCGAGCGCCTTTCAGCGGCTTCTCGAGCCAGAACGGCTGGCTGTACCGCGCCGGGGCGGCGGCGCGCAGCGTCCATGTGGCGGGCTTGTTGTACTCGAGCGCCGATCCCTCGCCACGCCCGGTTCCGATGGAAACGGAGACGACGCTGGCCTCCACGCCGCGCGCCCGCGCGATCGCCGTCGCACGCAGTTCCACGGAAGCGCCCGGAGCGAAAGTAGCGCGTGGCGCCACGGCTTCGAGCGCCAAACCCGCCGCCTGTGCGATCGCCTCGTCCGCCTCACGCAGCTTCGCCTCTGGCCACGGCCCTTTCAGAGACGCCATCCGCCGCCGCGCTTCGATCAGCGCGGGCACGGATGCTTGTGGACGGGCCGCATCGAACGAACGCGCGGCTTGCGCCAGCGCCTCTTCGACCGCTTCGCCGCCGGCCACGCGATTCCATGTCGTCTCGATTCCGTCGAACGGTCCGTCCCTGGCGGGCTCGCCTTCGATGACGCGCAGGAAGTCGCGCATCGATCCCTTGCGCTCCGGCGCGCCCATCGCCTGGCTGCGATGCAGCGACCGGCTCATACCAGCGATCTCTCCATAAGAGAAGCCGGAGAGCGGATCGAATTCCCCGACGTCGAGTTCGATCTTGTCCGCTGTCTTGGCCGCCTCCTCTTGCATCTGGCGAGTGAAGCCGGGCATGTTGTAGAGCAGCCGCTTAGCCTTCCACGGCGCCAGTTGCTGGGTGGGAAACCGCGCGGGGTCGCTTGCGGCGAGAAACGCCTGACGGCCGAGCATCGCCGAAGCCTGGTGTTGCCCGTGGCCATCGCGAGGAGTGCCGGAGAACCGGAGCACGACCACGTCCGGCTGAAACCGCCGGATCACTCTCACCACGTCGCCGAGCGCCTCCTCGCCGCCCCACTTGGCGAGCGTCTCGTCAACTGTCTTGGTGAACCCGAAATCGATCACGCGCGTGAAGAACTGTTCCGCGCCGTCGATGCGCCGCGCCATCAGTAGTTCCTGCGTGCGAATCAGCCCCATCAGCTCACCTTGTTCGGAGCCGATCAGATTTTGTCCGCCTTCGCCGCGCGTCAACGACAGATAGCCGGTGCGCAGGTTGCGTCCCTTTGCGAAATAGGCGAGCAGCGCGGTGTTCTCGTCGTCGGGATGCGCGGCGATCATGAGCACGCTGCCCAGTGTCCGCAGGCGCTCGATGGCGCGGCGGGTCTCTCCGGAGCCCGAGGGGGCGCGCGGTTCGGCGAGCGCCGCGGCGCACAGGATCGCGGTCAACAGGAATCGCGTCGGCATCTGATCAGTGTAGCGTCCGGCCCGCCTCGGATACACTCAAAAGACATGTCCCTGATGACGGAGGAGATCCGGCAACAACCGGCCGTGTTGGAGCGAACGTTGCGCGAAGGACTGGGCGCGGCGGAAGGACTGCGGCGCGCCGTCGAGGGCCGCAAGCCGCGGTGCATCGTGCTCACGGCGCGGGGCACGTCCGACAACGCGGCGCTCTTCGGACGATACCTGCTCGAGCTGCTGACCGGAATCCCGGTGTCGCTCGCGGCTCCGTCGATCTTGACGCTTTACGGGGGCAACGTCGACTACGAAGGCTGCCTGGTGGCGGCGATCTCGCAGTCGGGCGAATCCACCGACACCAACCTCGTGCTGAACCGCGCCAAGGAACAGGGCGCCATCACGGTAGGCGTGACGAACGAACCCGAGAGTTCGCTGGCCGCGATCCCCGATCATTTGATGCTGGTGCAAGCGGGGCGGGAACGGAGCGTCGCGGCGACCAAAACCTACACGGGCCAAGTGATGTCGATGTACTTACTAGCGTGGGCGCTGGGCGGAAAAATCGATCTCGACGATCTGCGCGGCATCCCCGATCTCGCCGAGCAGGCGCTGACGCTCGAACAGGAAGTGGCGTCGTTCGCCGACCGCTACCGGTTCATGAATAGCACCGTGGTGATCGGCCGCGGATTGAACTATTCGAACGCGTTCGAATTCGCTTTGAAACTGATGGAGACTTGCGCCGTGGTCGCCGAGCGGTTCTCCTCCGCCGATTTCCTGCACGGCCCGATCGCGATGCTCGAACCGAGGTTCCCCGTTTTCGGGTTCGCGCCCGGAGGCGCCACATGGCCCACCATGCGCGAAACGTTCGAAACGCTGCGGGAGACGACAACCGAGACGTTGCTGATCACCGACCGCTCCAATCCCGACGTCAAGGAGCTCTCGCGCCGGCGCCTGGTGATTCCCGCGGCGATCCGCGACGAGACGCTCACGCCGATTCCCTATATCATCCCCGCGCAATTGTTCGCGGCCTACCTGGCCGAGGAAAAGGGCCTCGACCCGGACAACCCGCGCGGACTCACAAAGGTCACCCGAACTCTTTAAACAATGCCACTACCCATTCCGATCCGCGGGATCGTCACCCCGCTCATCACGCCTCTTCGCACGCCGGACGCGATCGACGAAGAGTGCCTTGACCGCTGCATCGAACACGTGATCGACGGCGGCGTGGCCGGCGTCTTCGTGCTCGGCACCACGGGCGAAGGGCCGGCGCTTTCGGCGGCCGCGCAACGAACCGTCGTCAACCGTTCGGTGAAGACCGCCGCGGGCCGCGTTCCGCTGCTGGTGGGCATCGCGCACTCCTCCTACGAAGACTCGCTCGCCATCGCGCGCCATGCCGCGGACGCGGGCGCCGATGCGGTGGTCACCACCGGCCCGCTGTACTTCGGCGTGTCGCAGATGGAGTTGCTGGCCTACGTCGAGCGGCTGGCGCACGATTCGCCGCTGCCGGTCTACATCTACAACATCCCGAGTTGCTCGCATGTGCGGTTCTCGGTGGAGACCGTCGAGAAGGCATCCGAACTGGCGAACGTCGCGGGCGTGAAAGACAGTTCGGCGGAAATGGTCTACTTCCACCGGATCCGCACCGCGGTGTCCCACCGGCAGAACTTCGCCGTGCTGATGGGTCCGGAGGAGCTGACGGGCGAAGCCGTGCTGACGGGAGCGCATGGAGGCGTGAACGGCGGATCGAACCTGTTCCCGTCGCTGTACGTGTCCATGTACGAAGCGGCGGCGCGCGGGGACTCGACCGAGGTGGCTCGACTGCAGGCGCGCGTGTTGGCGGTAAGCGCGGCGGTCTACGACCCGACGTATCTGCCGGGGATGAAGTGCGCCGCCGCCACGCTGGGATTGTGCCGCGAAGTGTTCGCCGCGCCGTACGAGCCGGCGCCGGAACCCCGGCGGCGCGCGATTCGCGACTTCATCGAGCGGATGGACTAGCGCCACTCATCGCTGCCTGGAGTACTCTGGAGAGCTAGATGAAACCTCCCCTTTGGCACGGCGTGTTTCCCGCCGCCACTACCCATTTTCGCGACGACGAGTCCATCGACATCGCCGCCACCTTGCGGCACGTCGAAATCATGATCCAGTCCGGCATTCACGGCTTGATCATGCTCGATACGGTGGGCGAGAACATGTCGCAAACCGTCGACGAAAAGGTGGGCGTGTTGAAAGCCGCCGTGGAGGCGGTTCGCGGACGCATTCCGGTGCTGAGCGGCATCGCCGAGTGCACGACGCGCGAGGCGTGCCGGTTCGCGGCGCTCGCGGCGAAAGCCGGCGCCGACGGGTTGATGGTGCTGCCCGCGATGGTCTACAAGTCCGATCCACGCGAGACGATTCTGCACTTCCGCGCGGTGGCCGGCGCGACGGACCTGCCCATCATGGTCTACAACAATCCGCCCGCCTATTCGGTGGACATCACGCCCGCGATGTTCGCCGAACTGGCGGATCAGCCGACGCTGGCGGCAATCAAGGAATCGTCCGAGAATCCGCGCCGCATCACCGATATCGTCAACGCTTGCGGCTCGCGCTACATCCTGTTCGGCGGCGTGGACGACCTGATTCTGGAGTGCTTCGCGCTCGGCGCGGTGGGCTGGGTGTCGGGTCTGGTCAACGCGTTTCCACGCGAGAACCGCCTGCTGTGGGACTTGCTCGTCACCGGCGACTGGAATCGCGCGCGCGAAGTCTACCGCTGGTACACTCCGCTGCTGCATCTCGACGTGCACGTGAAGCTGGTGCAGTACATCAAGCTCGCGATGGCGGAGACGGGCATGGGCTCCGAGAAGACCCGCGCGCCGCGGCTCCCGCTGACCGGTGAAGAGCGCGGCCGCGTGCTGTCGATCGTCCGTCAGGGCATCGCCACGCGGCCGTCATGAGGGAAGTCCGCGTCATCGATTCGCACACCGCGGGAGAGCCCACGCGGGTGGTGATCGCGGGCGGTCCCGATCTCTGCGGCGGAACCGTCGCCCAGCAGCTAGCGGCGTTCCGGCGCGATTTCGATGCGTTCCGCTCGGCGGTGGTGAACGAACCGCGCGGCAACGACGCCATGGTGGGAGCGCTGTTGTGCGAACCTTCCGATGCGTCGTGCACCGCCGGCGCGATCTTCTTCAACAACACCGGCTACCTGAACATGTGTGGGCACGGAACCATCGGGCTGATGGTGACGCTCGGATATCTGGGCCGGCTCGCGCCGGGCGTGCATCGCATCGAGACTCCGGTGGGCGTGGTGAGCGCCGAACTGCACGAAGGCAACGAAGTGTCGCTCGACAACGTGCCGAGCTATCGCGAATCGCACGCGTTGACCGTCGACGCTCCCGGCCACGGCGCGGTCACCGGCGATGTCGCGTGGGGAGGCAACTGGTTCTTCCTGGTGGAAGGCTCACCGGTTCCGATCGATCTGGCGCACGTAGAGGAACTCACCGCGTACACGTGGGCGATCCGGCAGGCGCTGGACGCGATGGGTCTCTCGAAGATCGACCACATCGAAGTGTTCGGCCCGCCGCGTAATCCCTCGGCCCATTCGCGGAACTTCGTGCTGTGTCCCGGGAAAGCGTACGACCGGTCGCCCTGCGGCACCGGGACCAGCGCCAAGCTCGCGTGCCTGCAAGCGGCGGGCAAGCTGCGGCCCGGCGAGGTTTGGCGGCAGGAGAGCATCGTGGGCGGCGTGTTCGAAGGCAGCTATTCGATCGTCGACGGCGCGGTGATCCCGCGCATTCGTGGATCGGCGTTTGTAACAGCGGACGCGAAGTTGATCCTCGACGAACGCGATCCTTTCTTGTGGGGCATCCGGCGGTGAACCCGGATGTCGCGATCGTGGGCGGCGGCATCGTGGGTGCGGCGTGCGCGGACGCCTGCGCGGCCGCTGGATTATGCGTCGTCGTGGTGGAGCATGGAGTGGAAGGCGGCGGCGCGACCGGCGCGGGCATGGGACACCTCACCGTGATGGACGATTCGGAAGCGCAGTTCGCGTTGACCCGCTGTTCGGTGGACCTGTGGAACCGGCTCGGTCCGGAGCTTCCCGCCAACGTCGAGTACACGCCGTGCGGAACGTTGTGGGTCGCGGCGGACGAGGAAGAGATGGGCTGGGTGCGGCGCAAGCATGCCTGGCACGCGGATCGGGGACTCCGGACCGAGATCCTGGACGCGGCCGCGCTCACCGAAGCGGAGCCCAACTTGCGGCGCGGGCTGGCCGGCGCATTGCGCGTCCCGTGCGACAGCGTGATTTACCAGCCGGCCGCGACGCGATTCCTGCTCGATCGGTCGCGCGCCGGCATCGTCCGCGTGCGCGCCACGGCGATCGGCGAGGGCTCGGTGAGACTCGCGGACGGTGGCCAACTGAGCGCGGGAGCGGTCGTGAACGCGGCCGGCGTGGACGCTCCGCGCCTGACGCCGGGCATCGAGATCGAGCCGCGCAAGGGGCACCTGCTGATTACCGATCGCCTGCGGGGCTTCGCGCGGCATCAACTGGTGGAACTCGGATACCTGAAGAGCGCGCATGGATCGCGCGGCGACTCGGTCGCGTTCAACCTGCAACCGAGAGCGACCGGACAGTTGCTGATCGGCTCATCCCGGCAGATGGGCGCGACGGGCCCGGAGGTGGAGCCGCGAATGCTCTCCTGGATGTTGCGCCGCGCTGTGGAGTTCATGCCCGCGCTGCGTTCGCTGCCCGCGATCCGCGCCTGGACCGGATTCCGCCCGTGCACGCCGGACAATCTGCCCTACATCGGACTCGCTCCCGGCGCGCGATCCATCTATGTCGCCGCGGGCCACGAAGGCCTGGGCATCGCCACTTCGCTGGCGACCGGGCTGCTCATCGCGGCGGCGATCGCCGGCGGCCCAACGCCGGTTCCGCCCGCTCCCTACGATCCCGCCAGGAAGGCCGCGCATGCGCATTCGCATTGATGGCCGCGAATTCGAGGCGCCCGAACAGTGCAGCGTCGCGGCGGCGATCCTGAACACCGGCGCGGCGGGATTCGCGCCACTGTGCGGCATGGGCATCTGCATGCAATGCCGCGCCACGGTGGATGGGGCGCCGCTGATGCAAGCCTGTCAGCTTCCATGCCGCGAAGGAATGACGGTGGAGACGCGATGAATCGAGTGGTGGTGATCGGAGCCGGTCCCGCGGGTCTGATCGCCGCGGCGTGCGCGGCCCAGGGCGGCCGCCAGGTAACGCTGGTCGACGACAATCCAGAACCCGGCGGCCAGCTCTGGCGCGGAGGCGGCGGCGGAGTGGCGCGCCAGAAGCTCGAAGGCGTCAACGTCGCGCTGCTCAATGGCGCGCGAGTGGTGGCCGCGCACGGCAACACGCTCACGGTGGAAACTCGCGACCGTGCGATCGCGCTGCACTGGGATCAGCTAATTGTGGCGGCCGGAGCCCGCGAACGGTTCCTTCCCTTCCCCGGCTGGACGCTGCCCGGCGCGATGGGCGCGGGGGCTATGCAGGCGTTCATCAAGTCGGGGCTCGACGTGCGCGGCAAGCGGATCGTAGTGGCGGGTACGGGTCCAATCCTGCTCGCCGTCGCCGCGCTGGCCAAGGACAAGGGCGCTGAGATCGCGGCCATCTGCGAACAGGCGCCGGCGTGGCGGGTTCGCCGGTTCGCGTTCCACCTTTCGATGGCGAAGATTCTGGAGGCGATCCATCTGAAGCGCAAGCTGCGAGGCGTGCCGCTGTACTACGGAACCTGGGTGCGCGAGGCCGAAGGCGGCGAGCGAGTCAGGCGGGTGATATTGAGCGACGGCCGCGCGATCGACTGCGACTACGCCGCCTGCGGCTACGGACTCGTGCCGAATACCGAATTGCTTCGCCTGTTGGAAGGCCGCGAGAACGTGCACGCGGTAGGCGAATGCACGGGCATCGGCGGCTACCTGAAGTCCGCCGTGGAAGGCGCCGCCGCCGGATACCGCGTGGCGGGCGACGACAGCCAGGCGAACAAGCTCCGGCCCGTGATCGAGCAGGCGCGCAAGTTCGCCGTCAGGCTCGAACGGACCTTCGCGCCACGCGCTGAACTCCGCTCGCTGCCGCGCGACGAAACCGTAGTCTGCCGCTGCGAAGGCGTCGCGTTCGGAGCGCTGCGGGATCTGCCGAACTGGCGCTACGCCAAGCTCCATACGCGTTGCGGGATGGGGCCATGCCAGGGCCGCGTCTGTGGACCCGCGGTGGAGTTCCTGTTCGGTTGGAAGCCCGATTCCACCCGGCCGCCCGTACTGCCGGCGCGCGTGGATACTTTGATGGGAGGTTCCGATGCCTGACGCTCGATCGCACGAGTTCCGCCGCGAACTCGGCCTGTTCGATTCGGTGATGGTGGTGGCCGGCGTGATGATCGGCTCCGGGATCTTCATCGTTTCCGCCGGAATGGCTCGCGAACTGGGCAGCGTTTCCTGGCTGCTGGGGGCGTGGCTGCTCACCGGATTTCTGACGGTGTCCGCCGCGCTCTCGTACGGTGAACTGGCGGCGATGATGCCCGAAGCCGGTGGAATGTACGTGTATCTGCGGCGGGCCTTCTCGCCGCTGTGGGGCTTCCTGTTCGGATGGACGCTGTTCACGGTGATCCAGACCGGAACGATCGCGGCGGTGGCGGTAGCCTTCGCGCGATTCGCCGGCGTACTGCTTCCCTCGATCTCGGAAACGAACTACCTGATCGCGCCGCTGCACGCAACCAGCGGCTACGCGGTGTCGCTCTCCACGGCGCAATTGGCGGCGATCGCCGTGATCGCGGCGCTGTCGTGGACCAACAGCCGCGGCATTCACTACGGGAAGCTGGTGCAGAACCTGTTCACCACGGCGAAGATCGGGAGCCTGCTCGTGTTGATCGCGCTGGGACTGCTGTTCGGGCGCGACACGGCGGCGATCCAGTCGAACTTCACCGAACACTGGAGCGTGCCCACGGCGGGATTCGCGGCGATCTGCGTGGCTCAAGTCGGATCGCTGTTCTCCGCCGATTCGTGGCACAACATCACGTTCACCGCCGGCGAGGTCAAGGATCCGCGGCGCAACCTGCCGTTGTCGCTGGCGCTCGGAACATCGCTGGTGATCGCGCTGTACCTGCTGGCGAACCTGGCCTATCTGAGCGTGCTGCCACTGGCGGCGATCCAGCAGGCTCCGTCCGATCGCGTGGCCACGGCGATGCTGAGCCGGATCTACCCGTCCTGGGGTGCGCCGGCGATGGCGGCGGCGATCATGGTGTCGACCTTCGGGTGCGTGAACGCGCTGGTTCTCTCCGGCCCGCGCGTCTATTTCGCGATGGCGAACGACGGGTTGTTCTTCGCCCGCGCGGCGGAACTGAATCGCGCGCGCGTCCCGGCGTGGTCGCTGTGGGCGCAGGGCGGGTGGTCGGCGCTGTTGGTGCTGCCGCGTACCTTCGATGGCAAGGCCTACGGGAATCTCTACGGCGATTTACTCGACTACGTGATCTCGGCCGCGCTCATCTTCTACATCATGGCGATCGCGGCCGTGTTCCGCCTGCGATTCCGCGAACCCGACGCGCCGCGTCCTTACCGGACCTGGGGCTATCCTGTACTGCCGGCGCTGTACATCGTGGGAGCGGCGTCCATCCTGGCGTGCCTGTTCGTCTACCGTCCGGCGACCACCTGGCCCGGCCTGGTGATTGTACTGTTGGGCGTGCCGGTTTACGCGGCGACGCGCTTCAGGTCCCGGTCGAGGTAGAAGAAGTAACCGATGGCCAACAGGCCCGCCGCCACCACCATGATGACGGAGACGCCGGCGAACACGCCGCCGAGACCGTAGTCCGCCTTCAGTAATCCCGCCACCAGCGATCCGATGCCGCCGGCGAAGCAGTTGGCGGTGTTCATCAACGCGATCGCCGTGGACCGCAGTCCGCCGGGAAGCAGGTCGCACAACGTGGCGTTCTCGTTCGATTGACCTAGCGCCCGCAGCAGCGCGAACGTGAAGATGGAGCCGGAGATCACGCCATACGCCGGGCTTCCGTAAAACGGCAGCAGGAACGGCGCGCAGGCGATGTAGAAGGTCGCTTGCGAGAGCATTCTGCGGCGCAGGCCGCCGCGCGCTACGCGGTCGGACAGCATTCCCCCGAGCAGCACGCCGGCCACCGCCGCCGTCTGCAACATGAACGTGCCGGAAAAGCCCGCGCCCGCCAAGCTCATGTCGAACGTTTCCTTGAAATAGAGCGGAAGCCAGTTGAAGAACATCCACGTGCCCACCGAAACGATCATCGCCTCGAGCATCAGCACCACGTACGATGGCATCCCGAACAGCGTGCGGAGAGCCTCCACCGTGGGCGGCGCCGGTTCGCGCGCCTGGGCAGATCCGGCGTCTTTCAACACGCGCGACGCCAGAGCCGCCAGAGCGAGTCCGGCCGCGCCGAGAATCACGAACGAAGGCCGCCAACCGAACCGGTCACCCATCCAGCCGGCGAGCAGTCCGCCGCCGATCAGTCCGAAGTTGAGCCCCGCCATATGGATGCCCATCGCCGTGGCGCGGCTTTGCGGCGCGTGGCGGTCGGCGATGAGCGCGATGGCCGCGGGCAGGTACAGACACTCGGCGAGCCCCAGCAGCACGCGCGTGGCGAGAAGCTGTTCGGTGCTGGCGGCGAAGGCGCTCAACAGCATCACGGCGCTCCAAGCGGAGAGACTCAGCACCACGGCCCGGGAGCGGGACATGCGGTCGGCGATCCGCCCGGCGAAGGGCGATCCCGCCGCATAGCTCCAGAGGAAGAACGTGCCCACGCTCGCCAGCGCCAGATCGGACATGCCGAGGTCCTTGCGCAGCAGGGGGAACACGGCGGAGATCGCGGTGCGGTCGCCGTAGTTGAGCGCGGCCGCCACGAAGAGAATCGAGGTGGTGGGCCAGTGAATGCCCGTCGCGGCGGCCGTGCTCATGGAACCTGGCAGTTTATCAGACCGGCGCTAGGGAAGTTCCGGGGCCTTGATGTAGGCGGCGGGAATTTCGCCGGTCAAGGACTTCAGCCACGCCACGATTGCGCCGGCGCGCCGGTCGTCCAGCGTCACGCCGAGTTGGTGTTCCGCCATCATGCGCACCGCCCGGTCGAGACTCGCGACGCTGCCGTCGTGGAAGTAGGGACCGGTCTTTTCCACGTTGCGCAGCGACGGAACCTTGAACACCATTCGATCGGTGGCGGCATTGGTCACCGCCATCCTGCCAGGATCGGAATCGCGCGGCCACGGCCTTTCGGCCCCCAGCTTTTGCAACGACCGGCCGCCCACGTACGGACCGTTATGGCACTGCGCGCAGCCGGTGTGCATGAACTCCTGGTGGCCTTCGAACTCGTTCCCGCCGAGCGCGGACCGGTTTCCGGCAAGGAACTTGTCCCAGCGCGACGGCGTGACCAATCCGCGTTCGAAGGCGCCGATCGCGCGGGCCATGTTGTCGAACGTAACGGGCTCCGCCTCGGCGGGAAACGCCCTCCGGAACGCATCCACGTAGCCGGGAATCGAACGGAGCTTCCGTTCGACACCGGCGCCGGATTCCATCGCCATCTCCACCGGATTGAGCACGGGGCCCTTGGCCTGCTCCTCGACATCGGCGGCCCGGCCATCCCAGAACTGCAGGAGATGGTCCGCCGCGTGATACACGCTCGGCGAGTTACGGCCGCCAAGCTGGCCGCCCACGCCTGGGGAGAAGGGCTTGCTATCGACGCCGTAGCGCGCCAAATCGTGGCATGAGTTGCACGACACCGTCCCGTCCCTGGACAAGCGGGCATCGTAGTAAAGCATCCGGCCCAGGTCCGTCTTGGCGGCGGTGATGGGATTCGCGGCGGACTCCATCTTGTCCGGCAGCGTTCCCATCATGCGGCCGTGCGGGCCGTCATGACGGCCCATTTGGGCGGCCGCCAGCGCGGCTATCGCGAGAGTGGGAAATATCCACTTCATGGCGCCTTCCTCAATCGATCCCCGCCACCACCTCGAGCACCCACTCGAACGTGTCCAGATGGTTGTAGGATGCGTTCAGCAGGTTCGTGTAGAGGCGCTTGATCTCTGGATTCCGGGTCTCCGCCAATCCAGCCTCGAGATCGGCGATGTCCAGGCGCTCGATGAGCACGCCTACCTCCAGCGCGTCGCGAACCGATCGCGCTCCCTTCGCGGTGAGTTCGGCGTACATCGCGGCCAGAGTAGGGTTGGCGAACTCGCCCGCTCCCATGCCCGCCGCGGGATCGCCGATGCCGTGACGCTGGAGCATCGCGCCGGTCTGCTGAAAGTGGGTCTCTTCCGATCTGGCGATGTTGCCGAAGATCCGCGGGTTCCATTTGAGGGCGAGAAACGCGTAGACATCGCGCGCCATCTTCTCTTCCTCACGCATGAACACGAGACGGCTGGCCTCGTCTTGCGTAAGCGGCGCCACGACCAGCCCTCCGCCCGGCCCCGGACCGGCTCCTCCCGTACCTTGCGCGCCGGCGAACGCGGCGGCGGTCAAAGCAACCGCAACGATTCTCCACATAAGTCCGAACTCCTTTCGAATCCCACGATTCTTAAGTAGTTGGACTCTGCCGGCGAGGCGGTAGTGACGGGCTATTTCGCGGACTCCAGATACTCCCTGGTCGCCGTTGCGCCGGCAATCTCGAGTCGGCGGGCGAGTTCGCGGTTCACATCGCGATCATCGAGCTATTGAATCGCCACGCCAGCGCACAAGCGGCCGAGCTCGTTGGCAAGGTCCTTCCGGCTAATGGGCTTGGTAAGAAAACCGGCCATTCCGGCCGCGCGGCACTGCTTGCGTTCCCAGTCGTCGTCCGTGGCGGTGAACGCGACAATGCGAGCGCAAGATTGGGGAAACAGCTTCCGGATAGCGGTTGCGGCTGCAACGCCTCCCATATCCGGCATGTTCAGGTCCATCAAGACGAAATCGTACCGGCGGGTGGCGAACATCGCGATCGCCAGGCGTCCGTTGGACGCCAGACTGACCCGGTGTCCCATCCGGGAGAGCATCCTCGAGGCGAGGTGCAGATTGACGGAGTTGTCGTCGACGACGAGGATGCTCAGTCCACCATCGCCGGCCGGAACCGGGGCTTCCCACCGAGGCTCCAAGAGTGTTGTGACGCATGTCATGTCGTTATGATGATTCGCGGATTTGCGTGCCGCGCGGAGACGGCGGGTTTGTTCCGAAATCGGAACACCCGCCCTGGACTGGCCCTGGCCGAAACCCCGTGTGGCGCGTAAAGACATGGTGTCGTTGGGTTTTCCGGGCGCCAGCGCCAGTGCCCGACGGCGGCCGGGATAGACGTAAAGTGGGAGGAGCGGCCGCCACAAGTACCTCAGGTTGTTCCGAAAGTGGAACAGGCCGCTCAGGCTACGGCGTGCGTCCTATCGGTGGTGTAAATCGGTTTCCCGGCGAAGACAATGGACAAATGGCGTCGGCGGGAGGACGATGGAAGCATGGCTTCCGTAGACCCGGTCCGCATCGCGGATTTCAAGCGGCTCTTGGCCGGCGAGAAGGACCTCGCCAAGATCACGTACTACTTCCTCGATCACTTCGGCGACGATCCCGAGTTCCACGACGCCTGCGAAATCGCCGACGCCCCGGAGGCGCTATCGGAGGCGATCGAAAAGGTGATTGCCGCGATTTTCGGCGGAAAAGTCCGCAAGGTCGAACTGCGAGCGGTGCAATCCCTTGTGCTTTCCGACTCACGGATCATCCATGGTTCGATCGTGGCGAACCGCAAGGCCGGGTTGTTCGTGTGGGTGGAGGATCTCGAAATGGGCATCGTGACCGTCGCCGGGAGCGACGGCGAATTGAGCCACTTCGCCCGCGTCACCGTGACTCCGCAGGTCGCCAAGAGCAAGGTGAACTGAGCGCCGGTACGCGCCGCGGATTCACACCTGTTCCGCCCGTTCACAGTGCCCGGCCTCGCCCGAGACGCTTTTTCAACGAGTTGGCGGTTGGCCCTCGATCTGCAATAGAGCCGGACATGAAGCCGCTCGCAATCCTAGTCGTAGCCGGATGGATCGCCTCCGCTTCCTCGCTGCCGCCGCGATCTCCAGAGATCGGCGGAAACCCGGCGCCGCCCGCCAACGTCAACTCGCGATACACCGTGGAAAGCGTGGAACTGTCCCCTGCGTCCGTGAGGCTCAGTTCGAGGCTGAGAGGACGCATCGACGGCCTCGCCGGAGGCCGTTTCGACCAGGAGACTGTCGACTCGCTCGTCGCCGCTCTGCGCGCGGAACTTCGCGGACGCTCGGTCGTCATGCGCCTGGCGCGCGGAGCCGATCCGGAGCGAATCCGAGTGATCTTCGACATCGAGAAGAAGGAGGCGCTGGAAGTGGTGGTGCCCCGGCTGGTCTACCACTCCAAGCAAAACTTCACATTTGGCGGCGATCTCAATGTCCACGCGGGTAGTTTTGTGCTCATCGGCGGCGTCCTGACCGACAACGAACGGCTTGTCGAACGCTACTCGGGCGTTCGTGGCGGGATTCGGCGGGAGGGGCTGTTTTCCGATCGCCTGCGGCTCGAGTTCACCGCCGAAAACTGGCGGTCGCAATGGAACGGCGCCACCACGAGCGCGCTCGCGGAGAACGCGGACGTTCCCGGAATCTACCGGTCGCGGTTGGCTCTGCTGCCGTCGGCCACCATCCTTTTTTCACGAGATCTCACGCTGCAGCTCGGCGTGAGTATGCAGCGGGTGGAGACCCAATTTCCCTCCACTCGCCATGAGCTTTCCAGCGCCGCCAATTCAACTCTGCGCTTCCGGCGGCGCTGGGAAGACTCGCCCGGAGGCCGCCATGAGACCGGGGCGTCCTACGGACTGACAGCATCCACCCGGTCACTGGCGAGCGACTTCATCTACACCCGCCACGCCGTCCAAGCCAACTACTCCTGGACCAGCGGAGCGAACTCGATTTCGGTCGCTGTTCATGGCGGCCTACTGAATGGACGCGCGCCGGTTTTCGAACGTTTCACCCTGGGCGGCAGCACCACGCTTCGCGGCTGGAACCGCTTCGATCTGGCTCCGTTCGGCGGGGATCGGGTGGGGCACGCGTCGCTCGACGTCCGCCATGGCCCCTTCCGCGCCGTCTACGACACGGGCGCGGTGTGGAAGCGGAGCGGCCCGGCGATTCTGCGCCACTCGGTGGCCGTCGGCATCACCGCGGGTTCGGTGACGGCGCTGTCGTTCCTGGTCGCCTTTCCGCTACGAGACGGGCGTGTCGAGCCCATCTTTATTACGGGAATCAACTTCTAAGCCGATGACTTTACGCCAATCAGCGGCGCAGTCTTCCCTGCTGGTCCTGGCGCTGGTCCCCGTGTTGTGCGCCGATTCCCTCTCCGTACGTTTTCGCGGGGACCAGCTTTTCTTTTCCGCTCCCAAGCTCGACCTCACGCGCGAACCGCTGCTCGCGCGGCTCAGAAACGGCGCGCCCGTCACCTACGATTTCCATCTGGCGCTGTGGTCGGGCGTGAAGACCAACCTGCGCCGGCGGTCGTTCGAACGCTTCGTGGTCAGTTACGATCTGTGGGAGGAGAAGTTCGCCGTGAGAGGTCTGGGCAAGGCGCGATCCGGGGCGATCCAACTCGACGCGGCGGGCGTCTCGCGCTGGTGCCTCGAGAACGTGTCGATCGTGTCGCCCGGATTGGCGCCGGACGAGCCGTTCTGGGTGCGCCTCGAGATCCGCGCGGCGGATCCGCGCAAGGACCCCGCGCTCCTCGATCCGCGGGGGATCAACCTGGCGAATCTGGTGGATCTACTGAGCCGCCCGTCGCGCGGCGACCAACAGCGTTGGGTGCTCGAATCGGGCCAGTTGCGAGCGCGGGAGGTCACTCCATGACACGGCTTCGCAACCGGCTGCTCACGCTGTTCCTGGCGGCGACGCTCGTTCCGCTCGGGATCACGTTGTGGGTGGCCAATTCGTTGCTCGAGCACTACTCGTCTACCGCCCAATTGGACGCGGTTTCCCGATCGCTCGAAAGCACGGCGCGCGTCCTTTATCAGCGGGAACGCGACGCGCTCCGGGCCAAGGCCGCCTCGGGCGAGGCGGAGCCCAGGATCTTCCGGCAAGGCGAGGATTGGCCGCCCGAGATCGCCGACTTTCACGCCTCCGGCCAGCCGGAGTCGGCCGGGCTCTCGCCGGGAGCTGGCGATGCGCTGATCCTGATGAAGCGCAACGGCGGGGATGTGCTCCGCTTCGAAGCGAACCTGGGTGTACCCCTGGGCGGGATCCGCAAGACGCATGGCGAGGCGCGCGCGCTGGTGACCGACGCGGCCGAACGCGACCTCCGGCGGGGCTTCCTGCTTCTCGCGGCGGTTCCGTGGCTCGCGTCGTTGGGCGTGGCGTTGTTCGCCATCCACCGCACCAGCAGCGCGGCCATGGACGCCTACCGCCAAATGGCGGGCGAACTGCGGCGGAGCCGCGAAAAGCTGTTGTACGTGACACGCCTGGAAAGCTGGCAGTCGCTGGCGCGCAAGATGGCGCACGAAGTGAAGAATTCGCTCACGCCGATCCGGTTGATGATGGAGGAAGTGTCCGCTCGCCGCCCGGACGACGCGTTCGAACAGGAGGCGGCGCGGGTGATCGTGGACGAAGTGAACAGCCTCGAGCGGCGCGTCCGCGCATTTTCCGATTTCGCCGCCGAGCCGCCGGTGAAGCTGCAGCCGCTCGACGCCAACGCGCTGGTGGAGGAGCGGATCGCGTTCCTGCGCGCCGCCCATCCGGATGTCGGATACGAGTTCACACCGGCGGACCGGCCGGGAACGGTGATCGCCGATGGCGACCTGCTCAAGGCGGTGCTGACCAACCTGCTCGAGAACGCGGCGCAGGCGGCCGGTCCGGGAGGCCGCGTGTTGGCGGCGACAGAGGCAGCGCCTGGCAAGCTGGCGATCGAAGTGCACGATTCCGGTCCCGGGTTGACGCCCCGCGCCAAGGCGTCGTTGTTCGAGCCCTCCATCTCGTTCAAGAAGGGCGGCATGGGTCTCGGCTTGTCGATCGCCCGCAAGAGCGCCGTACTCTGCGGCGGCGACATCGAATCGATCGAGGGACGGCTGGGTGGCGCGGCGTTCCGCGTGACGCTTTCCGCCTGAAAACCTTATGGAGAAACGCTTGTCCGCGAAACGAGTGCTGATCGTCGACGACGAGGAAAACATCGGACTGGCCCTGCGTCTGATCCTCGAGCGCGAGGGGTACCGGGTATCCACCGCCCGATCGGTGGCCGAGTTCCGCGCGATGCCCCGCGGCGCCGACGCCTACCTGCTCGATGTCAGGCTGCCCGATGGGAGCGGCATCGAGATCCTCGAGGAGATCCGCCAGACCGATGCCCGAGTGCCGGTGGTGATGATCTCCGGCCAGGCGACGATCGGGGAGGCGGTCGCCGCCACGCGAGCCGGAGCCTACGACTTCCTCGAGAAACCGCTGGCTCGCGACAAGGTGCTGCTGGCGATCGGCAACGCGATCGAGCGAAGCAGCCTGCGGGACGAGAACGACCGGCTGCGGGAGGAACTGGGGACACCGCGCATGGTCGGCGAAAGCCCGGCGTTTCTGCGGACGATGGAGGAGGCGGCGCTGGCGGCCCGGTCCGACGCGCGCATCCTGCTGTTGGGCGAATCGGGCACGGGCAAGGAACTGCTCGCGGCGTACGTCCACGAATCCAGCCCTTTCGCCTCGGGCCCGTTCGTGAAGGTGAATTGCGCGGCGATTCCCAACGATCTGCTCGAGAGCGAACTGTGCGGCCACGAGAAGGGATCGTTCACCGGCGCTACCGCCGCCCGGCGGGGCAAGTTCGAACTGGCCGACGGAGGATCGATCTTTCTGGACGAGGTGGGCGATCTCCCGCTGCCAGCCCAAGCCAAGCTGCTGCGTGTGCTGCAAGAGGGCGAGTTCCATCGCGTCGGCGGCGAGCGCCCGGTCCGGGTGGTGGTGCGGGTGGTATCGGCCACCAATCGCGACCTGGCGCGGATGTGCGCCGACGGCAGATTTCGCGAGGACCTGTACTACCGGCTGAACGTGATGCCCATCCGCGTTCCTCCGTTGCGCGAACGCCGCGGCGATATCCGCGAGATGGCGAGGTACTTCCTGGCGGGCTTCTGCGCGCGCAACAATTTCCGGCCGAAACAGATCGAAGAAGATGTGTTCTGGGCGTTGGAAGCCTATTCGTGGCCCGGCAACGCACGGGAACTGCGAAACGTGGTGGAGCGGATGGCGATTCTGTCGCCGGCGGACGCGATCGGCGTGGCGGCAATTCCACTCGAGATGCGGCAGGGCGACTCGCGTCCGCGGAGTTCGATTCACGATGCGCGGGAGTCGGCGGAACGGACCGAGATTCAGCGGGCGCTCGATCAGTCGGGTGGGAACGTCTCCCAGGCGGCGCGCGTGTTGGGGATCGAGCGGACGAACCTGCACAAGAGGATGAAGGCTTTGGGGCTCGGCCGCGAACAGTGAGCGCGGCCTATCGTCCGGCCGGGATTGGGCCGATATGGCGAGAGAGGCCCAATGATCCTAGGAAACGAAAACGTCCGCGAGGAGATCGAATTCCAACTCAGTCTGCTGCGCTTGCTGACCGAGCCGCACGGAGGCAAGCTAGGCGTCCGCCCGGAGACGGCGGAGGAGACGGTGAAGCTCGAGCGCATGGCCCAGTTGGCGCCGGACCGGTCGTAGCCGCCGCCTATCGCAGCCCGAACACGAACAACGCGCTTCCCGCGGCGATGGCTACCCGCTGGCGTCCGTTCACCGCGAACGACATCGGATTGGCGATCACACGGCCGCCCAGATTGGCGTGCCACAACTCGCGCCCCGTTTGGGCATCGAGCGCCTTGAAGTAGCCGTCCTCGGTTCCCGCGAACACCAGCCCCCCTGCTGTCGACATCAAGCCCGCCCACGGCGGAATTCCCAGGCGGTGTTCCCATTTGGTATCGCCGGTGAGCGGATCGAGCGCCCGCACCGCGCCATACCAATCGCCGGCCACCTTTTCGTTGTTGAAGTAGCCGCCCTGGAACCGGCGGCCCGGCTTGTAGTCGGCCTCGCCCTGGTAGTAGAGGCTTCCGCCTTCCCGCACGGGCACATACAGCAGGCCGGTGGATGGGTTGAACGCCGGCGACATCCAATTGGTCCCGCCCGCCACCTGCGGATACACGTGCGTCCCCTCCGCAGTGGGAAACGTTCCCGGCAACCGCAGCGGACGGCCGCGATCGTCCAGCCCCTTCGCCCAGGTCTGCTTCACGTAAGCCTTCCCGTGCAGGAACTCGCCGGTCGCGCGGTCGAGCACGTAGTAGAACCCGTTTCGATTGGCGTTCAACAGCAGCTTCCGCCGGCGGCCGCGGAACGGCTTGTCCACCAGCACCATGATCTGCGTCGCGTCCCAGTCGTGCTCGTCGTGGGGGGTGAACTGGAAGTGCCACTTCCGCTCGCCGCTATCGGCGTCCAGCGCCACCACCGAGCAGGAGAACAGGTTGTCGCCCTTCCGCGCGTCGCCGTTCCAGTCCGGTCCCGGATTTCCCGTGCCCCAGTAAGTCAGATTCAGATCGGGATCGTAGCTACCCGTAATCCAGATGGATGCGCCGCCGGTCTTCCACGAATCGCCGGCCCAGGTTTCGTTGCCGAACTCGCCCGGACCGGGCGACAACTGGAACCGCCACCGGCGCGCGCCCGTGGCCACGTCGTAGGCATCCAGAAATCCCCGCACTCCGTACTCGCCTCCGGCCACGCCCACGATTACCTTGTCTTTCACCACCAACGGCGCGTGGGTGACCGAGTAGCCGTCCTTGTAATCGATCATCTGGGTGTCCCACAGCACGTTGCCCGATAGCCGGTCGAGCGCGACCACGTGGGCATCCACCGTGCCTAGAAACAGGCGCCGGCCCGACACCGCCAATCCGCGATTCACCTGCCCGCAACAGACCTGCGTCTTGGGCGGCATCCGGCGCTTGTATTCCCACAGCCGGACACCGGACGCCGCGTCCAATGCCACCACATCGCTGGGAGGTGTGGTGATGTACATGACACCGTCCACCACCAGCGGGGTTGTCTCGAACTTCTCGACGACCTTCGCCTGATAGGCCCACTTCAGTTCCAATCCGGCGGCGTTTGCCGCCGAGATCTCCCGCAGGCCGCTGTGCCGGTGCGCCTGATAGTTCCCCGAGTAAGTGAGCCAGTTGTGCGGCGACCGGTCCGCCGCGGTCAATTCGTCCGCCGGGGCGGCGGGAATCGCGGACGGCGCAGTTCCGCCCCGTTGCGCGCAGAGGTGAGCCGTGAGATCGCCGGTCTCGGCCTCCGTCAACGACCGTCCGTACGACGGCATCAGCGACTCTTTCGAGACGGTGACATCCACCAAGTCGCGCCGCGCGAACGACCGCACCTTGTTACCGGTGTCGAGTAAGTGCACCGTGTACTCGTCCTGGTTCAACAGCAGTCCGCGAACCGCCGCGCCCGATTTCGGCTTCGCCACCGCGGCCCGGTATCGCGGGGCTACTTGCCGGTTGGCGTCCACGATCGATTCGCGGATATGCGCCCGCGTGTGCGTCGCGCCGATCGCGGATAGATCCGGCCCCAGCCGCGCCGCGTCATGGCATCCCGCGCAGCCGCCCTTGCCCTTGTAGATCGCCGCACCCCGCGCCGCGTCGCCCGGACCCGCCTCGCATCCGGCCGGTTGGGACGCCGCCGTCCGTTCGAGCACGCGGACGAACGACACGATCTTCCAGATCTCGTCTTCCTCGAGCCAGTGGCCGGACATCTCGGTGCCGGGCACGCCATCGGCGATCGTCCGGTAGAGTTCGCGGTCGCTCGATCCGTGCTTGCGATACGCCGAGGCAAGCTTGGCGCCGCGCCCGGATGCGCCGTCCATGCCGTGGCAGAACACGCAGTATCGAGCGTAGAGGCGCTTGCCTTCGTCCGCCCCCGACTCCGGCGTGTACGGATTGGACTCCTTGGTCTGCCCGCCAACGGGGCAGACGGCCAGGACGAGAATCGCGAGAACGGGCCGCATCCCCGAGAGTCTATCACCACACCGTCGATTCGAGACGGAGATCGCCGCGATGGGTCCGCCTCGACACCTTGTCTGGCGCCGTCAGGCAAGTTAATCGCAGCGGCAAGTGCAACTCCTCAAATCGTCTACAGAGAAAACTTCGCCTCCGACTCCGGCGCTATGGACTTGTATGGGCACGGCACCCATGTCGCGGCCATTCTTGGCGCCGGCGGGGAGCTGTGACGGCAGCCAGTACAACGGTCTCGCACCCGAGGCCAGTATCATCAGTCCGCGGGTGCTCGACAGCGCGCCGCGGCGCGCCGTGACGCGCGCCGATCCGTGGGCCGCGAAAGCGCTCCGAAGGCCGGCACGCTCCGCTCGGTCAAGAGCGGGCGCGGTGGGCGAACCCCGCCGGAATCGCCGGACCTTCGTGTTCGACTTACGGTAGCGTCAGCCGCCGCAGCATCGTTTGAACTTCATCGCTGAGCCGCATGGGCAGGGCTCGTTGCGGCCGACTTTCGGCGCGGGGCGGCGGAAGGGCAGTACGCGCGGGGGTTGTTCGGCACTCGTGTGCTCTTCGGCCGCAGGCTCGGGATCGCTGGAAACGGCTTCCTGTGTTTTCAATGAGTTCCCAGGTTCGTTTTGCAATCTAATATGTTTTTCGTCAGCGGGCTCCGGCCGGTTTCGCTGGATGGCGCGGAGTTCACGGACGGCTCGGAAGAAGGCGCGCGCGGTGCGATCGCGTTCGGTGAATGAGGCTTCCGAGCCCATGGCGTCGATCTGACGCAGAGCCGCCGCGGTTACCAGGAGATGGGCGAAGACGAGTTCCTCGAGGACTCCTTGGGGATGGAGATCGAGCCGCAGCCCGTCAGCCAGTACGTCGTGCGCGGAGGCTGCGCCGTTGGTTGCGACTGTCATGTTTGGGAACTCCTTTTCGAGGTTACGAGGTGAGCGGAGCGTGCTCCGCCACCACCCAAAGAATGGCGCCCTCGCCGGGCGACGCGTCCCGGCAATGGCGCCTCTTTTCGATGGTCCGCTGTAACCGATTGAAAAGGAAAGAAATATAGTTGCAGGTTTTTTGGGTGAATCGCGGAACGGCATTCTGGCCAATCCGCAATTCGAATTGCCGGAAGCCCGGTCCGCGCCGCCATGACCGCGTCGATCGGCTTGTACCCGCGGGCGTTTCGTCGATGACGTCCACATCCTTGCGGCATTCCTCGCCCGCGGTCATCCGCGCATGATCCTCGAGGGTGAACCGCCGCCTGGCCTCGTTGCGCCACATCGCCCGGCCTCGTGGATACGGTCCATACCCTGCGTCAGGTCGTCTGCGTCAAAGGATAGCCCGTGCTAGTAGTCGCCTGGCCGCGGGCGCGGAAGATCGAGCACCGCGGGCGGGACGGTCATGACCGAGCCGTCGGCCTTACGCGGATTTGTCGCGTGCATGGCCGTTCTCCAGCAGTTAGTTAGCGTCTCCGGGTCGCGGCAGCTTCCTCCCTGGATGCCGCCGCCGAAGGTCCATTCCATCGGCGATGTCGTGGATGACGTCCGGGGCGCTCACCCCGATGACGGGCGAGTACATCGGGGTGCGTCCGCGAAGGTAGTTGGAAATGGCGCCGAACGTCAGCTCCAAGACCGACGTTCGGCCGCCTCGGACTTACGGCCCCGGCGGACCTGTCACCCAGAAGTTCGTCACGCCCGACCCGCCCGGCGTGTTGGACCATGGCAGCCAGCCCGCGTCGGAATCCGCGGTGCACGAGACCCCAGCGGGACAGGTGCGGACGATAGCCGAGAACCGCGCGGACTGCCCCGCCGGGACCGCCAGCGGGATCACCACGTCGGTCCCGCTCGAGATGCCGGTCGCCGTGGGATTCGGTTCGCCGAGCCTCGCCACAAAGTATTGGTAGTACTGGGCGAACGTCGGCTCCAACGGCGTCCACGAAAGCTGGATATTGCCAGATCCCACCGTGCCCTCGTGTTGCGGCAAGTAGAGCGTCGGCGTGGCCGGCTGCGGTCCGAACACGTGGAATCCGCTCGCCGGACCGGTCGCCTGATTTGGCGCGCCCGGGTTCGCGATCACCTGCACGTCGTAGCGCCTGCCCGGAGCGAACAGCGCCCCGTGGAAGTTCGATTTCGTCAGGATGTTCAGAGCCGGACGCTGGCGGGAGAAGTCCTGGGCGAACACCAGATACGACGTGTTAGTTCCATCGTCGCCGGGAATCCGGTTCCACGCGATCAGCACCTGCGGACCAGTCACCGTGGCCCCCGCCACGGGCGACGAAACCACCGGCAGGTTGGATACGCCGAAGGAAGCGTTGAACGGCGTCCCCGCGCTCACCGGACTGCATCCGTTGCCGTTGCACGCCTGTACGAAGGCCACCATCGCTCCGTTGGGCGCCGACAGCGTCAGGTTGGTCGCGGCGGTCTGCCTGGCCGCGACGGTAAGTGCCCCGCCGCCCGGACCAGCGCCCGGCGCCACGATCTGCACGCGGTACAAGTCGGCCCCGGTGACCGCGTCGTAAGTCACCGCGACCTGGTTCTGTCCGTTGTTGTTGGTCACCTGGACCCCGGGCGCGGCGGGCGGCTGCGTGGGCGCCGCGGGCAGGTTGTTGGTGAACGCGCGGACGGCCGGTGGACCGCAGGCGGCCGTGCAGGCCCGGACCTCCATCACGTACTGTCCGGCGCGCATGGAAAAGATGGAGCCCGTGGCGCCGAGCACGCGGATCACCAGGTCGGTGGTCCCATGCGTCTGGTTGATCAGCTTCAACTCGTAGGAGTCCGCTCCGGCGACGGCGCCCCATTGGAAGGCGAACGTCGATTCCGTCAATGTCTGTCCAGCCGTGGGCGCGGTGATCGTGGGCGAAGCTGTGGGCGCGGCAAGCTGGACGTTGAAGTTACGCGAAACCCATGGGCCACAGTTAGTAAAGTCCGCCGCCAGACACTCCCGGATCTCGAAGGTCAAGGCGCCGGTGGGCACACCGATCGCGGTGGATGAGGTGGAACCTCCCGCGAGCCGGCCGGTGTACACCGTGGTTTGACCGCTCGTGATCCGCAGGTCGAACCCCCGTGCCGCCGCCGCTTGCCCGGACCAGCGGAACGTCACGGTGGAGGTTCCGATGGTCTGGCCGGCGGCGGGCTCGTCCACCTTCAGTCCGGACGGCGGGCCGGCCGTGTTGGTCAGGGCGAAGTTAGCGGACAGGTTCCCCACCGAGGCGGTTACATTATACGAACCCGCCGTCGAGTTAGCGGTCGCCGTGACGGTCGCGCCCTGGTTCTCGAGGTCGACGCCGGTGTTCGCGGTCGCGCTCGACAGCGTGGCGCCGGCGCCCGTCGCCGGCGCGGTGAACGTGACCACCGTGTTGGGTACGTCGTTGCCGAGCGCGTCTTTCACTTGCGCGCGCAGGCCCTGGGTGAACGCCGCGCCGGTTTGCGCCGACTGTCCGGAGCCGGAGAAGGCCTGCACCGATGCGGGCGGTCCCGGCAGGTTGCGCAGGGCGAAGGCAGCGGCCACGGTCAAGTCGGCGGCCACGCGGGCGGTCGCATTGTACGGTAAGTTGTTCGTCGTGGCGGCCGCGTTCGCGAACGCGGTGACCGCGGCCTTGCCGTTTGCGCCGGTGGCCGGCACGCGTAGGATCGCCGTGTTGTCGCCCAGCGTGCAGCCCGCGCCCACCGTGGCGCAACGGAACTCGATGAGTTGGTTGGGAACCGGCGCGCCGCCCGCCGTCGTGAGCGTCACCTCGAGCGGCGTGGCGAACTGGGTCCCGGCCACCGTGCTCTGATTGTTGCCGCCAGTCACGGTCAACACGGTTCCCGTGAACGAGTTGGTCAGGGTGAAGCTGGCCGGGCTGGCTGTCTCCGCCGCGGCGGCGGTAACCGTATAACTGCCCGTCGCGTTGTTGCCGGCCGTGAAGACAGCCGCCACCGCCAAGCCATCGCCGCCCGTCGCCACGGTCACCGTCCGCGAGCCGGCGAAGAAACCCGACGCGCCCGCCGCGGGGGCGGTGAACGTGACGTTCACGCCGTGCACGGGCAACCCGCCCTCCCCGGTCACTCGGGCGGTAAGTTGCGTCGCGAACGCGAGTCCCGGGACCGCGGTCTGACCGGATCCGGCATGCGCCGCGATCGTCAGCCCGCTTGGCTGGACGAACTTCACCGACGAGGCGCACTTGTCCCACTTGCCGCCGGCGCATGGGCCGGACACAGCCGCGAGATTCGGTTCGTCCTTCGTGAACGTCAACGCCCCGCCCGCGTGGCCGTCATGTTCGTACAGCGTCATCCACCAGCCGGAATCGATCTTCAACGACGACGCCAGGTCGTTCCCGGGCCCGAGGCTAGGCGCATCGGAGCCGAGCACTTGGGCTGTGCCGCCATAGTTGGCCGCCGAGAAGAGTTGCCCTCCCTTTGGCTCCACCCCGAACACCTCCACTTCGGCGAGCGCGACGATGCGGCTGGCCGCTGGCAGCGATCCGCGCGACTGGATGCGCACCCAACGCGCCGGCCGCTCGATATCCATCCAATGAGACCGCAATACCGGGTGCTGAATGTACTTACAGGACACGCCGGGCGCCGCCTTGATCGCGGCGAGGCTGTCGCCGGGGAAGGGCAGGGCGGAGGTGCACACGTCGAGATCCGCGGTGCGGTCGCGGCAACAATCGGTCCGCGCCCAGATTTGGATGGCCGAGACGTCGTAGGCGCGGCCGAGATCCACTTCCCAGAAGGGCTCGGCGGATGTGGCCGGATCCGGCGTGTGGGTGATCGATCCATCCTGCCAGTTGCCCGAGACGTTGCCGTCCACCGCGCGGCTGGCCGCGGCGCCATAACTGGTTCCGGACTGGCGCGCCGTCTTGCCCAGCGCGACGTTGGTCCGGAGCGGCCGCGTTGGCACGCCGGCCGCCGCGTCATAATAGACGACTAACTCCGGCACATAGGACCCGGTCTGTCCATAGGCGTCGCTCTGGAAAACGATATAGTCATCCGGGCCGCCGGTTCGCACCGACGGAACCTCGAACTCGACGCGGAACCGGGCCGAGCCGCCGCTCGCCAACTGAGCGAGCGCGGCCGGATTCAGCACGGCTTCGGTCCAGGTGGAAGCGTCCTCCACCTGGCTGAACTCGCCCGCCGGCAGAAACGCCGGATCCTGAAATTCGCTCGCCTGAATCGCTCCGGAGGCGCCGGTTCTCAATGAAGCCAGCAGCCGGCCGCCCCAGCCCCATCCGGTCATCGGATTCAGGCCATTCCGCAATGGCAGGGGTCCAACACTCGAGCCCGGCATGTTCAGGACCCGCAGGCGCAGCACTGCGTGCCGGATCGCCTTGCCGGCGAGGGACCCCGTACCGAATGTGACAAACCCCTTGCTTTGTACGCGCCCGCTGGCGCCCACCGCCATCAGGGACGCCACCGGTCCGCCCACTCCGGTCTCCGGTCCGGACTCCCGAACGGCGGCCAGATCCGAGTCGAACGAGCCCAGCAAGCGGGTCGTGGAGGCCAGCCCCAGCACCTGCACGGTCCTCGCAATGCGCGGTTCGAACGCGCCTCCCGCGCTCGGTGTACGGCCCAACTGCACCGTCCAGTTGCCGGTCTCGGTCAGTGGCGTCGAATTCGATCCGAGCCATCCGAGCATCTTGGCGACTCCACCCGGACTCGTGACGCGGATGCCCGGCGTCGTGGTGGCGGTCGAGCCGCACGTTTCGCCGCGTAATCGCAGCAGGCCGTGGAGCGGCGACAGCAGGTGGTCGGGTGGCGGGTTGACGATGAATCCGTCGGTGAGCGTCACATGCAAATCCTGGAAGTCGGCCGGCGCGTTCGAGCAGTGGTCGTAGAGCGGGTAGTCGACGCCCTGCGTGCCCTTGAACATGGTCGCGCCGTTGGCGCCGGGCTGCAGCGGATCCACGAAGTAGCCCCACACCGGACCTTGCGCCGAGCTGACGCGTCCGCCCACCAGCGACGCGCCGCGCGAGGCCAGGCAGCCGTCGCCGACGTACAAGCCGAAGTGCAGGTGCGGACCGCCGGAAGCTCCGCTCGACGCGGCGACGCCAAGCAACTCCCCCTCGGCGACCGCTTGCCCAAGCTGGAAGTTCTTGGCGAGTCCCTTGCGCAGGTGGGCGTATTGGGTGACGAAGCCGTTGGCGTGCCTCAGATAGACGACGTTGCCGCTGCCATCCTCGACGCCCGCGACTTGCAGCGGCGGATACTGCCGCCACGCGTTCTGATCCACCTGAGGACCCAGGTGATCGAAGATCCCGTCGCGGACCCCCACAACGACGCCAGCGGCCGCGGCCACGACCTTGGCGCCGCCGTCGTTCACGGGACGCCAGCTCGGAACGCCGATGTCGATGCCGTTGTGTCCCCGTTTGGCGCCCGTGTAGTCGATCAGGACGCCGTTCGGATCCGCCGGATTGACGAAGCCAACGTAGTTGCCAACGTAGAACAGGCCTTTGATGTTGCCGTATCCAGGGCGGACGGCCTCGTCGAGACTCACCGGCCAGCGGAGTTGGAGGTCCTGCCACGCGCAGCTTTGGGCCGC
Source organism: Acidobacteriota bacterium (assembly GCA_005808475.1). GTDB lineage: Bacteria > Acidobacteriota > Terriglobia > Bryobacterales > Bryobacteraceae > SYLY01. The sequence goes on from SYLY01000135.1 coordinate 43,692, forward strand.
GAGCGGTTGCGCCATGGCGGCGGCGCCAAGTAAAACGAAGAGACTTCCTTTGATGGCGGTCATGAAAGCAGCCTAGGGGGAAACCCTGTCAGCGCAAAAGTCCCGGGGGGCCGCGGAGCAACGTTGCACGAGACCGGTAACGTGGGTGAACATCCTACAGATCAGGCACTTGCACCGCGGACCCCCGTTTGAGTACACTCGGATCCTATGGGTGCGGCGCCAAGCCCAGGTTTGCGCCCGGCGGACCAGATCGAGGCTGTCCGGGCGCACCTGACGGAGTTGTGTTCGAGCGGTGCCCTCGCGCGGAGCCAGCGCTCCCAGGCGCTCCTTCGGTACTTGGTCGAGGCCTGGCTCGAGGGACGAGGTCCGGCGAAGGAGTACACCCTCGGCGCGGAGGTGTTCGAACGAGGGGAGAGCTTCGACCCGAAGGTCGACTCGGTCGTCCGCACCGAGGTCAACCGGCTGCGGGCGCGGATCGAGAAATACTACGAAGAGGCGCCCCCGGCCCGCTTTCGGATCGAACTGGCGAGGGGCGAGTACGCGGTGAATGTCGCGCCTGTACCCAATGCGCCGGTGATGGCCAGTCCGGCGGCCGCGACCGGGAACCGCTCACGCTGGCCGGTGTTGGCGGCCCTGACCCTCTTCGCGTGTGGGCTGATCGGCTGGATGATGGTCTGGCGCCCAGCCCGCAAGTTGACCACTGGCCTCGTGTATCGATCCGAGCTGCTGCCGCCTGAAGGCGGCGTGATCGATCCGGATCGTGGATTCGCCATGGCCCCCGTTGGCCGGATGGTCGCGTTCGTGGGGATCTCGGGTGGCCAGAGCGGACTGTGGGTCCGTTCGATGGACGCCGCGGCGCCGCGCAAGCTCGCCGGAACCGCGGGCGCCAGGGATCCGTTCTGGTCGCCGGATGGCCAGTCCATCGCCTACGCCGCGAGCGCCAGGCTTTGGCGAATGAGGCTCGACGAGAGCGTGCCCGTCGCGATCTGCGACGCACCATCCGTCAACGGCGGCGCCTGGACTTCCAACGGCGACATCATCTTTAGTACGGGCTCGAGCGGACTCCGCCGGGTGTCCGCGGCGGGAGGCCCGGTGGAAGCCTTCTCCACACCCGATGCCGCGCGCGGCGAGACTTCGCATCGATGGCCGGAACTGCTGCCGGAAGGAGGCATCCTCTTCCAGGTAATGGGCGCGCGGGCGATCGCCGGCGCCTACGCCGCGCCATTGGCGAACCCTCGGGACCGCGCGCGAGTACTCGACATCGAGGGGAACGCGTCCTTCGCGGCCGGACACCTGCTGTGGTTGCGTGACTCGACGCTCGTCGCCCAGCCGTTCGACCCGGTCCGGCGCGCGCTTTCCGGGGAAGCCAGGCCAATCGCGGATAGCGTCGGCGCCGGCACCTTCGGAAGAATGCTGGCGGCGGCCTCTTCGAGCGAGTTGGTCCACGCGCGGGCTGGCGGCGACCAACTCACCTGGACGGATGCCGCGGGCAAGGTCACCGGCGTGACAGGACCACCGGGCGGCTACCTTACCTTTCGCTTGTCGCCGGACGGGAAGAGGATCGCGGCCAGCCGGGCAAGTGGCCGCGGCGCCGACCTTTGGATCATCGACGTGGAGCGCAATGCCTCGGGCCGGCTGACGTTCCTGTCTGGCGGCGTGGGATTTCCGGTTTGGTCGCCGGACGGCAGGCAGGTGATGTTCCGGGCCGGCTCCCCGCGCAACCTGTATCGCAAGGAAGCCAGCGGAGCGGGCGGCGAGCAGCAGGTGACGCGGTCGCCGAATCCCCAGTGGCCGAGCGACTGGTCCCGCGACGGGCGCGCCCTCCTGTACTACGAGAACGCGCCGGACACGCATCGCGACTTGTGGGTCCTGCCCGTTACGCCAGAGGGCAACGCCGATGCGCGCGCCAAGGCCTACCCGTACTTACGAACGCGCTTCAACGAGTTCAACGGACGGTTCTCCCCGGAGCCGAGTCCGCGGTGGGTGGCCTATGAGTCGGACGAGTCGGGCGTCCACGAGGTCTACGCGCGCGAGTTTCCGGAGGCGAAAGGGAAATGGCAGATATCGGCCGGAGGCGGATCCTCTCCGGAGTGGAGTCCGGATGGGCGGGAGTTATACTATCTGTCCGCGAGCGGCAAGCTGATGGCGGTTAGTCTGGCGACCGGACCGGATTCGGTTGCCCCTTCGGCGCCGCGCGAGTTATTCAGCCTGCCCAGCCGCGCGGCCCTGCCCCGGTACGGAGTCGGGCGCGAGGGCGGCCGGTTCCTTACGCCGGCGCCGGTGGGCGGATCGCAACCGATGGCGCTGGTGGTCAACTGGCCCGCGCTGCTTCGGCCGGACACTCCGCGATAGGTTCGAGCCCTCGCGAGGTTGGGTCGAACGGCGCCTGGACTCCTCACGAGTCGCGGATTGGGCCGCCTATTCGTCTGGAGGTCCGGCAGTTGTCGCGGCGCCGGGCGGCCCCGCTTATCCGCCGGGTGACGGACCTGACCTGCGATCCTCGGAGCATGCCAACAAGGCAAGCAGCGGATTCCCCTGGATCGATGCGGCCAGGTATGACGGTTCAAGTAAGTCCCTCGCCGCGATTCTGGCCAGCGGATCAAGAGCGACACCTCCGCTCAGCGCGCCAATGGTTGGTTTTCTTATGCGCACAAAAGGCGAAAACACAAATGACCATCGCGGCCCGGCCGTGTCGGAGGGTTTCGGCATGGAAGGTGTGCGAGAGGCAGAACCCGCGGAATCGGACGAGGGATTACGTTTGAGATATTGAGCGCGGGGAAGTTCAGCGCGTGACCATACCGAACGCAACACCGATCCTCCTTATCACCACTCGTCCGCGACGATTTCGAACGTTCCGAGTTGAAGGGACCCGTTTTAGTCCCCGAACAGGGCAGGAGATAATGCGCTTCTGGGGATACCGGGGAAAAACTATTCCCGCTGTGCGATGAGTCGCACGATGCGGCGTTTCGTTCTTTGCCGGCCCCAATAGGGGACTGCCTGCCGCCGGTCAACTTCCGGTTGCGCCGTGATCCATTCCCTGTCCGCTTCTTGATTGGTTAGACTGGTGTCTACAGCGCAAATGGCCCTCTCCCCATCGAGGAGCAGCCAGTTCCTGTTCGAGGGCGTGTTGGGCGGCCTGCCTCCGTCTGGCGCGGGCATAGAGGAGCATGATGACGGCCCGTGCGATCACCGCGCCGGAAGTGCGGCGGAAGGAACCGTGAAGAGCCCGATGGTCCAAGAGTTGAGACTGTTGTCGATACTCCCAAGGAGATAGGCGCCGAACCTCAGCGTGACCGCCAACACGGGCGCGGCAAGAAGCGGGTCCCCCGCGCGCCAAACCCGCCATGCGACCAGGAACCCGATCGTCACTCCGGCGGCGGCGCGCGCGGTTCGTCCCGCGGCGAACCAACCGGAATACCCCGGGATGCCGAAGAACCCGAGCCAGAGGGCGCCCAGACCGAGCGTCACCGCGAGGCTCGCTCACACCGCAAGCGCCGGCGCCAGGCCGGAAGGGTCTCGGCCAGGAACCAGCCATGGAAAAGGCGCCCACCGGCGCCCGTGACGATTCGTCACGGCCATGACGGGCAGCGAGTTCTTGGGGAACGCATCCGTCAGGAACATCGGCCATCCTGCGCGAAATAGAGCCCGGACAGGCTGGCACCAAGCCGGCCCAAAGCAGTTCCCGCCCTTGTCCCCGGGCCCAGTGCCGGGAACGGTTGCGGCCGGATCCGTTCTCCAGGCGGCGTGCTCGTCTTCCGCACACGCGCTGGAACGTCGATTCGAGGTGCTCGTCCATGACGGCCAAGGATTCTGGTTGGCCACCAAGTTACCGTCCAGCACGTTGAAGGCCACGCGAGTCAGAACGCCTGCCCAATCCCGAATGTAAGGCGGCTCCGCGGTTCACCGGACGCGCGATCCAGAATGAACCCATAGTCGAAACGAAACAGAAGATAGGGAGTCCTCAGACGCAATCCGACTCCGGCGGTGCGCCGCATCTCACCGAGGTGGAATTGGCGCCACCGTGAGAAGACATTCCCGGTGTCGGCAAATGCTACCCCATCGATGAAACCGGCAAGGGGCAAGCGAAACTCGCCGTTCGCGACAAATACCGATTCACCGCCGAGGGGAGCGCTTCCCGCGAATGGACCTAACCGGTCCTGGCCGAAGCCCCTTACGGAATTCCCCCCGCCGGCGAAAAACCGTTCGCTCGGAACCAGGTCCTGTCCGCGGAGCCCGGCCGCGATACCGTAGCGGACGCCGGCCGCCAATACATAACGCCGGCGCACTCCTCCGGCCCATGGCGCCTCTGCGGGTCTCCCGAAGGCGCGGTACAGGAAATACTGGCCGAAGTATTTCGCGTATTGGAGCTGGCTGCCCAGCGGCGCCGGGGCCCACTCGGCGATGTGAGAGGTGAACGATCCTCGCGTGGCGTCGAGCAGATCGTCGCGAGTATCGCGCGAAAAGCCCGTGGTAAGGGGCGCGATGCGCAGCCGGATATCGAAGGGAAAGACCGGGTCCGGGTTTCGTTCGAAAGTGTGGACCTGCTCGAGACGGTATCCGAAGTTAAAGGGGGTAGGACTTGTTCCAGCGGTACTCCAGATAAGCCGAGCCGCCGGCGCGGTCGGTGAGGAAGAGATCGCTCAGTTCGCGGCGAACGAAGCCGGTGGTTACCAACTTTAGCGGCAAGCGCAATAAACTGGGTTGTTCGGCGTAAACGCGCGCTTCCCGCAGGCGCGCATCGTAGCGGGCGCGCAATCCCGCGGTTCGCGCCGCCCCGAGCAGATTGCGGGTGGCGAAGTCCACGATTCCCCCCGCGCCGCGTTCCGTGTCGAACAGCAGGCCGTAGCGGATCTCGATCGGGCGAACCTCGCGCAGCCGGGCGACCAGTTGCACCGGGCTCCCTGCCGCCGCCGAGCCTTGTCCGTTTTCCCGCACATCCAGGTCAGCCAATGCGAAGGCGCCCGTGGAATACAGGTTTTGCCGGGCCTGGTTGAGCTTTGCGTCAGTCACGGACTCGCCTGGACGGATGCCGATCTGAGACCGGACGAGGGCATCGCTGACGTGTTGATTGCCCTCAATGGTTACGGCGGCCAACGCCCGGCGCCGCCCCACGGTAATCTCGAACGCGACATCCACGGACGCGCCTCTGCGCTGTGGCGTCAATTTCACGGCAAAGCCGGTGAGGTCCCGCGCCGCAAGCGCGGTCTCCATGCGGCGCCGCGCTTCTTCCAATTCAGCCGGAGCGTACGGCGCGCCTTCCGTGAGTCCCGCCACCCGCCGAAACTCCTCCGCCGTCAGTTCGCGGTTCCCCGGCACAGTCACCCGGCCCAGGCGCATTCGTTGGCCTTCGACCACCGGTACCTTGATCGTCAATTTCGCGGCCTTGACCAGTTCGGGCGCACCCGCGCGCACGTCAAGATAACCCTGCCGCCGGTAGTAAGCCTCGACGCGATCCCGCAGCAGCCCTGGACTCGCCGCGGCATCCCGCGCCGCTGCCCGCGTAGGCGCTACCGCGGCGAGAACCGCGGCCGGACGCGCCGCACCGGGAAGGTCGATTTCCACGCCGTCATACTTGCGGCCCTTCGCAATCGTAAACGTCACGCGCTTCACCAGGGCCGTCTGCTCCACCCGAGCCTCCGCCTCCGCCGCGAAACGCCCGTCGCGGCTCGAGCGTTGGCGGACGGCATCGGCCGCCTGGCGGATGCGCAGCGAGTCGAATGAACTCGAGGACCACGCCTTAACCGCCGCCTTTCGCGCCGCGCGGGAGATGCCGCTGCCCTCGAACCGGAACTCCACCTTAGGGCCCGTCGATCCTCCGATGGACAGATTCAGCACCCCTCCGCTCTCCTCGCGGCTCGTACGAAGCCTCGCCTCCGGATATCCCTGCTCAACCAGGATCTTCCGCACCTTCTCCATGCCCTTGCGATACGCGAGGAAATCGAACGGCTTGCCCGGCTTGATGCCGAGTTTCGAACGAAACTTCGCTGTTTGGAGCGGAGTGGCTCCTTGGACGTCGAATCGAATCTCGCCAACCTTTAACGCGGCCAGCTTCCTGCGTCCGGACCGCGGCGCGGGCACGCCACCCAACTCGATGCCGTGTTGAACCTGGAAGCGGAAGCTATTGTCGCTTTGGCGAACCGTGCGGGCTTGCAGGCGCCTGGTGATATCCGCGCGTCCGACCCATATCTGGTCCGAGCTGTTGCGGAGGTTGACGGAGTATACGAGGCCGAGCCTGTCTGTTATGTCCTGACCGAGAGTGAGCCGAGCCGTGGGTTCGGCCTCGTCCGCGATCAATCCCGGATCGATGCGCACCACATTCAGGCCGAGCGCTCGATTCGCCCGTTGAGAGAGCGCGCCCGCCAGGTTTCCGGACAAATACGAGAGCGCCTGATCCTGGGCGATCTCGGTTTCAGCACCGCGCGTATCTTTTATCCGCCGCCCGGACACCAGCAATGAGAGGATGTCAGTCTGTCCCAGCGGCGGATCGGAAGTGAACGTGGTTTCCAGACGCTGCCCCACCGTGCCGCGGGCTTGCAGCGTGATGTCGATGCCTCCCGCGCGCGTGCGGGCGCTCACGTCCAAGACCGGCTCGATCTTGCGCTGATCGGTGAACGTGACCGCGCCGCGGTCAATTATGTAGTTCCGGCCCCCGAGATACAGGACGGCGCCTTCACCGGCGTCAAGCCGGCCCACGAGGCCGGGCCGCGCTGTCGTGCCGAGGAGGCGAAGATTCGCGGAGAGATCTCCGTTCAGCAGATCGTTTGCGACCGTGACGGGTTCGGCGGTCGTCACGCGGATGTCGAGCGCCGCGGGCGCCGGGCCGATTCCCGGGGTGAGGTTGTCCGTCAGCGATGCCGATGGTGAGAGCGCACTCAGCAGTCCGCGCTCGAGCACCAGGGCTTCCCGGTATGAGCCGTTCTGAATCGTCACAGTCCCCGTCACGGCAAGCTTCGAAGGACTGCCAGTCAGGCGCAGTTCCAGATCGTTTACCGTTTCCAGGCCGGCCGGAATGTTCCACGACGTTCCCTTGCCTTGCAGCTTCAGATCCACCTGCGCAATCTCTTGCCCCTGGAGCTTCACGGCGCCGTTCGCGGTAAATGAACCGCCGTTCAGTTCTCCGTGGATATCACCAGTCTGAATCTCCTGCCCATCGAAACGGATCACGCCCCGGACATCTTCGACCGCCGCGCCCGCGGAGGCGAACTCGGCTTGAATACCCTTCAGCTCGATTTGCCCGCTAAGGCGCGGACGTTCGAGCGTGCCAGTGAGCGCGGCGTTCAGCGCGAGGACGCCGTCGGCGCGGATGCCGGTGGTGAATAGCTGCAAGAGAGCCCCGTCGATCTCGCCGTTCAATCGCAACGCCAACGGGTTGGATTGTCCGAGGGACACCGATCCGCGTACGTGCAAATTGCTGGCCGAACCGGAAATCGCGAAGGGTTCGATGGCCACGAGGCTGTTTCGCAGGGTCATTACCAGGGGTGTCCGCTGCTCGAACACAGCTTGGCCGAGGTTGATACGGAGTTCGGGCGCTTCCAGCCGTCCTTGCCATTGAGCCGGATCGAGCCCGGTTCCAGAAAGCGACAGACGGAGCGAAGCGAGTCCTCCGATCGGGCGGCCAGTGGCTGTGCTCAATCGCTCGAGCGCGAGGCCGTCCAGACTTGCCTGCAGTTCGAACTGCTCCGGTGAAGCAGGTATGGCGCCCGGGTTCGACAGGAGGTTAATTGGGATTCGGCCGGTTGCCGCCACGCGGCCGCCGATCCACTGCGCGTGCACTCGTTCGAGTTCAACGTGGCGGCCGGTCACGCGCAAGCGCGCGTCAATGCCCGTGACTGGCGCCGGAAGCGAGACGTGGTTGAGTTCGCCGGAAGTTATGGACACTTCGCCACTCGGGGTCCATGCGGCGCCGCCTCCTCCCGCGAGTTCGAGGGCGGCCGTCAGGCGTCCGTTCAGAGTGACGCCGCTTGCCAGCGCCGGGAACGCTTGGGTCAGCGGCCCCAAATCCGCCCCGCCCTGGATGCGTAGCGCGCCGGCCGGCGCCGAGGACAGGACGGGTGCGCGTCCGCTCACGACGAACCGGGAATCACCGGGTCCGGTGATGACGATCGGCGTGGCGGAAACCGAGCCGCCGTCATACTCCAGGCGCGCCGGGCCTTCGGCTCGAAATTCGTTTTGGACGCTCCCGGTTGTGGCGGGACGCACCCGCGCGGAGGCCAGATCGACGACCGCCCGCAAGGTGTTCGCCGGATCGCTGAATGAAAAGGAGCCGCTTGCACGCGCCGTCACTTCACCGGTGTAAAGGGGAGTGAAAGCGCCGATGGGCGCCCCCTTCGCATCGATCGTGAACTCAGCGGGCGCTCGCCCGGACATCAAGGTGGTGAGTTGCCCCCGAGCGGCCCATTCCGGCGCCTGCCATTGGAGGCGTATCTCTTGTCCGCTCGCATGGCCTTCGATTTCGACGCGCTTTGCGGCGATCGAACCTACGCTCGCCGCCGAGGCCGTTAGCGACAGCTTCGCCTGGACCTCCCGTGCGCTTGCTTTTTCCACCCGTGCTTCGCCGTCCAGCGTCATGCGAACGGGAGTGCCATCCGGCAACTGGAGTGCATCGATCCGGTAGCCGCGCACGGTCGACGAACCTTTGAGTGTGGCCTGCGTGGCGTTCCATTCCCCTTCCGCCTCGAGTCGTCCGCCATCCTGGCGCACCAGGCGCAGGCTTTGAAGCGAAAACGCGGACCTTTCGTAGCGCAGCGCCGCCTCGAGCGTGCCCAAAGGCTGTTGAAGCAACACCAGGTTGGGCGAGGTCAGCGTCGATTCGACAACGGGATCGCCGGCCGGTCCCGTGACACGGAAGCTTGCCTGAATGGCTCCGTCCGCGTCCGCGAGGAGAGTGCCCTGTCGGGCCGCGGTTAACGATTCGCGCAGCGAACGGTGGGAAAATGCCCCTTGAAAATCGAGGTTGGTTCCGCGCATCGATCCCGCGGCGGTCAACGAAAAGCTCGATCCCCGGTGCCACCCTACTACGCGAGGAGCGTGGTTCCTGTGTGAACAGCAGCCAGCCCTTGGTCCATGGTGGCTACTGAGCCGCCGTGTTTCCGCGCCAGTTGCACGAGGTAAGCGTCAGTGACCTGCCTGTGCCCCACGATTCCCGTCGTGGGCACGTCCAGATAGGAAATGTCGTCCGGCCAGAATTCGTGCCGGGGGAGGGAGGAAATGGACTCGAGCAGTAGCTTGGCGGATTTCGCCGTCGCTTCCACGCCGGCGCGCAGGTGGAAACGGAAAAGCGCGCCCTGTGTGATGGGACATGTCGCAAACCGGTGGCCCTCGAGGAACCACTCCGCTGCCCGCGCGTTTTGGCTGTGTTCGGGCGTCGCCAGTGCGATCAGGACATTGGCATCGAGCAGGTAGACCTTACTCTTCGTCATCGAGAGCCTTGACGTCGTCGGTGGTCACGGGACGGGCGCAACGGAAAGTCGGGAAACCGTAGTCACTCATCTTGATGGATGAGCCTTTCGCCCCTTTGGAGGATTGCAGAATGAGGTCACCGACCACTCGTCCGAGGCCGCGGTTCTGATCCCGGGCGATGGCCTTGGCGATGTAGTAGGCCTCATCGGAGATGTCGAGAGTAGTCCGCACAATGACATCATAACACAAGCGCACAAGACCGGGATCTTCCTTGCGCTCATATTGACATCTCCCGCCGTATGAGGCAGACTGATCTTTCTGGCGAACAAAAGGCGAAAACATACATGACCATCGCGGCCCTCGCGCGCCCGGTCCCCGAGCGCATTTCCCCATTTCTCGGCTTCCGCCAGGAAGCTCCCGTCGAGTTCCTTCCTGCCGGGATCGGCTCGTTCGACCGGCTCCTGGGAGGCTGCCCCCGGGGCCGCGTCTCCGAGATCTCCGGACCCGCCTCGTCCGGCCGTACCAGCCTGCTCCACAAGATCCTGGCGGCGGCCGGCGAGCGTGGCGAATACTGCGCTCTCGCCGATGCCGCGGGCTCGTTCGATCCCGTCACCGCCGAAGCCAGCGGCGTCTCGCTCGACACACTCGTCTGGGTCCGTTGCGGCGGCAATATCGAGCACGCCATGAAGGCGGCCGATCTGCTGCTGCATTCGGGTGGATTCGGCGTGGTGGCGCTCGACCTGTGCGGTCTCGAGGCCCGCCACGCCCGCCGCATTCCCGCCGCGTACTGGCATCGCTTCCGGCGCGCCGTGGAGAATTCCTCCGCCGCGTTCGTGGTCGTGGGCGAGGAGCCGTGGGCGGGTTCGTGCGCCAGCGTCTCGGCCACGATGTCGCGCGTGGAAGCGCGATTCACCGGCCGGAATCCGCGTTACTTGCTGGAGGGCGCCACTTACCAGGCGGCGGCGCGCAAGCCCTTCCGTCCGGGCGAGGCTTCGTTCGACGTGGAAGCGCTCCACGCGGCGTGAGCGCCTTCCATGTACGCCTGCATTCATGCGCCTCGCGCCGGATCGGATGGAATGGAGCGGCTCGCGGCGCTGGCGCAGTCGTTTTCCCCCACCGTGGAAATCGTGGGAGCGGACGCGGTGGTCCTCGCCGTGGGTCCGTTGCGGCGCCTGTTCGGACCGCCGGACAAAATCGCGGCGGAAATCGCGCGGGAGGCCAATAAGATCAAGCTCGACGGCAACATCGCGATCGCGGCCGATCCCGACACCGCGATCCTGGCCGCGCGGAATCTGCCCGGCGTCACCATCCTGCAACCGGGCCACGAGATGGACGCGCTCGCCCACCTGCGTCTCGAGGCGCTTCCCGCCGATGCGGAAACCGTCGCGGTGCTCCGGCGCTGGGGCGTCTCCACGCTCGGCCAGTTTCGCGAACTCCCGCCGGACGGGGTGATGGAGCGGCTCGGCGCGCGCGGGCTCGACCTGCTCCGGCTGATCCGCGGCGAGCGCTCGCGTCCCTTGCGGCCGGACCGCCAGACCGAAAGCTACCGGGCGCGGTTCGAACCGGAGCATCCGGTGAAGCTGCTGGAACCCTTGTCGTTCCTGCTGTCGCGCCTGCTGAACGAGCTCTGCGGCAAGTTGTCGCGGCAGTCGATGGCGGCTTCGGAAACGCGGCTCCACCTCGAGCTCGAAAACAAAACCGTCTATTCGCGTGTGTTGCGGCTTCCCTTCCCCACGCGCGACGCGCGCACGCTGCTGAAGCTGCTGCAACTGGATCTAGAGGCGCATCCGCCCGGATTCGCGGTGACGGCGGTCGAGTTGGAGACCCCGCCCGTGGCGCCGCGCGTGACGCAAGGCGATCTCTACGAGCCGCCGAAACCGGAGCCGGAGAAGCTCGAGTTGACGCTCGGCAAGATCCGCGCCATGGTGGGCGAGGGCAACGTGGGGAGTCCGCGGCCGCTCGACACGCACCGCCGGGACGCATGGCGGATGCTGGCGTCGCCGCCGGGCCCGTCCGCCGTTCTACGCCGCCCGCCTTCCGGGACCTTGCAAATGGCGTTCCGTTATTGGAGACCGCCGGTTCCGGCGAGCGTGGAAGTGGAAAACGGCACTCCGCGGCGCGTGCTGTCCCGCGCGGCTCGAGGCAACGTGATTCAGGCGGCGGGGCCGTGGCGCGGATCGGGCGATTGGTGGAACGCGCAAGCCTGGGATCGCGAGGAGTGGGACCTGAGCCTCACCGACGGCGCGATCTACCGGATCGCCTGGATCGTGAAGGCGCGCGAGTGGTTTCTCGAGGGATATTACGACTGACCGGCCGGCTACACTGGTCGAATCATGAAAAGCGCCCTGACGACGCTCGAACTGTGCGCCGGAGCGGGTGGACAGGCGCTGGGCCTGGAAGGAGCCGGCATCGAACACGCCGGCCTGGTCGAGATCGATCCGCACGCCTGCGCCACGCTTCGCTTGAACCGTCCCGCGTGGAACGTCATCGAGGGCGACCTCAACGTTTTCGCGGGCGCCGCTGCCTTCCAGGGCGTCGATCTGGTATCGGGCGGCTTGCCCTGTCCGCCGTTTTCCAAGGCGGGCAAGCAACTCGGCAAGAACGACGAGCGCAATCTGTTCCCCGCCGCCATCGCCCTCATCGACCAGATCCGGCCGCGCGCGGTGATGATCGAGAACGTGCGCGGCATCCTGGACGCCGTCTTCGAGGACTACCGGAAGTACATCGGCGGCACGCTCCACAAGCTCGGCTACACGGCCGGCTGGCGGCTGCTCAACGCCTCCGATTTCGGGGTCCCGCAACTGCGGCCGCGCGTCATCTTCGTCGCGATCCAGAAGGAGTTCGCCGGGCAGTTCGCCTGGCCGGAACCGCTGCCGGAAGCGCCCCGGACGGTGGGAGAGACACTCCACGATATGATGGCCTCGCGCGGATGGAAAGGCGCGAAGGCATGGACGGAGCGAGCCAACGAGATAGCGCCCACCATCGTCGGCGGCAGTAAGAAACACGGCGGACCCGATCTCGGTCCGACGAGAGCCAAGCGCGCGTGGGCGGCGCTCGGAGTCGATGGACTCGGCATCGCGGACGAGCCGCCGCCGCCCGATTTCGTGGGCATGCCGCGGCTGACCGTTCCGATGGCCGCCCGGCTGCAAGGTTTTCCCGGCGATTGGACGTTCGCCGGCAGGAAGACCACCGCGTACCGGCAAGTGGGCAATGCGTTTCCGCCGCCAGTCGCGCAAGCGGTCGCCGGACGGATCGCCAAGTGCCTGACGGCTCGTAGGCGGCTGGTGCGCGTGGGATGAGATCGTACTTTCTATCTGGCGATGCGGCTTATCCGGCCGCATCCGGCAGCGACAACCGGATGCCGTTGGCGTCCGCTTCGTTGGAGTCGAGAAACGCGTTCGTCCGTTCGAACTCCGCCCGCGCCCTGTCGAGTGCGGAAAAGTCGATCGCGCCGGTGTATCGCTGCGCGAAATCGAGCGTTTGGACGAGCGGCTTCACCAGACGATTCTGGGAGAGCGCGCGTAGCGCCATCAGGTAATTGTTGCGGAACACGGTGGGAATGAGAATCCGGCACTCTCCCTCCGCTACGAGTTCGGCGTTCATCATGATCCGCGCCGTCCGTCCATTGCCATCCTGGAAAGGATGGATCTCGGCTATCGCGAACGTAAGAAAGAGAGCGCGGTGCATCGCGGGGCCGATGCTTCTGTACAGTTCGAACGCGAGGCCGAGCGTCCCTTGCACCAAGTCCGGCGCGACGAATACGGTGGAACCCGCGCGGTTGGGGTCGCGTGACGCCGCTTCAGGATCTCGAGGAACTCCTCGAACGCCGCCGCGATACGCGAGTGCGAGGAAACGATCTTCCAGGTCCCGAGAATGTCGTGCGCGTCTTCGGGTCTCGCCCGCGGGATTTGACCTTCGAAGACGATCCGCGCGGCCTCGTCCACGGCGAACTCGGTCCCTTCGATAAAGTTCGAAAAATACGCCTCGAAAAACGGGAGCGCCAAGCCGTCGCTTTGTTTCGCCGGCCTCGACGGCGCCGCCATCCGTGAAAGCCCGGCGTGAAGATGCTGGAGCAGGTCCAGCCGGTGCGGATCGTACGGTTTGCCACGAGCCCGCGCGATCGCAAGGGGGGACTCGGGCGCCGTGTCGCGAGTTCCGAGAAGCGCTCCGATCAAGGCGTCCAAGCGCGCGAACTCATCCGCGGCGTCGAGCAAGGGCGCGATCGCACGAGCTTCGTCGCGGATCCGGCGCAATGCCGCTTCCCCACTCGCGCGTAGCAACGCTTCCAGGCGTTCCTCGATTTCCCGGATCGCAAGGGTTCGAGAAACCGCGCCCGCCCTCGAACGGGAGCCGCGCATGTTATCGAGATAGGCGCGCGCGGGCGACGATAATCGCAGCCCTCCGATAAACGGCGGATCGGTTTCCAACGGGGGATGACCTTTGCGCGGATGGATCGTAAGTCCGGGGAGTTCGACGGCCCGCTTGCGGTTCGAGACGACGAAAACCGAACCGCCGGCGGAAGGCTGGTTCTCCGCCGTGCGGTCGGCGATGAGCGCCCCGGGAACGTAGGCGGCAACGATCATAGCGCAACTTTTTGGGGTTTAACGACCCTGCCGTGAAACTTTTTGGGAGTTAAGCAGCACCACCAGCCCGCGAAGCGCTGCCACAACGCCCGCTGTCAAACTTGCCACGCTCGTCTTCGGCGCCGCGTCGATGAACGCGACCTCGTCCGGCAGCCACCACTTGGCCACCCGCGACGACAGGAAGTCGAGCAGTTCTTCCTTCGCCAGTTCCTCGCCGGGCTCCACCACCACGCACGCCAGCGGACGCTCCTGCCACTTCGCATGCGGCAGTTCCCGCTCGTCCGCATCGTGCCGATCGAAGGTATTCGCCCTCATCGATCACCTTCGATCCATCGACAAGCGGAGGATCCGTCGCACGTTCGGAGAACTTGCATCGGAGGAGATCGCGGCAATCGATGAAGGGTGGGCGGTTTTCCCCGGTTCCGGCGGCCCGCTGCATGGCGCCGGCCGGGGCGCCACCGGAGAGCGGGTTACAATCAAGCCGATGCCTCTCGCCATATCGCAAGAGCAACTCGGCGCGCCACTTTCGGCGCCGCGAAAGAAAACGTGGACGCGCAAGGAGTGCGACGCGCTCGAGAAGATGGGCGTGTTCGAAGGCCAGCGCTATGAGTTGATCGAAGGGGAGTTGATCGACAAGATGGGAATTAACTCGCCCCATGCCAGCTTCCTCGTCTTCCTCACGGCTTGGGCGCATTGCGTGTTCGGCAGCCTCCACGTTCGGCCGCAACTGCAAATCGACGTCAGTCCGGAAGACAACCCAACGAGCAGGCCGCAGCCCGATCTGTGCGTAACGGCTCAATCTTACGAACACTTCTTCTCCAGCGATCCGAACCCTCCCGGCATCCGTCTATTGGTGGAGGTGGCGGATACGACGCTCCACTTCGACACGACTACGAAAGCCGCGCTGTACGCGCGCGCGGGAATCGCGGACTACTGGGTCCTGGATGTCAACGGCCGGCGGATCATTGTCCATCGCAACCCCGAGGAGGGAAAGTACCGGTCCCTGACGGTCTTCGAAGCGGCCGAGTTGCTATCGCCGCTGGCGGCGCCGGAATCGAGTTTTCGCTTAGCCGACTCCCCCTTCTGACGGACCGGCCGTAAGGCAGGCCGCGAGCCGTCAACTCCGGCGACGCCGGAGCCAACCGCCGCGGTTGCCCACGACCGGGCGAGTCAAGGAGGCCGGCTCGAGATTCTCCCGCGCGCCGCGCCCGGCGGCGGCCAGGTAGAGGTCATGGCCCCTGGCGGCCATGCGAGGGCGCGCGTCCGAACTACAAAGTGGACCCGCCGCCGTTCGCTCGAGCTTGGGCGGAATCGAGCCGGATCGGGTCAGCCCACGAAACGCTGCCGCAACGCCCGCTTGTTGAACTTACCGACGCTCGTCTTCGGCACGGCGTCGATGAACGCGATCTCGTCGGGCAGCCACCACTTGGCCACCCGCCCCGACAGGAACCCGAGCAGTTCCTCCTTCGCCAACTCCTCGCCGGGCTTCACCACGACGCACGCCAGCGGACGCTCCTGCCACTTCGGGTGCGGCACGGCGATCACGGCCGCTTCCGCCACCTTCGGATGCGCCATGATCGCGTTCTCGAGGTCCACGCTCGATATCCATTCGCCGCCCGACTTCACCAGGTCCTTCGTGCGATCCATGATTTGGATGTAACCATCGGCGTCCACGGTCGCGACGTCGCCGGTGCGGAACCAACCGTCCTGGAAGGATTCCGCCGCGGCCTGGTCCGCCGGACGCGGATCCATATAGTAACCGCTGGTAACCCACGGACCGCGCACCTGCAACTCGCCCATGGTGGCGCCATCCGCGGGGACCTCCGCGCCATCGTCTCCCAGGATGCGGAGTTCGATCCCCGGCAAGGGAAGTCCGTGGCGGGCGCGGCGGTCGATCTTCGCCGCTCCCTCGAGCCCGTCCATGTTCGATTTGAACGTGTTGACCGTCGCCATCGGCGATGTCTCCGACATGCCCCAGCCGAGACGAAACTCGAGACCGTACCTGCTCTCGAACTTCTCGATCAACCCTCGCGGCATCGCCGAACCCGCCACCAGCACGCAGCGCAACGACGAGAGATCGCGGGGATGATCCTGGAGATACTGCCAAAGCTGCATCCATATCGTAGGGACGCCGTGCGTGAACGTGGCGCGCTCGGTTTCGATCAGTTCGGCGACCACGTCCGGCTGCACCGCGCGGCCGCCCAGCACGATCTTGGCGCCATTGGCGATGGCGGCGTAGGGAAAGCCCCAGCCGTTGGCGTGGAACATGGGCACGATCTGCAGCAGCACGTCGCGCTCGCACATGCCGAACGTGTCGGCCATGGAGACCGCCATCGTATGCAGGTACATGCCGCGATGGGTGTACCAGACGGCCTTCGGGTTCCCCGTCGTGCCCGATGTATAACACGTTGCGAAAGCCGATCGTTCGTCCAGCGCGGGCCACGGAAAGGCGGCCGCGGGAGCCGCCGCCAGCAGGGATTCGTAGTCGTCCTCGCCGCCGTCCCACGGCTGATCCGGCAGCACGATCACTCGCTCGACGCTCGGAATCCGGCCTTCCAGCTTGCGCAGCATGGGCATCAACGAGGCGTCCGCGAAGACGACGCAGTCCGCCGCATGGTTCACCGTGTAGGCGAGCTGGTCCTCGGCGAGGCGCAGGTTCAGCGCGTGCAGCACCGCTCCGGCACAGGGCACGGCAAAGTAGAGTTCGAGGTGGCGATGGCTGTTCCAGCACAGAGTCCCGACGCGGTCGCCGGGCCGGATGCCCAGGCCGCGCAGCACGTGCGCCAGACGGTGCACGCGCGCGTGGAAATCCGCGTACCGGTAGCGGAACATGCCGTCCGGGGTCTTGCTCGCGATCTCGCGATAGGGGAACAGACGCGCCGCGCGTTCGAACAGCGGGGTGAGCGTCAGTTGGGTGTCCATCATCAGTCCATGCATTGGCGGGGTCCTCGATCCTTACTGGTATACTACGAAGTCGGTTCCGAGCATGCCCGCCACACGCGAAAAATCGCAATTAATGAGCGCGAGCGAGATCGACCGGACGCTGGTCCGGCTCGCGCACGAGATTTTGGAAAAGACGGAAGACCTGGACAAGTTGGCCTTCATCGGCATCCGGCGGCGGGGCGTTCCCCTTGCCCAGAGGCTGGCGGCCAAGATCGAGGCGCTCGAGGATCGTAAGATCCCGGTCGGCATCCTCGACATCAACCTCTATCGCGACGACCTCACCACGGTGTCGCATCAACCGGTGGTGAACGCCACCGATATTCCGTTCCCCGTCAAGGGACGCGACATCATCCTGACCGACGACGTCCTTTATACCGGGCGCACGATTCGTTCGGCGCTCGACGCGCTGTTCGACCACGGCCGGCCGGCGCGGGTGCAGTTGCTGGCGTTGATCGACCGCGGCCATCGCGAGTTGCCGATCTCGGCCCGCTACGTGGGCCGCAACGTGCAAACGACGGCCGCCGAGATCATCGAAGTGAAGTTCCAGGAGATCGACGGCATGGAGAAAGTGCTGCTCTGCGAGAGAGTGGACTAGACTCGATGGCTCGCGGACTTCTCGGCATCGAAGATCTGCCGCGCGATCAGATTCAGGCGATCCTGGACCGCTCCAAGGACTTCCAGCGGCAGCAGGACGCGCCGCCAGCCAGGCTCGATCTGCTGCGCGGGCGGATGGTGGTGAACCTGTTCTTCGAATCGTCCACGCGGACGCGCACCAGCTTCGAGATCGCGGCCAAGCGTCTGGGCGCGGACACGGTATCGATCTCGGCGTCGGGCTCGAGCGTGTCGAAAGGCGAATCGCTGGTGGACACGTTGAACACGCTCGGCGCGATGCGTCCGAACGGGATCGTGATGCGGCATTCGGCGTCGGGCGCGCCGCATTTTCTGGCGCGCTATCTGCCCACGATCGCGATCATCAACGCGGGCGACGGCACGCACGAGCATCCGACGCAAGGACTG
>SYLY01000136.1 GCA_005808475.1 Acidobacteriota bacterium
GCGCTGTTCGGCGAGAAGTACGCGGAGAAGGTCCGCGTGGTGAACGTGCCCGGCTTTTCGCGCGAACTTTGCGGCGGCACGCACGTGTCGCGCACCGGCGATATCGGGTTGTGCAAGGTGGTTTACGAAGGCTCCATTTCGGCGGGCGTGCGGCGGATCGAGGCGGTGACGGGCGAAGGTTCGTTGCGGCGGTTCCAGGATGCGTCGGAGCAGCTCCACCGGCTGGCGTCGGCGATGAAGACCGGCGAGGGCGACCTGCTGGACCATATCGAGAAGCTGTTATCGCAGCAGCGTACGCTCGAGCGGCAAGTGGACCAGATGAAGGAGCGGGTGGCGCAGGCGCAGCTCGGCGATCTCGAGGGCAAGGGGCGCGATGTGAAGGGCGCGAAAGTGCTTTCGACGCGGGTGGACGGGCTGGATCGCGCGCAGATGCGGACGCTCGCCGATTCGCTGCGGAACAAGTGGAAGAGTTGCGTGGTGGTGCTGGCGTCGGGCGAGGAGGGCGATCTCGCGATCGTGTCCGCGGTGAGCAAGGATCTCACCGGCAAGGTGCACGCGGGCAAGCTGGCGGGCGCTGTCGCGCAGGCGGTGGGTGGCAAGGGCGGCGGCCGGCCGGACATGGCGGAAGCGGGCGGCAAGGACGCGGTGGCGCTGGCGGGAGCGTTGGCCAAGGTCTACGAATCGGTGGAGGCGGCTCTTTGAACGAGTGCACCGTCGCGATCGCCGGCTCCGGTCCCACCGGCCTCGCCTGCGGCATCGAGTTGAAGAAGCGCGGTATCGACGCGGTGCTGTTCGACAAGGGCTGCGTGGTGAACTCGCTCTACGACTATCCGGTGAACATGGTTTTCTTCACCACGCCGGAACTGCTCGAGATCGGCGACATTCCGATGACGGCGCTCAACGAGAAGCCGGTTCGCGCCGAGGCGCTCAAGTACTACCGGAGAGTGGCCGATCATTACAAGCTCCGGATCGAGCAGTACACGCGGGTGTCGAGCGTAAGCGGCGAGGACGGCGCGTTCACCGTGCACACCGAGGACCGGCTGGGCCGGCGAATCGACTGGCGCGCGCGCAAGACGATCTTCGCCACCGGCTACTACGACAAGCCGAACCTGCTGAACATCCCCGGCGAGCACCTGCCGAAGGTGATCCACTACTACAAGGAAGCGCATCCTTACTACGGCCACGACGTGGCGGTGATCGGCGGGAAGAACTCGGCGGCGATCGCGGCGCTGGAGCTGTGGTGGACGGGCGCGCGGGTGACGCTGATCCACAGGCAGCCGTCGCTGTCGGATTCGATCAAGTACTGGATTCGCCCGAACATCGAGAACCGGCTGAAGAACCGCGAGATCACGGGCTATTTGAACTCGTCGGTGCGCGAGATCCGGCCGGGCAGCATCGTGATCGACACGCCGGACGGGACGGTGGAGGCGCCCAACGATTTCGTGTTCGCCATGACCGGCTACCGGCCCGACACCGAGTTTCTGGCCGCGCACGGGATCGAGTTCGATCCGGAATCGCAACGCCCTTTCACCAATCCGGCTACACTCGAAAGCGCGCGGCGCGGCATCTATCTGGCCGGCGTGCTGGTGGCCGGCATGCATACCAACGAGATCTTCATCGAGAATGGACGCTTTCACGGACGCACCATCGCGGACGCGATCGCGGCGGAGTTGAACCAATGACTATCGACGCCTATGTCGAATCCCATCGCGGGCGATTCCTGGAGGAACTGCTGGAGTTGATCCGCGTCCCGAGCATATCGACGCTGCCCGAACACAAGGCGGACGTGGACCGGGCGGCCGCGATGACCGCGGACCGGCTCCGCGAGGCGGGACTCGAGAACGTCGAAATCGTTCCGACCCAGCGCCATCCGTTGGTCTACGCCGATTGGCTGCACGCGCCCGGCAAGCCCACCGTGCTTTGCTATGGCCACTATGACGTGCAGCCGGCCGATCCGCTGCACTTGTGGACCACGCCACCGTTCGAGCCGGCGATTCGGGACGGCAACATTTACGCTCGCGGCGCCTGCGACGACAAGGGCCAGTTCTACATGCACGTCAAGGCGCTCGAGACGCTGTTCGCGGTGCATGGAAGCCTGCCGGTCAACGTGAAGGTGCTGATCGAAGGAGAGGAGGAGGTGGGGGGCGAATCCATCGCGCGGTACGTGCCGGAGAACAAGGAAAAGCTCCGCGCCGACGTCGCGCTGGTGTCCGATACCGCGCTGTACGCGGACGGTCTGCCGACGTTGTGCGTGGGACTGCGCGGATTGATCTACCTCGAGGTTTCGGCGAAGGGTCCGTCGCGCGATCTGCACTCGGGGCTCTACGGCGGCGCGGCGCCGAACGCGGTGTTCGGTTTGGCGCAACTGCTGGCGAAGGCGAAGGACGACGAAGGCCGCATCCTGATTCCGGGCGTGCTCGACGACGTGGAGGAGCCGGCGGACGAGGAGATCGCAAGCTGGAAGCGGCTGCCGTTCGACGAATCGCGATTCCTGGCCGATGAGGTGGGATCGTCGCGGCTGACGGGCGAGCCGGACCGCATGGTGCTCGAACGCGTATGGTCGCGGCCCACGTTCGAAGTGCACGGCATTGGCGGCGGCTTCACCGGCGCCGGGTCGAAGACGGTGATTCCGGCCGAGGCGCTGGCGAAGGTCAGCTTCCGTCTGGTCCCGAGACAGGATCCGGAGAAGGTAGTGGCGGCGTTCCGCGCGTGGGTGGCGGCGAACACGCCGCCGGGCATCGAAGCGAGCGTGAGGGTGTTGAGCGCCGGTCCCGGACTGGTGGTGAAGCCCGAGCATCCGGCGATCGAGAGCGCGGCGGCGGCGTTCGAGGAGACGATGGGCAAGCCCACCGTGTTCATTCGATCGGGCGGATCGATTCCGATCGTGGGCGATTTCGCTCGTCATTTAGGGATTCCCACGGTGATGATGGGGCTGGGCCTGCCCGACGACCGCTTGCATTCGCCCGACGAGAAGTTCAAGCTGGAGAATTTCCACACGGGGATCCGGACCATCGCCCGGTTCCTGCTACGATACGGCGGATCGGCCTGAGCACCACACCTTCTACTCCCGGGATGACGCCCACCGAACCGGCCGGCGCGGCGGCGGCCAGCGCGGCGGTCTCCGCGGGAGTAGTGCGTTCGGCGGGCATCATGTCCGCGGCGCTGATGCTGAGCCGTGTCGCGGGGCTGGTTCGAGAAACGATTATCACGCAGACGTTCGGGGCCACGGCGCAGACCGACGCCTACAATCTGGGCTTCCGCCTTCCGAACCTCACGCGCGATCTGTTCGCCGAGGGGGCGCTGTCGTCGGCGTTCGTACCGACGTTCACCGAGTACCTGACGGGGAAGGGCAGGGAAGAGGCGGCGCGGCTGGTGAATCTGGTGGGAACGGGTCTGATCCTGTTCGTGGGCGCTCTGTGCGCGATCGGCGTGCTGGTTGCGCCGTGGCTGGTGGAGGCGTTCGGTTCGGGATTCCACCAGGTGCCGGGCAAGTACGAACTGGCCGTGCATCTCACGCGGATCATGTTCCCGTTCCTGCTGCTGGTGGCGCTGGCGGCGCAGGCGATGGGGGTGTTGAACGCGTGCAACCAGTTCGCCGTGCCGGCGTTTGCTTCGTTCTTCTTCAATGTCGCGTCGGTATCGACGGGGTTGTTCCTCGGATTCGTGGCCGGTCCCGCGATCGGGCTCTCTCCGATCGAGGGCATGGCCTGGGGCGTGGTCGCCGGCGGCGCGGTGCAATTGCTGTGGCAGGTTCCGAGCCTTCGGGCGCAGGGCTTTTCGTTCCGGCTGGCATGGGATCCATCGCATCCCGGACTGCGGCACATCGCACGGCTGATGGGTCCGGCGATTCTCGGCTCGTCGGCGGTGCAGGTGAACGTGCTGGTGAACAGCCACTTCGCGTCCTACATCGTGGACCCGGTACGCGGCGCCAACGGCCCGGTGACGTGGCTGGGGTGCGCGTTCCGCTTCATGCAGCTTCCGCTCGGTTTGTTCGGCGTGGCGGTGGCGTCGGCGACGCTGCCGGCGATTTCGCGCAGCCTCACCACCGGCAACATCGACGAATTCCGGCGCACGCTGTCCCGCTCGTTGGGAGTCGTGTTTCTGCTCACGCTGCCGAGTTCGATCGGGCTGACGGTGCTGTCGCGCGAGGTGATCGCGGCGACCTACCAGGGTGGCGCATTCACCGGATACGACACGCGGCAGACCGCCTCCGCGCTGATGTGCTACACGGTGGGGCTGGCCGGATACGCCGCGTTGAAAGTGCTGAATCCGGCCTTCTACGCCTTGAAGGACTCGCGCACGCCGATGCTGGTGAGCCTCAGTTCCATCGTGGTGAACTTCGCGGCCGCAAAACTGCTGCTCGGCTACACCAGCCTGGGTCACGCCGGGCTGGCTCTCACCACATCGATCGTGACCCTGAGCAGTTTCCTGATCCAGTTCGCGATTCTGCGGGAGCGGATCGGAGGCGTTTACGGGCGCGATTTGCGGTCGAGCGTGATTCGAGTAACGGCGGCGTCGCTCGCCATGGGGGCGGTGGTTACTATCTGTTCGCTCGGGTTCCAGACGTGGCTGGGCGACGGCAAATGGGCGGCGATCGCCAGCCTGCCGGCGAGCGTCGTTCTGGGGATGGCCGTGTTTTTCTGGCTGTGCCGCGTATTGAACGTACCGGAACTGGAGACGGCGATTTCCGCGCTTCCGAGGCCGCTTCGGCGTCTGGTGGCGAGGTAGCGAGGCCCGGACATGCTACACTTCGGTAGCTGATGGTAGAAGACATCGAATTGCTCGTGACGCTTCAGGGACTCGATCTCAGGGCCGGCGAACTCAAGAAGGAAATCGCGTTGCTCCCCAAGGACATCGCGGCGATCGAGAAAACGCTGGAGGGCCACAGGAAGCGGCTCGAGGCCAATAAAGCCACGCTGGCGGTGGCGCTCAAGGAACGGAAGCAGGCCGACCTGGACGTTCAGGCGAACAAGCAGAAGGTGGAAAAGCTGCGCGAGCAGATGATGTCCGCCAAGACGAACGAGCAATACCGGGCGTTCCAAACCGAAATCGAGTATTGCGAACAGGCGATCAAGAAGATCGAGGACCGCGTCCTCGAAATGATGGATGGCCTCGAAGCCCTGGAAAAAAACGTCAAGGCCGCCGACGCCGCTCTCAAGGCCGAAAACGGGCAGGTGGAGGCGCAGAAGTCGGAGGCGCGGAACCGTTCGGCCGAGGATCAGGCGAAGCTCGCCGCGATCATGGCGGAGCGCAAGGGGGCGATGGAGAAGCTGACAGGCCAGGGCGCGAGTCTCTACGAGCGTCTTTGCCGGCGCTATCCGGCGGGTCCGGTGATCACCGACGCGACCAAGGGACAGTGCGGAGCGTGCCATCTGACGTTGCGTCCGCAATTGTTCCAGGACCTGCGCCGCCGCGACAAACTAATCGTTTGCGAGAGCTGTGGCCGCCTGGTGTTCTACAATCCGCCCGCGATCGTGGACGAGCCGCCGATGCCGGCCGCTCCCGTCCAGGCAGCCACGCGCACCCGCCAACGCCGTGAAGCCGCGACTCCCGCCACCGGACCTGCCGGCCGCCGCGTCGACATGTCCTGAGCTGCTATCTGGCGGGCTAGCAGCCCGTGGTGCAAGTAGCATGGCCGCGCGCAACCATGCCATGGCCGCGGCGGCGGCCATGGGCGGCAAACGCCAATGCGCGGAGCCTGCGTTGCAAGTCCAATGCGCCCAGTGGGTTGCGGCGGCGCCGGGCC
>SYLY01000137.1 GCA_005808475.1 Acidobacteriota bacterium
CGTCGTCGCCGATCAGGCCGCGTCCGGGATCCGCCGACAGAGTGGTCTTCCCGGTGCCCGACAGTCCGAAGAACAGCGCCGAATTGCCGTCCGCGCCAACGTTGGCGGAGCAATGCATGGGGAACACGCCGCGATCGGGCAAAAGATAATTGAGGATCGTGAAGACGCTCTTCTTCAGTTCGCCGGCGTAGAATGTGCCGCAGATCAGCACCACCTTGCGCGTGAAATCGAGCGCGATGCAGGTGGGCGAGTTGGTTCCGTGTTCGGCGGGATCGGCGGACACGTTCGGCGCGAAGACAAGCGTGAAGTCCGGCACGTGGTCATGCAGCGAACCGGCTGGCGGACGCAGGAACAACTGGCGTCCGAACAGGGCGTGCCAGGCCAGTTCGGCGATTACGCGAACCTTCAGACCATACTCGGCGTCGGCGCCCGCGGCCAGATCCTGAACGTACAGTTCCTTGCCGGCGAACGAAGTAACCACGCGGCGGAAGAGAGCGTCGAAACGCTCGGAGGACATCGGCTGATTGACGGCGCCCCAATTGACCGTCGATTCGGTACCCTCGTCGCGGACCACGAACTTGTCGTTCGGAGAGCGCCCGGTGAACTGCCCGGTGCGGACCACCAGCGCTCCGTTGGCGGCGAGTTTGCCTTCGCCGTTCCCGAGGGCGCGTTCCACCAGCCGTTCCGGGCCCCAGTTCCAATGCGCTTCGCCGAACCGTTCGATACCGTGTCGCGAAAGTCCGTATTTGCTAGGATTTACCCCGGAGTTTCCCATTCCGGTCCCAGGATACCATGCGGCGATATGATGGAAGAATGATCGCGAGGCGCCGGCTGATCTTGGCTGCTCTGGGTGCGGTGCGCCTGGGCGGCCAAGCGATCGAATTCGAATCGGGTGGGCTGCGCTACCTGACGCTGACGCGAAACGGCGTGACGCTGATGTTCGCGATGCTGCCGGTCCAGATCCGCGAATACACGGTCATGCAGGTGGCGCTCGCCAACGGATCGCAACGGTCGTGGCAGTTCAAGCCGGATGACTTCAAGTACACGCGATCCGACGGCACGGTACTCACAGGTCTGCGCGCGCGCGACGTGGTGAGCAACTTCATGGAACACGGCGGCCGGGACGACGTGATCAAGCTGGTAACCACGTACGAATCCGGGCTCTACGGCATGAAGGGGATCAAGTCGACCAACGGGTACGAGGCGCGGCGCCAGAACTACATGGCGATCGTGGATTCGACGAAGCTGAAGGCGGCGGCGGCGGCGTCCGCGATCGTGTTGGCGCCGGTGCGGTTGAAGGCGGGCGAGTCCACCGACGGGGCGGTTTTCTTCATCAACGGCGGCAAACCGCTGGGACCCGGCACGCTCCGGGTGGAAGCCGGCGGCACGATCTTCACGTTCGACAAGCCCTGATCACAGGCCGGTGCGCAGGTTTCGCCTGAACCAGTCGGCCGCCCTGGCCCGGCCTTCGTCCTTCACGGCGAGCGGGTTGGGAGTACCGTCCCTTGCGAGACGAACGCCCTGCGCCGCCAGCAGCCGGTCGTAGGCATCGATGGCGAGCGTTCCCAGCCCCATGGAGCGGAGCTGATTCTGGATGCGCATCCAGTGGAAGATCTCGATCTCGAGCTGATCCGCTTTGTCCGGCCGGATTCGGGTAACCGCCATCAGGCCGACGCGGAAGCGGAACTGCTTGCCGCCGATCGCCGAGTCGACGCGGACGTACACGCCGACGAGCCGCGACTCCTGCATCGACGGGCGCGCGGCGCGCTCCGTCTCGTACCGCTTCATCTCGACTTCGTTGGGGCGGAAGTTCTCGTCGAACTCCATGCCGTCGGCGTTGGTCAGATCGAGCTCGCGGCGGGCGAAGCTTTGAAAGCGGGCGCCGTAGGTCTGGCAGCTCAACGCCCAGGCGACGCGCATCATGCCCGATCCAGTCCAGTGACGGAACAGGTTCATCCAGCCGCGATTGTCGGGGTGAGCCGATTCCTCCTCGAAGTTGAGGTCGACGTAGACGTTCTCCATCAACTGAATCAGCGATTGGCAGAGATAGAACGCTTCCCGAACCTCGCGCTCGTTGGTCGGCAGCCACTGGTTGGAGCCTGACCGCGGCGACACGGCGGCGCCGTCCACCAGATCCTGCCACGCGGGGAAGATCTGGGCGTCCAGGAATCCGAGGTGGCGGCTCCCGCGAATCGTTTCCCACACGCGGACCAGTTCGGCGGTGTGACGGGTGAAGTTGATCGCGGACTTCGAAGGTGCGAACCAGACGCGATTCAACGCGAGCAGGAGCGGCTCCAGGTAACGGCGATCCTGGCTGACGATCTGCCAATTGCGCTCGGCGAGCCGCCAGTCGGCGACGGCGGTCTCGAGCGCCTCCAGCGCGACGTGCTCGCCCAGTTTGCGATAGCTTTCGAACTGTTCCTCGCTGAAGAACTGATCGGCGGTGGTTTCGTGAGGGAAGTCCGGCGCCTTGCTCGCGTATTGGAGCACATCCGGCGTTTCGTCGCCGGTGAGCGACGATTTCAGGTACAGCAGAATGCCTTCCGGTCCATCCGGATATTTGATGCGGCCGACGGCGCAGTGAACCTTGCCGAAGCGGCCTTGACCCCGGTCGGCGATGCGCGCCGGATCGATGACGATCTCCACGTTGAAATCCAGGCGGCAAATGCGGATCAGGTTGCCCAGCGCGCCGAACTTGTAGCCGCCATCGCATTCGCCGTCGCCAACGATTACGAGCCGGCAACCGCGGCGGATCAGTTCGTAGGCGCCGAGATTCTCGAAGTGGCCGCCGTCGGACAGGTACAGAAACTCGTCGTTGTTGGTCGCGGCGGCGAACATCTCCTTCAGTAGATAGAAGAATCCGAAGGGCGGAGCGGACCGGTCGCAACCGTGCTTGGGATGCTGCGACCACCAGCCGAGCCGCACGTTGAACACCGTCATCAGAAACGCGAGCATGGGCGAAGTGAAGTGGCCCATGTTGGGACTGGCGGCGGCGCCGGAGATCGCCACGGCGGTTCCCAGTTTCACTGTCGCCGGCGGAATGTAGTTGTATCCTTCCGCCTTGCAGTATCCGGTGGTGGCCGATCCGCAGAACTTCGGCGTGATGACGAACGAATCCGCCTTGCGGTCCTGCACTGCCAGATCGGTGGGCTTGGGGAGATTCAGCGACGTGTTGACGATGTGGAACGGGCCGCGATATTTCGTGCCAGGGAGGATCTCGCCGATATCGAAGTCGTCCGCGAAGTCGAGGCCGGTGAGCCGGTCCTGCTTGTCGCGCGGGCGCGCCGCGCCCATGTAGCACCGGACCAGACGGTTCCGGTAGAAGTGGTTCAACGAGAACTCGTTGACGTCGAAACGCCAGCCGAACACGCCGACCGCCGCTACAAACACGCCGAACAGCGTCCAAAGGCCGGCGCCGCCGCGGAGGCAAAACGTGTCCGCGACGAAGGCGATCGCCTTGGCATCGACGATGGCGACGCCGCAGAGCATCCCCACCACGAAGATCGCGGCAACCGCCGCACCGGCCGTGGCGAGCCAGCCTTCGCCCTCGTCGGCCTTGTCGCGTTCGCCCGTGAATCCGGTGGCGAACTTGTAGGCCGCCGCTCCCGTGGCCGCCCACGACACCACCGCCGCGGCCAGTCCGCGGAAACCCCCGAACTGGCTCCAGAGCACGGGCACGTAGATAGCGATGGCGGATAGCAGCGCCCACACGATCGAGATGGTGGCGAGCATCGCGCCGACGCGGCTCCACCACTCGCGGCGCGCGTCCTCGAGCTCGCGGCCCATCAATCCGATCATCATCATCACCAGGACGCCGGAGGAGAGTTGCATCAGCGCGGGCAACACCACCACCGCTTCGTTCACGTCGAACGAGCCGCTCACGATGAAGGCGGTTCGAACGGAAAGCCAGGACGCGGCGCCGCCACAGATCCCGGCGACCAGCGCGGCGATCAGCGCCTGCCGCCAGACCGGAACCTTGTGCGACACCGAGCAAAACACGAGCACCACGGCCGACAGGGCGAAAACGCCGAACACGATCCAGCGTATGGTGGAACCGGTCTGCATCATCCACTCGCGGAAGTTCCAGTAACAGGCCGAAACCACCACGGTGAGCACGCTGACCGGCAGCGCGTATCCGAGGAACACCTGCCACGGCCCAGCGCTCTTTTCGCCGCCCACGCGGCGCAGACACACGCCGGCGAAGATCGACGCGCCACAGAACAAGGCGCAGCAGGCCCAAAGGACGGCGTCCGGGCGGAGGAACGATTCGGGCCAGGTGAAAAGCGCCTGGCGTGCGATCGCGGGCAGCAACAGCGCCGCCGCCAGGAACGCGAAGACGATGCCCTGGTTGAGCAGCATGTTGCGCACCAGGATCGCGAGCATGGTGAGCGTGTCCACCGACAACAGTCCGCCTTGGGGCGTCAGGTACCGGCTATAGCGGCGCAGGTGGCGGAATGCCGGGTTCTCAGTGCCGTCGGCGAGCCACGGCTGGATGGACAGTCCTTCTTTCTTGCAGGCCGCGAACCAACTGCCGATGTAGCCGCCGCCCGAAACGGTGGACAAATAATCGGCGTGTTTCAAAAGGCCGATGGCGTCCAGCGCCTGGAGGACGCCGAGATTGAAGGACGCGCTGCGGATGCCTCCTCCGGACAGGCACACGCCCATGTAGAGCGCGCCGGGCTTCGGTTCGCCGTCGAGCAGACGGTTGCCATCCACGCCGAGCAGGCGGCGCTCTTCGGTGACAACACTCCTCCAATCGCTCACCCAGCCGGGCCGGCAATCGTCAGGCATGCGATCCTCCTGGTCCACTTATAATGACAGCAATCCATGCGAGTTGCAGCCTGCCTGGCCATCGCGGTCCCAGTGGCCGCCGCGGTGGACTTCCAACGCGATATCCGTCCCATCCTGTCCGACAAGTGCTTCGCGTGCCACGGACCCGACGAGGCGGCGCGGAAGGCGAACCTGCGGCTCGACGTCGAATCCGATTCCCGCCGCGCGGTGACGCCGGGCAACGCGGCGGCGAGCAAGCTGATCCAGCGCGTCACGTCGTCCAGCAAGGCGTTGCGGATGCCGCCGCTGTACGCGGGCGCGGAACCGCTGCCCGCCAACCAGATCGCGCTGCTGCGCGAGTGGATCGGCCAGGGCGCGCGTTACGAGACGCACTGGGCGTTTCGCGCTCCGGCCCGGCCGCCGCTTCCCTCTGTGTCGAACCGCGCGTGGGCGCGGACTCCGGTGGACGCGTTCGCGCTGGCCCGATTGGATCGCGAGAAGCTGACGCCTTCCGGCGAGGCGCCGCGCGCGATCCTGCTGCGGCGCGCGGCGCTCGACATCACCGGCCTGCCGCCCACGCTCGCCGAACTCGACGCGTTCCTCGCCGATCGTTCGCCGCGCGCCTACGAGGCCGCCGTGGACCGCCTGCTCGATTCGCCTGGGTTTGGCGAACGGATGGCCTCGGACTGGCTCGACGGCGCGCGCTACGCCGACACCCACGGCTATCAAGTGGACCCGCAAAAAGAAATGTGGGCCTGGCGCGACTGGGTCATCCGCGCGTTCAACGCCAACATGCCGTTCGACCGCTTCACGGTGGAGCAGATCGCGGGCGACTTGCTCCCGAACGCGACGCTCGACCAGCGTATCGCCTCCGGCTTCCATCGAAATCACCGGATCAATACGGAGGCGGGGTCCATCGCCGAGGAGTTCCACGTGGAGAACATCGTGGATCGTGTCGCCACCACCGGAACCGTCTGGTTGGGCCTCACGATCGGTTGCGCGCGCTGCCACGATCACAAGTACGACCCGATTTCCATGCGCGACTTCTACTCGATGTTCGCGATGTTCAACGGCGTCCAGGAGGTGGGCACGGGCGGCCGGCGCGACGGACGCGGGAACGCCGAGCCATTCCTCGAACTACCCGATCCGGAGGCGCAGGCAAGGCTGGCGGAAATCGACGAGAAGATCAAGGCACGGAAGAAGGCTCTGGCCGCGCTGGAGGCGAGCCTGCCGGATCCGCCCGCCGAGCTTCCCGCCGCGCGATGGGAGACGATTCGGCCCGCGAAGATCCAAGCCGCGAACGGCTCCGCGTTCACCGTACTCGAGGACGGATCGGCGTTGGCGGGCGGCGCGCATCCGGAGCGCGACGTCTACACGATCGAGGCCGATGTCTCGCTCGACAAGGCAACCGCGTTCCGCGTGGAACTGCTGCCCGATCCGTCGTTGCCGGACGGCTGCTCGGGCCGGGGCGCCAAGGGACGATCCGCTCTGACGGTGTTCGAAGCCAAGCTGAACGGCAAGACAGTGGACTTGAGCAAAGCCACCGCGAGCTTCGCCACCGAGGACTCATTCCTCGACCGCGTGATCCGCCCGCAGCCACAGATCCAGCGCGGGTGGTCGGTGGGCGCCAAGTGCGGCGAGCCGCAACACCTGATCCTCGAGACGACGCGCATGACGGGCGATGGCAAGTCCGCGCGGTTGACGATCCGGCTCGGCAACGAGCATGGCGACGGATGGCTGATGGGACGGTTCCGCGTTTCGGTTACGCAGTCCGAGTGGCCGGTGCGGCCGGCGGAGATGGACCGGAAGTTCCGCGTCCGCGGGCTGCGCGCCTACCGGGCGGAGAACGAGGAACTCGCGGCGATGCAGACGCGCCGGACGGCGATCGCCAACCGCATCCCGTCGACGATGGTGATGAGCGAGATGGCGTCGCCGCGCGACTCGTTCGTGCTGATGCGCGGCGCCTACGACAAGCCGGCGGACAAAGTGGCGCCCGGCGTTCCGGCGGCGATCCTGCCGTTGCCGCAAGGCGCGCCCGCGAACCGGCTCGGCCTGGCGCGGTGGCTGGTGGACCCGGCGCATCCGCTCACGGCCCGCGTGGCTGTAAATCGCATCTGGCAACAAATGTTCGGGACAGGACTGGTCAGGACGAGCGAGGATTTCGGCCTGCAAGGCGAGCCGCCGTCGCATCCGGAACTGCTCGACTGGCTGGCGGTGGAGTTCGTGCGCACCGGTTGGGACGTCAAGGCGATGGTGCGGTTGATCGCTTCGAGCGCCGTCTACCGGCAGCGGTCGAACTCGACGCCGGCGCTCCTCGATCGCGATCCCGAGAACCGGCTCCTGGCGCGCGGCCCGCGATTCCGGTTGCCGGCGGAAACGATCCGCGACAGCGCGCTCACGGCGGCGGGGCTGATCCGGCATCGGGAAGGCGGTGCACCGGTGAAGCCGTACCAACCGGCGGGCACGTGGGATTACGTCGCGTTGCAGCAGGGAGCGTACGTGCGGTCGAAGGGCGGCGATCTCTACCGGCGCAGTCTCTACACGTATTGGAAACGCACCATTCCACCTCCGGGACTGATGACGTTCGACGCGCCCACCCGCGAGTTCTGCGTGGTGCGCCGGTCGCGCAGTTCGACGCCGATGCAGGCGCTGGCGCTGCTCAACGACGAGACCTACGTCGAGGCCGCGCGAGCGTTGGCGCAGCGAATGATCCTGGATGGCGGCGCGGCGCCCCGGACGCGGCTGGCGCACGGATTTCGCGTGGCAACCTCCCGCGTGGCGGAACGGCGCGAGATCGAAGTGCTGCTGGCGGGGTTGGAGCGGCGGCTGACCCATTATCGCGCGCATCCGAAAGAGGCCGCGGAACTGCTTGCGGCGGGCGAATCGCCGCGCGATCCGTCGCTGGACGCGGCGGAACTGGCCGCATACGCCACGGCCGCGAGCGTGATCCTGAATCTGGACGAAGTGGTGACCAAGCAATGAACCCTCTCTCTCTCACG
The DNA here is from genome assembly GCA_005808475.1 of Acidobacteriota bacterium. Taxonomy (GTDB): domain Bacteria; phylum Acidobacteriota; class Terriglobia; order Bryobacterales; family Bryobacteraceae; genus SYLY01. The sequence continues at coordinate 7,770 of SYLY01000137.1, forward strand.
CGGCGCCACTTCTTCTCGCGGGCGTCGGCCGGCATCGGCGTGCCGGCGCTGGCGGGGCTGCTGCGAGCGGCTCCGAAGGCGCATCCAGCGCTGCCCGGATTTCCGAATCGCCAGCCCAAGGCGAAGGCGGTGATCTATCTGCATCAATCGGGAGCGCCTTCGCAATTGGATCTTTTCGACCCGAAGCCCGGCTTGGCGGAGCGCTTCGGCCAGGAGCTTCCCGATTCGATCCGGCGCGGACAGCGGCTGACGGGGATGACGTCGAAGCAGAAGGCGTTTCCGGTGGCGCCCAGTCGATACTCGTTCGCCCGGCATGGGCGCGGCGGAACGTGGATCTCCGAACTGCTGCCGCGCACGGCGTCGGTGGCGGACGAGATCTGCGTGATCAAGAGCCTGTACACCGAAGCCATCAATCACGATCCGGCGATCACGTTCATGCAGACGGGCAGCCAACTCGCCGGCCGGCCGTCGATGGGCGCCTGGCTGAGCTACGGGCTCGGCAGCGAGAGCGACAACCTGCCGGCGTTCATCGTGATGATCTCGCGCGGATCGGGCCGCCCGTTCGATCAGCCGCTCTACGACCGGTTGTGGGGCTCGGGCTTCCTTCCCTCGAAGTATCAGGGCGTGAAGTTCCGCTCCGATGGCGGCGATCCGGTGCTGTACCTGTCGAACCCGAACGGCATCGACGGCAAGACGCGCCGCTCCATGCTGGACGATATCTCGGAGTTGAACAAGCTGAACCACGCCGCCTATGCCGATCCCGAGATCGAGACGCGCATCGCGCAATACGAGATGGCGTATCGCATGCAGGCGTCGGTTCCGGAGTTGACCGATCTTTCCAAGGAACCCGCATCCACCTTCGACATGTATGGGCCGGATTCGCGCAAGCCAGGAACGTACGCGGCCAATTGCATTCTGGCGCGGCGGCTGGTGGAGCGCGGCGTGCGATTCGTGCAGCTCTATCACATGGGTTGGGACCATCACGAGTCGGTGCCGCGGCAACTGCCTCCACAATGCCGCGACACCGATCATCCGTCGGCGGCGCTGGTGCGCGACCTGAAGTCGCGCGGACTGCTCGATTCGACGCTGGTGGTATGGGGCGGCGAGTTCGGGCGCACCGTGTACTGCCAGGGGAACCTGACGCGCGATACCTACGGGCGCGATCATCATCCGCGCTGCTTCTCGTCGTGGTTGGCGGGAGGCGGCTTCCGCGGCGGCATGTCGTACGGCGAGACGGACGACTTCTCCTACAACATCGCGGACAAGGCGGTTCACGTCCACGATCTCCATGCCACGATGCTGCATTGCCTGGGAATCGAACACACGAAACTGACGTATCGGTATCAAGGGCGCGATTTCCGCCTGACGGACGTCCATGGAGAGGTCGTGAAGGAGCTGCTGGCATGAACCGGCGCGAGCATTTGCAAGGATTGGCGGGATTCCTCGCCGGATCGCCGGTCGCGGCGGGGTGGCAGGATCCGGGCCGCGCGTTGTCGATCGGCGACATGATCAACGTGTTCGACTTCGACACGGCGTGCCGCCACCGCGTCGCGCGCGACGCCTACGACTACATCTCGGGCGGCGCGGAGGACGAATTCACGCTGAGGCGCAACCGGTCGGCGTTCGGCAGGATCACGTTCCGGCCTCGGATGCTGGTGGACGTGAGCCGGCTCGACATGTCGATCGAGTTGTTCGGAACCGAGAGCGAGATGCCGGTCTTCGTGGCGCCTACCGGCTCGCATGGACGCGCGCATCCGGAAGGCGAGCCCGCCACCGCCCGAGGCGCGGGCGCCGCCAAGACGATCATGGCGGTGAGTTCGTCCAGCAGCTTTCCCATCGAACAGATCGCCAAGGCGGCCACCGGTCCGCTGTGGTTCCAACTCTACGCCGGGCCCGACGCCGAAGGGACGCGCGAACGCGTGGCGCGCGCGGTGGGCTCCGGCTGCAAGGCTGTCCTGTTCACCGTGGATGCGCCGTACTTTCCCCACCGCGAACGCGACCTGCGAAACCGGCTGATCCGCCCCGAGGTGCAGCGCGAACTCGCCGGGCGCCGCCGCCGGCCCGATGAGCCGGACAACACCAGGTACGGCCTGCCGCAACGATTCACCGCGACGCTGACGTGGAGCTTCCTGAGACAGGTGGCCGGGTACGCGAAGGTCCCCGTGCTGGCGAAGGGCATCCTCACGCCGGCGGACGCGAATCTGGCGGTCGAGAACGGTGCGGCGGGGATCGTGGTGTCGAACCACGGCGGGCGTTATCTCGACGGCGCTCCGTCGACCATCGAGATGCTGCCGTCGATCGTGGAGACGGTGAACGGCCGCGTTCCGGTGCTGATGGATGGAGGCATCCGCCGCGGGACCGACGTGCTGAAGGCGCTCGCGTCAGGGGCCAGGGCGGTGTTCGTGGGGCGGCCACCGCTATGGGGATTGGGCGCGTTCGGAACTCCGGGCGTCACGCGGGTGCTGACGCTGCTGCAAGCCGAACTGGCGCTCGCGATGGGACTGGCGGGGGTTCCGAATCTCGCCGCCATCAAACGCGATCTGATTGCCGTCGACCGCTGAAATCAGCGCCTGCCGGGGTTCAGCGCCTTCAACACGTTGCGCACATCGGGATCGCCGGGCGCGATCGTGCCCAGGAACTCGAACCGCTTGCGGGCCTCCTGAATGTTCTTCACGTAGAGGTGCGAGTAGGCCAGGTTCTTCAAGCCGAGGTAATATTGCGGATCCACTTCGACGGCCTTCTGGAAGTACTTCAGCGCGTCTTCGTGCTTGGTTTCCTTGGTGCGAATCAGGCCCATCTCGAGGTAGGAGCGCTTTTCCTCGTCGGGAGTAAGGCCCATCTTCAGCCCCTTTTCGAAATCCGCGATGGCCTCTTCCGGCTTGCCCAGCGCGCGATTCACCAGGCCGCGATAGAAGTAGCTCAACGAGCCGGCGGGCTCCATCGCGATCGCCTTGTTCAGCAGCGTCAAGGCCTCGGCGTCCTGCTTCTTCGAGTGGAGCACCTCGGCCAGATTCCGGTAGGCGGGCATGAAGCGCGGCTCGAGCGACAAGGCCGTGCGGAGATGCGACTCCGCCGCGTCCAGGTTCTTCGCGCGAAGATGCGCCAGCCCCACCACCGTATTGGCCAGCCGGTTGTCCTTGGTGACGGCGAGCGTGTGGCCGAACAGCGTGGTGTCGTCGGCCCAGAGCGCGGTTTGGGCGTACGCCTTGTAGCCCAGCAGCGCGAACACCGCGACAGCGGCCGCGCGGAGCATCGGCGTCCGCCACGCCACTTCGCCGAGCCAGTCGCGCAGACCCCACGCGGCGATCCAGAAGATCCCGATCAGCGAGACGTAGGTGTAGCGGTCGGCATGAGCTTGAATGCCGACCTGGACGAAGCCGGCCATTGGCGCGAGAACCAGTAGATACCAGAACCAGCCCGCCGCGATGTAGGGCTCGCTCGCGATGCGCCGGATGGCGAACACCGTCGCCACGACGAGTACCGCGGCCGACGCTCCCACGGCGATCCACGGAATCGCCGGAGGGAACGGGTACAGGGGACACAGCGGCGACGGCAGCACCATCTGCAGCAGATAAGTTCCGTAGGAGACGACGGCGTTCGCCAGGCGGCGGTCGAGGCTCACGTCGAATAGCGCGGCAGTGGCGCCGAGATTCCGCTGCACGATGTAGGTGGTGACGGCGACGCCCACCGCCATCGCGAAGAATAGCGACTTCTCCACCACGAGCCTGCCCAAATCGGCGAGACGCGTCAGGCGCCCGAGCGGCCACAGGTCGAACACCAGGAACGTCAGTGGCAGCACGATCGCGGTGGGCTTGCTCATCATCGCCAGCGCGCCGAGCGCGTGCGCCGCGATCTTCCACCGCGCGCCCCGGTCTTCCTTGATCCCGCGAGTCCACGCAAGCGCCGAGGCGAGCCAGAAGAACGTGGCGAGAAGATCCTTGCGATCGGAGAGCCACGCCACCGGCTCCACGTGCAGCGGATGGATCGCGAATAGCATCGCCACCGCACCGCTACGCCAGAAGGCTCCGGTGAGGTATCGCAGCAACGTGAACAGCAGAATCGAATTGAAGGCGTGGAGCCAGCCGTTCATGCCGTGCATCGCGCCGGGATCGTCGCCGAAGAGCGATACGTCCAGCATGTGCGATAGCCAAGTGACCGGATGCCAGTTGGCGGTGTACGGAGTGGTGAAGGCGAATTTCACGCCCTCCCAACTGAGACCGTTCATGACGGCCGGGTTGTCGGCGACATAATCGTGGTCGTCGAAATTGATGTAGCCATGGGCCGCTGTTTGCGAAAAGACGAGCCAAACCGCGATGGCGAGAGCCGCGGCCGCGGCGAATTCCGGAAGGTGGCGCTGGAAGAACGAATCCTGCTGTAGTGGTGAGTGCTGCCGCTGATCTCGCGGTTTGCCTTTGGCCATTCCTACCAGGATGGCAGAATATGGAGCGAAGGGCTATGATCGACCCTCACCGGGAGTGGCTGGAAACGAACGGACTTGGCGGATACGCGTCGTCCACCGCTTGGGGAATCAACACCCGGCGCTACCACGGGCTGCTGGTGGCCGCCGTCCGGCCTCCCGCCGGACGCGCGGTATTGCTTTCCAAGCTCGAGGAGACTCTGGTGGTGGACGGGCGCCGCGCGGAACTGTCCGCCAACCGGTATCCGGGCGCGATGCATCCTCAGGGTCATCTGCTGATCGCCGGTTTTCACGAGGATCCCTTTCCACGCTGGATCTATCACGCCGAGGGAATGGAGATCGAGAAGCGTGTGTTCATGGTCCACGGCGAGAACATGACGGTGGTGGAGTATACGGCGCGCGCCCTGGCCGGCGATCCGGTGGACGTCCGGCTGGAACTGCGGCCACTGATCGCCTTCCGCGACTACCACGGCACGACGCACGCCAACATCGCGCTCGACCGCCGGGTGGAGATCGCCCCCGGATGCGCGATCGTGCGCCCGTACGGCGATCTTCCGGCGCTGCGATTCGCCCACTCGGGCGGCGAAGTCTCGTTGTCCGGCCACTGGTACCACCGCTTCCAATACGACCGCGAGAGCGAGCGGGGTCTCGATTTCGAGGAAGATCTGTTTCAGCCGTTCGTCCTGCGGTTCGATCTGCGGGCGGGCGGCGCGGCGGCCGTGATCGCGTCGCTCGAGCCGCGCGACGCCGCATCCGCGCCTCACTTGCGCGAGGCGGAACTGGCGCGGCGCGCGCGTATCGCCGCCAAGGGAGCGCTCGCCGCCGAAGCGGACAAGTTCATCGCCAGCCGGGGCGAATGGAAGACCGTCATCGCCGGATACCACTGGTTCGCCGACTGGGGCCGGGACACGATGATCTCTCTCCCGGGACTGACGCTCTCCACGGGACGGTTCGAAGTCGCGCGCGACATCCTGCGCGCCTTCGCCGCCCACGTGAGCCAGGGCATGCTGCCGAATCGCTTCCCCGAAAACGGCGAGCGGCCCGAGTACAACACCGCCGACGCGACGCTGTGGTTCTTCGAAGCCGTTCGCGCCTATCTGGAAGCCGCGGAAGACGACGCGTTCGCCAGGGAGATCTATCCGGTGCTGACGGAGATTTTGGACTGGCACCTCCGCGGCACTCGATACGGGATTCGAGTTGACGAGGCCGACGGCCTGCTTCGTTGCGGATCGGCGGAGACGCAGCTTACCTGGATGGACGCCGCGACAGCCGCCGGTCCGGTGACGCCGCGAGCCGGCAAACCCGTCGAGATCCAGGCGCTTTGGTACGGCGCGCTGTGCACCTACGCCGGTCTGTCCGCGCGAGCGGGTCTGCCGGGCGCGGAACGCGAGATGCGCGAGCGGGCGGCCGCGGCCCGGGCCGGATTCGCGCGATTCTGGAACGGCGCCGAGGGCTGTCTTTACGACGTGTTGGGGGACGACGGACCCGACGCCGCGATCCGCCCGAATCAGATTTTCGCGGTCAGCCTGCATCACGCGATTCTCGATGGTCCACGCGCGGCGAGCGTGGTGGCCGTGGTGGAGCGCGAACTGCTGACGCCTGCCGGGCTTCGCACGCTATCGCCGCGCGATTCGCGCTATCGGCCGCGGTATGAGGGGGGCCCCGGCGAGCGCGACTCCGCCTACCATCAGGGCACGGTCTGGCCGTGGCTGCTCGCTCCGTTCGCCGAGGCGTACGTTCGCGTGAACGGCGGAAGCTCCACCGCCCGGCGCACCGCGGCGAGTTGGCTCGAAGGGCTGGTGGCTAGATACGGGGCGCGGCTCCCGGAAATCGCCGACGCCGAACCGCCGCATACCGCGCGAGGCTGCATCGCGCAGGCTTGGAGCGTCGCCGGAACGCTACGCGCGCTGGCCGGTCCAGGCCGGGTGTAAAATGGGATCTCCCGGAATGGACTTCCCATCATCGAGCGCCTGGATATTGCCCTGGAGCCTCGCGGCTTTCCCGGACTCTCCAGACGGCAAGGACGCCCTCTCCGATTCCCCGGCGCCCGAGGCCGCCCGGCCGGCGGAACCGGGACCGTTGGAGAGCGAGGTGATATCTCTGTACGACGAACACGCGAACACGCTCTATCGCTTCGCAATGGCGACGCTCGGCGGCGATACTGAGTCGCAGGACGCGGTGCAGGATTGCTTCTTAAGCTACTTCGCCTACCGGTTGGCGGGCAACCAGGTGGAAGACCCGAGGATCTGGCTGCTTCGATCGATCCGGAACGGACTCGGGAGAGCCGAGGAGCAAGGTCAGCTCCGCGGGGAGGCCGAGCGGGCCTCGGCGGCATTGACCGATCTGCCGTTTCCGCGCCCGGACGACGGGGTTCACCGCGCCGATCTGAAGAGGGTGCTTCCCGGACTGCTCAGTCCGCGCGAACTGGAAGTGATGCAGTTGCGCGCCGAAGGCATGCAGTACGGCGAGATAGCCGAAGTGATGGGAATCACCTCCGGCGCCGTGGGAGCGTTCATCGCCCGGGCGATGCGAAAACTATACGCGAACCGTCACTTGCTGGAAGACAGGTCGAAGTGAACGGGCGTTTCCCCCATCTCGGCGAGGCGGATCACCTGGCCATCCTCGGGGGCCGGGGCCGCCTGAGGCGCTGGTGGGCGCAAAGACACGTGGAAGCTTGCCCGGAATGCCGGGCCGAACTCCGCCGGTATGAAGCCATCCATGCCGCCGTCCAGGATGCCATGCGGGAGCGGGAGCTGACGGCAACGGCGCAGTCGCGGGGCCGGGCGAGCTTGAAAGCACGCATGGATGGCGGGGCGCCCGTGCTCCTGCGGCAAGAGATCGCGCGTGAGATTCTGGGAAGCCAATTCGCCGGCCGCCAAGCCCCCTCGCGCCTTGAAGACGTCCTGGGAGCCTTGGCGGGAGCCAAAGCCGCGTCTTCTTTCCGCGAGTAAGGCTGCGGGAGGTCCCGAAGGAGCCCCCCATCCATCGCCTTACTTGGCCTTTTTCTGCTTCTGCTGACCGACGCGGATCTTGAATTGCCGCGCCTGCGCTTCCGTGTGCGATTTCCAGTCGAAGCGGGAGGTCGCGTCTTTCAGATAGGCATCGATGTCGGCGCCCTTGGGAAGAACGGCCACGATGGTTGCGCGCTGTCCGGCCGGTCCAGCGATTTGGAACCGGCGTGCGTTTGGAATTGCCATGACTTTTTCAGGTTAACACGGCGCTCAGGGCTCCGAAAACCTCGGGATGCCGGAAGACGAATCCCTGTTGCAACGCGGCGCGCGGAATCGCCCGCTGGCTGTGAAACAGAATCTCCGCCATTTCGCCGAACAGCAACTTGGCCGCAAAGGCGGGAACGGGCAAAATCGCGGGCCTGCGCAAGGCTCTGGCGAGCGCTACGGTGAAGTCCGCGTTGTTGACCGGATTCGGGGCCGTGGCATTGTACGGTCCCCGCGCGGCGCGATCTTCCACCGCCCAAACGAGAAGCGACACAAGATCGTCCACGTGAATCCACGACATGTACTGTTCGCCGGAGCCCATTCGCCCGCCCACGCCCATTTTGAACGCGGGTAGCATTTTCTCGAGCGCTCCGCCTTCCGCCGCGAGAACCAGACCGATCCGCGTCAGCGCGACGCGGACGCCCAGGCTCCGCGCGGTCAGGGCTTCCCGTTCCCATTCGACGCACACTTCCGGCAGGAAGCCATTGCCCGGTCCGGACGGCTCCTCGAGAGTTTCCGCGCCCCGGTCCCCGTAGTAGCCGACGGCCGAGGCCGAGACCAGCACCGAAGGCTTTCGCACCGCCTGCCGGATGGCCTCGACGAGATGCCGCGTCCCGTCCACTCTGCTGGACCGGATTCTCCGCTTCACGTCCGCCGACCATCGCTGAGCCACTGGCTCGCCGGCCAGATGGATCACCGCGTCCGCTCCCTCGATCGCCGCCATCGGGGGAATCGACTTATCCGGGTCCCACACCGAGAACTCCGAGCCGATACCCGCCTTCGGGCGGCGTCCCAGGGCGTGGACGATGTGGCCCGCCTGCTCGAGCCGGGCCGATAGACGCCGGCCGATGAGGCCCGAGGCCCCCGTTACTGTGACGCGCATGACTACCTCATTGTACAGCCAGCCACGCGATCTCCCGCAGGTAGGCGTCCACGCCGGTCTTGCGCTTCATTCCGCCGAGCGTCATGGTCCGCACCATACCGAAGACCGGCCGTTCCTGCCAGGGCCGGTCATGGAGCCCGAAACACCAGAGGATGTTCGTGTAGCCGTTCGGATCGCGCCCGTCCAACGCGTACCGGTCGTTCAGGCGAACCATGGTCTCGAGCGCCTCTTCCGGCGAGGCGGACCACTCGATGATCTTCTTGCCCCAGTACATCCGGTAATACCCGTGGATCTTGCCGCGCAGCAGCAGTTCGGTCTGACACGCGTTCCACAGCGCGTCATGCGTGCGCGCCGTTTCGAACTCCTCGGGGGTGTAGAGGAATTCGCGGCTAACCGCGCGCTGCTTGTCGAGCGTCGCGCGCGCCCACTGGGGAAGCGAATCGAGCGACGCGGGATCGGCCGCCAGCCGCGCGTGATTGTAGGCGAGTTCCCGCCGCACGATCAGTTCCTCGAGGAACCCTTCGCCGGGCAGTCCGTTCTCGCTCGCGTGCAGCCGCGCCGCCAGCGCCACTTCCAGCGCCGAGATGTGGCCGAAGTGGAGCCACGGGCTGAGGTTCGACGTGGCGTGCGCGGCCGGCTCGTTCCGGTCCCGCTCGTAGCGTTTCAGATCGCTTTCGAGGAAAGCGCGCAGGCGTGCTTCTGCCTGGATCGCTCCGCCGGTGAAGCAGATGGACGGCTTCACCGAGTGATCGATGTCGCACTCCGCGGCCAAGCCGCGCGCGTTGGATTCGGTCACTTCGGTGTGGAACGCGGGAACCGGCCCCGTCCACGGATGCTCCACCGGAACCCGTTCGACGGGCCGCATCCATTCTGGCAACACCCGCCGCAGCTTCGGACGCAGCGTGTAGGCCCCGTACTCTTTCTTGTCGAACAACGCCGCGGGAACCACGCACGTGGACTCCACTACGTCGTACCGGACGCCGATGCGCCCCGGGACGTTCGCGTTGTGCCGGGCCGCGACGAACACCGGATAGTCGTCGGCCACCACCATCGCGGCATCCCCGGAAATCCGGTAGAGCACGTCGCCCGGATCGGACTCCCGGCGGCGGAGGTAGAAGACGTATCCGATCCCGCGGGCTCGCAACCGGCGGACCGTTTCCGGCACGCCTTCGAGCAGAAACGCGTGGAGGCGGTCCGACGCGTAGGGATAGCGGTAGGTGAGCCCCTCATAGACCAGCAATGGGAGCCCCAGGCGGTTCGCCTGCGCCGCTGCGTGTTCCAACGCGTGATTCGATCGCGCGCGCCGGTTCATCTGCATCCAGTAAAGAACGTACTTCGCCCCGGCGCGGACGGGGCGGTCGTTCAAGGTCGTGACACGGGGATCCACCCAGGTCCAGATGCGGCAGCCGGGGCGCCGGATAGAATAAGAATGGACATGCGCGCCTGGAACAGGGCGAAACTTCTTTGGAGCTACCTTCGGCGGAGCGACTCCACCAACGCTCTGCCGGTGGAGTATATCGTCGAGACCACCGCCAAGTGCAATCTCTACTGCCCGATGTGTCCACGCGAGACGTACAAGCAGCCGAAAGAGGACATGACGGACGAAGTGTTCCAGCGGCTGGTGGCGGGGGCAGGCGCGTCCGCCGAGCACATGATGCTGATCGGGCTGGGCGAACCCCTGCTCGACCACAAGATCTTCGACCGAGTGGGACACTGCGCGAGGCACGGCATCCACACCCTGCTTTCGACCAACGGAACGCTGCTGGACGAGGGCGCGGCGCGGCGCATCCTCGAGTCTCCGCTGGCCCACATCACGCTCAGCTTCGACGGCGCCACCAAGGAATCGTTCGAGTACTATCGCAAGGGCGCCAAGTTCGAAAAGGTGCGCGACAACTTCCTTCGATTCGCGCGCATGAAGAAGGAACGGGGCAGGGGTCCGCAAGTAGTGGTGCAAATGGTTCGCATGGAAGGGAACGCGGCCGAGGTGGACGACTTCGTCCGCTTCTGGTCCGCCGCGCCCGGCGTCGACCAGGTTCGCATCAAGGAGGACGAAACCAACCTGATGCGCCCGGACGCCGGCCACGGCGCCGCCGATTGGAAGCACCCCTGTCACTACCTGTGGCGCGGCGCGATGTACGTGAAGTGGAACGGCGACGCGTATCCATGCTGCCAAAGCTACATGCTGGGCGGCGAGCCGGTGGGCAACGTGCTCGAGTCTCCGCTAGCCGCCATTTTCGATTCGCGCTCGATGAAGCGCATGCGACGGCTCCACGTCGCGGGCCGCGCGGGCGAGATCGGCATCTGTTCGCGATGCTGCACCACGATCCCGCATCCGCTGCTGGTGGCGGGCAGCCTGCTGTTTCCCGCCGGCGCCGTCCGGCGGCTGCTGCCCGCGATGGAGCGGCTCATCTATCTCGCCAGACTGCCGGGCAAATGGCTGACGCCGCCCGCGCGCCAAGCTCCGCCGAAAGGGGAGACCCTCGTCAACATCGAACCCGCGGGCTCGGGACGGCCGAAATAGCCCGATGCGCCTCGCCTTGGTCGCACTGATTCCGGCCGCGGCCGGCTTGGCCGCGACCCTCGAGACGCGAGTGACCGGGGACGACGGAAGGCCTGCCTGGGCGCGATTCGAAATCCACGCCCCCGATGGAACCATGCGCCAGCCAGACGGCTCGATTCGCGCCGGCGCGCCCGGAGCCGAGCGCCGGTCCCGGTACCTGGGCAGCTTCACCGCGAACGGTGGATTCCGCATCAACGCGAGCCCCGGCAAATACCGGATCGTGGTGGAACGCGGGCTCGAATACGAGCGCATCGAGCGAACCGCCGAGGTCAAGGAAGACGCATCGCTCGACCTTCGGCCTCGCCGATGGGCGAACATGCGCGCCAAGGGCTGGTGGTCCGGCGACCTTCACGTTCATCGCCCAATGGCGGACGTCCCCGCGTTGTTGCAAGCGGAGGATCTCAACTACGGCGCCGTGTTCACGATGTGGAATCGCACCGATCTTTGGGCGGGCAAGGAGTTCCCCAGCGATCCGGCGCGGCGCGTGACCGCAGCCCATTGGATGACGGTCGCCAACGCCGAGGACGAACGAGGCGGCGGCGCGTGGATGCTCCATCAACTGCGCAAGCCGCTGGGGCTCGAAAAATTCATCCCGGCCGGAGTGCGCACCAACGAGGTCTGGACGCCGCCCGGCATCGAGTTCGTGCGCCAGGCTCGCGCGCGGAAGACGGGAGGCCCGTTCCCCTGGTTCGACCTCGAGAAGCCGATCTGGTGGGAGACGCCCTTGATGATGGCGCTCGAGACGCCCGACTCCATCGGGATGGCGCACAACCACCTTAATCAATATGGCGTTCTCGACAACGAGGCCTGGGCCCGCCCGCGCGACACGGCGAAGTTTCCGGGTCCGCGAGGCATGCTCGATTACTCGTTGTCGTTGCTGTACCGGTATTGGAACCTCGGCCTTCGCGTTCCGCCATCCGCCGGATCGGCCAGCGGCGTGCTGCCGAATCCGCCGGGCTACAACCGCGCGTACGTGAAGATCGATGGTGAATTCACGGTGGAGAAGTGGCATCGAGGCCTGCGCGACGGCCGTAGCTTCGTGACCAACGGGCCCCTGCTCGAATGGGAGTTGCGGCGCAACGGCGATTGGCTGGAAGGCTCCGTGCGCACGTCGGCCCGCGAGCCCATCGAAGGATGCGAACTGGTGGCGGGCGGCGAGGTAGCGGCGCGAACCGGCGCGTCGGGACGATTCCGCGTCCCGGCCGGCGGCCGGGCATGGGCCGCGATCCGCTGCTTCCTCCGCACCCAGGAGACGCCCCGGTTCGCGCACACCGCGCCGCTGTTCCTGGATGGCAAGCAGGACGCTTCGGCGGACTCGCGCTACTTCGCCGAATGGATGGCGGAACTGATGGAGAAACCGGCCGCGAGATCGAATCCCGGGCTGATGGAACTGTATCGCCAGGCGCGCGACTGGTACACGGCGCGCTGACCTCGCATTATCATGGGAGATTCCGCGTGAAGCACGATCAGAAGATAGTCTCCCTGGAGGTCCTCGACCTTCGCTACCCGACCGTCCGCATGGGATTGGCGGGATCGGACCCGCGTCACTTGGCTCCCAACTATTCGTGCGCGGTTCCCGTGCTGCGAACGGACGGCGGGCTCGAGGGCCGTTCGCTGGTGTTCACCATCGGCGATGGCACACAGATCCAGAAGGCGGCGCTCGAAGCGCTGGGGCGCTTCGTGGTGGGCCGCTCATTGGCGGAATTCGTGGCCGAGCCGGGGTTGTTCGCGCAGGCTCTGGTGGAGCATCACCAGCTCCGGTGGCTCGCCCTGGGCGCGTTCCGGATGGCGGCCGGCGGCATTGTCAACGCGCTGTGGGACCTTTGGGCGAAGAGCGAAGGCGTGCCGATGTGGCGGCTGTTGACCAGCCTGCCGCCGGAGAAAATCGTCCAGTGCATCGACTTCCATCACCTGCGGGACGCGCTGACCGAGGACGAACTGCTCGAGATGCTGCGGTCGCGCATCGGGCGGCGCGAGGAAAATCTAACGCGGCTGGGCGAGCGCGGCGTTCGCGTGTACAGCACGGCGGGCTGGTCGGGCCGTCCGCTCGACGAGGTGCGGCGGCTGTGCCGCGGCCTCTACGAGCAAGGCACGCGAGCGTTCAAAGCCAAAGTGGGACGCGGACAACAGTACGACCGCGCGCGGGCGCTCGACGAGGACCGCCGCATGTTGGACGCCATCCGCGACGCCACCGGGCCGGACGCCCTGCTGTTGACGGACGCGAATCAGAATCTCGGCGACTGGCGAAACGCCGCGTCCTACATGGCGGAATTGGCCTCCTACCGGCCGCTGTTCATCGAGGAGGCGATCGCCTACAACGACGTGTTGGGCCATGCGAAGCTGCGCGAGGCGTTGGCTCCGCTCGGAATCGGAGTGGCCGGCGGCGAGCAGGCCCCCGACGCTGTCACGTTCAAGCAGCTTCTTTCGGGCGGCGGACTGACGCACTGCCAGATCGACGGCGCGCGCGTGGGCGGCGTGAACGAGCTGTTCGCGATCGTGGCCATGGCCGCGAAGTTCGGCGTTCCGGTGTGTCCGCACAGCGGAGGCATTGGGTTGGGGCAACTGGTCGGCCCCATGGCGGTTTTCGATCAGGCCTGGTTCGGAAGCGACGGCCGCTGGCTGGAATATCTCGAGTTCTTGCAGGCCGGCGTGTTCCAACATCCGTTGGTGGTGCGGGATGGCCACTACCGGCTTTCCGGCGCACCGGGATGGGGTCTCGAAATGGAACCGGCGTTCGAAGCGCGCTACCGCTTTCCAGATGGGCCCGATTGCGCCGATTCGGCGGAGGCCGATCACGCGGCGGCGGCGCAACCGGGCGCGCCGCCGTACGTTCGATATTGGGTCTGACCGCGGTCTGGCCGCGAGCTTAGGAAGCGGCGGGCCGGGTTCCGCCGATAACCTCTTTCACCTTGGCGATGAGGGCGTTCAGCGTGAACGGTTTCTGCAGGAACGCGGTTCCGCGCGGGAGGTTTTCAGTCTCGAGACCCGCGGCCCCCATGTATCCGGAGATCAGGAGAATGCGCGTGTCGGGCCGGACCTTGTGCAAGGCCTGGGCGAACTCGATTCCACCCATTTCCGGCATCACCACGTCGCTGAGCAACAACTGGATGCGGCCGGCGTGCGCCTTGGCGACCTCGAGACCCTCGCGGCCCTGAGTCGCCTCCAGCACTTCGTAGCCTTCGCGCTGGAGCACTTTTCGGATCAGTGAGCGGATGCCCGCTTCGTCGTCGACGACCAGGACCGTGGCTTTCGCCGAGGGAGCGGGACCGGCCACGGCCGGCGCCGGTTCGGGCACGGGCGCCTTGGACGGCATCGGGATCGGAGCAGGCGGAGGCGGAGGAGAAGGCGGCGGCGGTGGGGGAGCGGCAGGCTGGGGCGGCCGCGGCTCGAGCGGTTTCTGCGACAGCGGAGCCATCACCACCGGGCGGTCTTCCACTTCCTTGACGCGCGCCTTCAAGGGAGTGGGAGCTGGCTCCGGCGGAGGGGTTGGCTTCGGCGCCGGCGCCGGAGGCGGAGGCGCCGGGGGAACGGCGGGCGCGGCTTCGGCCGCCAACGGGAGAACGATGTAGAATCCGGTGCCTTGTTGCGGGTGGGAGACGGCCTCGAGGTCGCATCCCATGTCGCGAAGCGTCTGGTAGGCGGCGGGCAGCTTTTGCCGAATCGGATCCGGCGAGGTATCCGGTTCGAACAGGCGGCTCAACACGTCGGGATGAATGGCGATGCCCGTGTCGCGCACTTCGATGCGTGCGTAGTTCCCCGGGGTGACCGGCTGCGCGAGACCCGCCAGCACGTGGGAGGCGGGGTAGAGCATGCTTTTGATCGAGATCGAACCGCCGTTGTGGAGACTGCCGGCGGCTCGTTGGACCAGTGTCTGTAGGATCGAACCGAGTTGCGCGGAATCGGCGAGCACGCGCGCACCGCTTTGGCCGGCGATCGTAAGACCGACGCTCGCCGGGAGCGGGCGGGCAAGTTCATCGCGCATGCCGGCGAGGAAATCGTCGAGAGCGAATGCCTTGACCTGCACCGGAGCGCGCTTGGTGAAGGTGTTGAGTTG
Source organism: Acidobacteriota bacterium (assembly GCA_005808475.1). Taxonomy (GTDB): domain Bacteria; phylum Acidobacteriota; class Terriglobia; order Bryobacterales; family Bryobacteraceae; genus SYLY01. The sequence goes on from SYLY01000137.1 coordinate 22,899, forward strand.
CCGGGTGAAGACGGAGAGGCGGTCGCCCGCGGAGAGAATCTCCTGCACGTTGACGCGCAGGGAGCTTTCCGGCGGCAGGGCGTGGAGCAGGTCCTCGCCGTAGCCTCCCATGATCATGATCAGGTTGTTGCAATCGTGGACGACGCGGCTGGCGAGACGCGAAAGCGCTTCGATGCGCTGAGCCTGGGAGCGCTGGCAATCGGCGCGCCGGGCGCCGGTGATGTCGAGCGTCACCCCTTCGAGCCGTTGAATCCTGCCGTCGGCGGCCCGGACGGGCCGCACCATGTCCCGGAGCCAAACCGATGCGCCCGCGGCGTTGAAGGCCTGATAGTCGCAGGATGCGAGAGGTTTGCCGGCGAGAACGGCCTGGTAGAAATCGCGGATGGCGGCCGTATCGGCGGCGCCGCCCCTCTGCCAAAAGTCCGCGCCGGACTTCCAGTTGTCCGCCGAGACCTCGAGCCCGCCGATCTGAGCGTCGGAGGCGAAGCGCATGGCGGCCGCGTCGACCGACCAAACGGCAAAGGGCAGGTCCGGCAGCGCGGGAGGAGGCGGTGGAGGAGGGGGAGGCGGCGGCGGGGGCGCGGGGATCGCCACCGGGCCGGGCGCCGGGCGCGCATCCTGCACAACGACAATGACCTCCTCTTCTTCCCAATGACGCATGGGTTGAAGAGTGAACGGGACGCTCCGGCCCGCCCGCTTGAATTCGCCCGATGCCGGAAGACGGCTCTCCAGGACGGATTTGACCCTGGCCGTAAGTTCCGGCGCCTGCAGGATCTGTTCGATGGTCCCCGCGAGTTCGTTCCCCCGGACATTGAACAGATCGCGGAAGGCGCGGTTGCTCGAAGAGACAGTCAACTCGGCCGTTACGACGGCCACGGGTACCGGTAGGGCGGCCACCATTTCCTGGAAGTAACGCCGGTCCGCTTCGACTAACGATAGCAAGCTGGCGACGTCTTTCGCCTTCCAAAGCTCCATTTCGACTGGTTGCATGGGTAGAGACCTTAGCAATTCTAGTCTGCGGCTCTAGCAATAACCAGCCAAGGGTACTTTGGATGCAAACTCAATCCGGCCGAGCACCGGACAGAAGCGCCGGGGCGGCTAGTACCGCTGTTCGGCGATGGAACGGTCGGCGAGTTCGCCGAAGACGGGAAGATGGTATTCCTCGCCTTGGCTCGTTTTGACCAGCATGAAGATCCACGCCGCCAGCACGGCGGCCTTGAGCAGCGCGGCGATTCCGAGGTTGCCGAGCGTCAAGGCTCGGACAGCCGGTCCGATGACGCGGTCGATCAGCAGCCACGCGACGAACAGGTAGAGGCCCTGGAAGGCGTGGAACCGGACCATGCGCTCGCGTTGGAACCGCTGTGTCGCGAGCACCACCACGCAGGCGATCCACCCGGCCACGGGTACGTAGCAGAGGATCGACGCGGTGCGAGAACTCAGGCCGGCAAGAAAATCGCCGCTGGAGGCGGGGGGCTGCGGCGGCTTGGCGTTCGGGGCGGTGCCGCACCCCGGGCAGAAACGGTCGGCGTTCGAGATCTGTTTGCCGCACTGGGTGCAGAAGGGCATGATGGCTTCCTCGAGCTAGAATACGTCATCCTGGCCGCCGATGTTCCCCCCGAGCGGTTTCCGGCGGTGGTAGCATCTCGTTGATGAAGAACTTCCTTCGGATTGCCTGCCTGGCGGGGATGACCCTGCTGCCCTTGGACGCCAAAACTCTTGACATCCACTTCGTCGATGTCGAAGGCGGACAGGCCACGCTGATCGTCACTCCTCGTGGCGAGTCGCTGTTGGTGGACGCGGGATGGCCCGGCTTCGATGGCCGCGACGCCAAGCGGATCGTCGAGGCCGCCAAGAAGGCGGGTTTGAAGCGCATCGACTACCTGGCGATAACGCACTATCATCGCGATCACGTCGGCGGCGTCGAACAGTTGGCCGCGATGTTTCCGGTGGGCACGTTCGTCGATCACGGCCCGAACACCGAGACCGGCGCCGCGGCGGACGAACTGGCGGCATCGTACAACCGGGCCGTTGCCAAGGGCAAGCATCTGGTGGTGAAGCCTGGCGACAGGATTCCGCTGAAGGGCGCCGAGGTTCGCGTCGTGGTTGCCCGCGGCGAGCAGATCGCGAGCCCGCTGAAGGGAGCGGGCGCGCCGAACCCCGCCTGCGCCCAGGCCGAGCGCAAAGCGGCCGATCCCACCGAGAACGCGCGGTCGCTCGGCTTCGTTCTCGAGTACGGCAAGTTCCGGTTCCTCGATCTCGGCGACCTCACCTGGAACAAGGAGATCGATTTGGTTTGCCCCGAGAACCGCATCGGGAAAATCGACGTGTACTTGACGACGCACCACGGGATGGATGCTTCCGGGCCGGCCGGCATCGTTCACGCACTTGCTCCCCGCGTCGCGATCATGAACAACGGTTCGAAGAAGGGGGGCGCGGCTCCGGCGTGGAGTGTGATCCGCCAGTCTCCGGGCCTCGAGGACCTGTGGCAGGTCCACTTTGCCGTGGCCGGCGGAAAAGAGAGCAACGTCGCCGAGGACATGATCGCCAACCTGGACGAATCCACGGGTTTCGGATTGACTGTGTCGGCCGAGTCGAACGGGTCGTTCAAGGTGACCAATTCCCGGAACGGTAAGTCCAAAGCGTACGCGGCGCGGTAGCTTCACTGCGACGTGATCCTTGCCAGGAAGGCGTCGATGCCACCCCGGGAAGCGCCCTGGTAAGGGTCCCGGGTTGGGAAGGCGGTTGACAAGGTCGATCCGGCGACAACGAGGTCGCCGCTGGGAGTGACGGCGGCCGCGAGCGCGGCGTCGCTCGCCGGTCCACCGAAGTAGGTGGCGAACCCGATGACAGCGCCGGAGCTCTCCACCCGGACAGCAAAGGCGTCGTATGCCCCACCCGCGTGCGCCGCCTGGATCGGCTGAGCCACGGGGAAGTTCGCGGATGCCGTATGTCCTACCACCCAGGGCCGCTGCGACGCATCGACGGCGATTCCCGCCGCATGGTCGACGCCTTTGCCGCCGAGGTAGCTGGCCCACTGTCGCACCCCGGCTGGCCCCAGCTTGACGACGAACCCGTCACCACCTCCGCCAGCGGTGTTCTGGAAACCGCCCGCAACGGGAAAATTAGTGGAAGCCGTCGAGCCGGCGGCGTATAGGTTGCCTGCCGCGTCCGAGGCCAAGGCGTTGACGCAGTCCGTGCCGGACCCGCCGGCGAACGTGGAGAAACGCAGATCGTCGCCAGCGGTCGTAAACGCGGCGATGAAGCCATCCTGGCTTCCGCTCAACGCGGGCTGGACCGCCGATCTCGTGGGGAAGTCGCTGGACTTGGTGCAGCCTCCGGCGACGACGCCGCTGGTGGTCAGGGTGAGCGACGTGGCCCGGTCGTCGGACGCGCCCCCGAGGAAGGTCCCCATCGCCTGCGAGCCGTCGGGATTCACTTTGACCAGAAACGCATCGCGCTGACCCCGGAACGAATTCTGGTAGGCGGACATTACGGGGAAGTTCGGAGAGGTGGTCTCCCCGGCGACCCACGCACCACCCGCCGGATCGGCTCGAATGCCGGTTCCGGCTTCAGACTCGCTGCCGCCGAGATAGGTGCTCGAGCGCAGGAACGTGCCGGATTGCCCCAACTGCGCGACGAAAGCATCGCGGGGGCCGCGACGCAGTTCCTGCCCGACTCCGGCCAGTGGGAAGTTCGTGGATGTCGTGTGGCCGGTAATCCAGACTCCGAGACCGGCGTCGATGTCGATCGCCAGTGCGCGATCATCCCCCGCGCCGCCCAGGTACGTCAGGTAGCTGGGGACGCGTCCGCTCGGGTCGAATCTGACGACAAACGCGTCGACGGACCCCATGAACGGGTAGAGGAAACGTCCCGTGAGACTGCCCGATTCGGTCCAGCCCGCCATGTAGATGTTGCCCGAGGAATCCGTCGCCAGCGCGGTTGCGCTTTCGCTTCTGGATCCGCCGTAGTAGGTGCTGAAGGATAGCACCGGATCGATCCAGAGCGTGGCGGTTCGATCATACGGGCCGGTCTCGAAACCCACCTCATGGACGCCGAGTTTCAGGAAGCGGCCCCTCACGGGAACGGTTGCGTTGGCGGCCTTCTGGAAAAGAACCGGCGCCTGCTCGCGAAGCTCGCCGGTTGGAGTGGTGACGAGAAGCTCGCCGTTTTGCTGAATGTCGACCGAAACCGCTCCCTCGTACCGGAGGCGAATGAGGGACGGCTCGGCGCCAGGAGCCACGACGAACTCCGACTTGAGCGTCCTGCCGGACGCGCCGTAGGTCATCGCGATGCCAGGCCACACTTCCCGGTAGAGCACGGTCTGGAACATCGGGACTTCGTGACGCCATTGGCGGCTGTCCTGGCCGGTAAAGTGATTCGAAGAGAAAGGAAGCGGGCCCCGGCCTTCCATGACTGCCCCGGCGGCAGTCACCAGCCGGATCGTCACCTCCGAGCCATCGCTTGTCAGCGACACGCGGTCCGGGAACAGGACCGCCGAAAACCGTGGACCGCGAGCAAGGAAGCGAGGTTGGCCCGGTTCTTGCGAACCGGAGGGATAGAAAGCGATGGGAAAGACGGGCGGGGTCAGGCTGGTCTGGCCAGAAAGAGGAGAGTTCGACGGGGCGGCGAACAGGCTTGCCAGCGCGACGGCTGCGGGAGGGAGTAGGGGCCAGAGCTGCCGGAGCCGCCCCAGTAGGGCAGATTGCATCCAGCGTCTCCGGGAATATGTTCGGCGGTCCCGCTCCGCTCCTCCATATTCCTGGGAATTTCTCGCGGGCTATGCAGAACTGGCGGTTCAAGCGCCGATGTAGCGGGCGTAGAGGCTGCGCGCCACTCCCACGTCGTTCGTGCCTTTGATGATCGCGCGGCCATCTGGAAAGATCGTCATTTCATATGAATCGACAAAGAACCGAAGCGCAAACTCGTTGGCCTTCACTGGCGCGATGGCGGACAGGCGGTCCGCCAGATCCACCAGGTCGACCGGGCGGGTGCGCTCGTGGATCTGCACGGCGTTTCGCCCGCATAGACTGATCGGCGCTCGTTTGCGGCCCTCGAGATGGACGAACCTCCGCTGCCCGCATGCGAGGCAGCCCGCCTGCCGCTCCGGTTGCGCGACCTGACGAATCAATCCCGTCCAGACGTCAACCGTGGTTATCTTCCGGGGAACCGCGGACTCGTTGCCTGACAGGATCTGCAGCGCCGCGCTGACCTGGAGACCCGCGATGATCGATGTGATCGTGTTCAGGACGCCTGCGGTCTCACACGTAGGCTGGGCGCCTGACGGGGCCTCGGGATAGACGCAAGCCAAGCACGCGGTCCGATCTGGAAGCACCGGCATCGTCAGCCCGTAGCTGCCGACAGCGGCGCCGTAGATCCAGGGAACGCCGCCTTGAACGGCGAAATCGTTGATCAGATAGCGGGTTTCGAAGTTGTCGGTCCCGTCAAGGATCAGGTCCACCTCGCCCAGCAGTTCCTCCGCGTTCCGCGAGGTCAGGTCCGCGACCACGGGCTCCACCGCCACATCCGCGTTGATCCGGGCGATCCGTGCCGCCGCCGCTTGCGCTTTTGGCAGTGCCTGTTCGGCGTCTGCCTCTTCGAACAACCACTGCCGCTGCAAGTTGTTCCACTCCACATAATCGCGGTCCACAATGCGAAGGAATCCGGCGCCGGCTCTCGCCAGAGCCGCGGCATGGTAGGTCCCGAGAGCGCCACACCCCACGATCGCCACCCTGGATTCGAGCAGCCGGCTCTGCCCCTGTTCGCCGAGCGGGGAGAATCGCACCTGCCGGGAATAGCGTTCGGAAGTCGGCAAATTACCATCCTAACAGCCGTTGCTATGATGGCTGACAGTGGCCTGGTACGGCGTTCGAGCGATGGTGTCCTTCGTGGCATGGTCGCTGGGTGCTATCGCCACCGCCGCCGACTCGGGTTTCGCCGGTCTTCCCGTCTCCGCCGTCCGGTTCGATCCGGCCGAACAGCCGATCCCCAAAGAGGAATTGGAGTTGCTCGTCGGGCTCCGGCCGGGCTCTGCTCTGGACCCGTCCGCCGTTCGCGAGGCCATCGAACGGCTCTACGCCACGGGCCGCTATACAGATGTCATCGTTCACGCGGAACGGGACGCCACCGGAGTGTCGATCCGGTTCGAGACGAAAGGAACCTGGTTCGTTGGCCGCGTCACCGTGGAGGGGGTGCCGGACCCCCCCAACAAGGGCCAACTCGTCAACGCCACCAAGCTCGCGCTCGGAACCCGGTTCGAGACGGACGATGTACGCGCCGCCACTGCCAACCTCGAGAAAAAGCTGGACGGCAACGGCTTCTTCGAAGCCCGGATCGATCCCCGGCTCGAGTACGACGCACCCACCCAACAGGTGTACATCGACTTCCGGATCGACCCCGGTCCGCGCGCCCGCTTCACAACGCCGTCGATCCAGGGGCTCGAAGCCAGTCAGATTCCTCGCGTGATCCAGTCCACCAACTGGCCGAGGCTCTGGGGACTGCTCGGATGGAAGCCCGTGACGGAGTCCCGCGTCGCGCAGGGGCTCGACCGCGTTCGCCGAAGCTTCGCCAAGCGCGATTACCTGCAAAGCAAGATCTCGCTCGACAACCTGGAGTACCTCCCGACCGTGCAACGGGCTCGCCCGGAGCTGACCGTCGAGGCGGGTCCCCAAGTGCGGGTGCGGACCGACGGAGCAAAAGTCTCTCGGGGCCGCATACGCCAATTGGTTCCGATTTATCAGGAGCAGTCCGCCGACCGCGACCTCATCGTCGAAGGGGCCAGGAACCTGACCGAGTACTTCCGTGCACAGGGCTACTTCGAAGCGAAATCGGAATTCACCACCGAGACAGAGACCGACGGCAGCCGCGCCATCGTCTACACGATCGATCGCGGCGACCGGTTCAAGCTGGCCCGGCTTTCCGTCCAGGGGAATACCTACTTCGACGCGCGGACTATCCGAGAGCGCTTGTTGACCACGCCCGCGACGCGTCTCCGCTACCGGCGTGGCCGTTTCAGCGATTCCCTGTTGCGCAACGACATCGACTCCATCCGTGAGCTCTACGTTTCCAACGGTTTCCGGAGCGTCAAGATCGGCTCCGACCTCCAACGCGGTTTGCCGGGCAAGCCGAATTGGCTCCAACTCGGCATTCGGATCGAGGAAGGTCCGCAGTGGCTGATCGCCCGGCGTCAAATCGAGGGCGTGTCAGCCGCGCACGAAGCCGAGATCGATCAGATGGTCACATCGGCTCCTGGCCAGCCGTTCAGTGAGGCCAGCCTCGCGGCGGACCGGGACAACGTTCTCGCCTACTACTACAACAATGGATATCCGAACGCTTCCTTCGATTGGCAGGTCGCGGCCGCCCGCGACGCCAACCGGGTGGACCTGAAACTGACTGTCGTCGAGGGTGCGCCTCAGTTCGTGCGCAACTTCCTGATCGGCGGGCTGGATGTCAGCGACCCCGAAATGGTCTTGCGCCGCATCCGGCTCACTCCGGGAGAGCCGCTCTCGCAGGCCCGCCTGGTGGAAAGCCAGCGCCGCCTCTATGACTTGGGAGTGTTCGCGCGGGTGGATGTGGCGGTTCAGAATCCGGACGGGACCGAGTCCGGGAAGTACGTCTTGTACCAGTTCGAAGAGGCGCGGAAGTACTCGATCAACTTCGGTTTCGGGGCCGAGATCGCGCGCATCGGGAGTGGAACGCCCAATTTCGACGCTCCCGCGGGTCAGCCGGGCTTCAGCCCGCGAGCTTCACTCGGCATCACGCGAACGAACTTCGCCGGAACGGGGCACTCGGTCAGCCTCCAAACGAGGGTGTCGAACATCCAGAAGAGGGTTCTGGCGAGCTACATCGCTCCGCAGTTCAAAGGATCGGACAACGTCACTCTCACCGTGAGCGGCCTGTACGATCAGTCGCTGGACGTCCGGACTTTTCAGGCGACGCGCCAGGAGGGCTCTGTGCAGCTCAGCAACCGGGTGTCGCGCGACGTCACCTTCCAAAGCCGGTTCACCTACCGCCGCAACATCATCTCGTCGCTCGCCATCGACGACGACTTGGTGCCGATCTTCTCCCGGCCCGGCCGCGTCGGCATCGCGTCCACCACGTTCATCCAGGACCGCCGCGATAATCCCATCGACTCCAAGCGGGGCTATTACAATACAATCGACTTCGGATTCGCATCGAAGATTTTCGCGTCGCAGACCGACTACGCCCGGGTCCTGGCGCGCAACTCGACCTATCACCGCGTGTGGAAGGACGTCGTGCTCGCAAGAAGCGTGGCGGTGGGCTGGCTCAACAGCTTCACCGTGGGTGGAGTCAGCGAGGTTCCGCTGCCCGAGCGGTTCTTTTCGGGCGGCGCTTCGAGCCATCGCGGCTTTCCCGACAATCAGGCGGGACCGCGGGACCTGCGCACCGGATTCCCCCTGGGCGGCAGCGGTCTGCTGAACTCCAACTTCGAGCTTCGGTTCCCGCTCATCGGCGACTCGGTGGGAGGCGTACTATTCCACGACGCCGGCAACGTCTACTCCTCCTTGAAGACGATCTCGTTCCGTGTTCAGCAGCGCGATTTCAAGGACTTCGACTATATGGTGCACGCCGTGGGCGCGGGCATCCGGTATCGCACACCCGTCGGACCGGTGCGCATCGACTTCGCCTACGCGCCCAACTCGCCCAGCTTCCAGTTCGAAAAGCGCGACGGATTCGTTCCCGTGGTTCCGCGCACGATCGTCACACAACGCCTCAACCCTCTCGAATTCCACTTCTCGCTCGGGCAAACGTTCTGACATGATACGAACGCTCTTCCTTTTGGCCGCCGCGACCTGCACCCTACCGGGGGAGTTGGTCGACCGCGTGGCTGTGGCCCTGGGGAATCAGGCGGTGACGCTCAGCGCCATTGACGAGCAGATCCGCGTGAGCGCGTTCCTGAACCGCCAGCCCGCCGATTTTTCCCCGGTCCACCGCCGCCGCATGGCGGAACGGATGATCGAACAGACGCTGCTGCGCCGTGAGATGGAGGCGAGCCGCTTCACCCTCCCCGGCGGCTCCGAGGTATCGGCCGCGCTCGAGCGAACCCGCAAGGATCGTGGTGAAACAGAAGCGGAGTTCCAGGCGGCCATGACCAAGTACGGCGTCGGCGCGGACGCGCTGGCGCGAAACCTGGTGTTCCAACTGACCATTTTGCGCTTCATCGAACTGCGCTTCCGGCCGGGCTCCACGGTGAGCGATGGCGAGGTGGAGATTTACTACCGGGAGACGTTCGTACCCGCCTGGGAGCGCCGGAACGCGGCCGGTGTCACGCCGCCCGATCTCGACGACGCACGCGAAGAAATCGAGCAGGTTCTGCTGCAAACCAAGGTCGATCAATCGATGGACGAGTGGCTCAAACAGACACGCGCCCGAACCAGAGTGCGATTCCTCGAAGAGGCGTTCCAATGAGCCGCCGCGTCAAGAAGGCGCTTTGGATCGGCATTCCGGTGCTGCTCGGCCTGGCAGCCGTAGCGGTCTCCGGTGTGTATTTCCTGCTTCGGAGCGGGTGGTTCTTCGACAAGCTGCGACTCGCGGTGGAGCAGGAACTCGAGAAATCGACCGGTGGGAAGGCCGAAATCCAGTCCTTCGCGTTCGACTGGCGGACGATGCGCGCCAACGCCCGCGGCGTGACGATCCACGGACTCGAGCCGGCCGGAGCCGCGCCGTTTGTCTCGATCGGCCGCGTCACGGTCGGCTTGCATCTGATCTCCCTGGTCGACCGGAAGGTCAATATCGCGCTGCTCGATGTCGAGGGCGCGCGCGTCAACGTCACCGTGGACAAGGACGGGCGGACCAGTATCCCCAGTCCAGGTGCACGGACAGGCAAGTCGCCGATGGACCGGTTTCTCGACTTGGCCATCGGCGACTATCGCATCCGCCAGAGCGAATTTCGCTACCGTTCGGATTCCACCCCCATCGAGGCCGCCGGCAAGGATCTGAACCTGCGGCTCGAGCTGGACCCTGAGAAGCAGGCCTACTCCGGTACGATCTCCACCCGCTCGACGCGCATCGAGCGGCTGCTCCCGTTCCCGCTGACCTCGGACATGGACGCCAAGTTCCGGTTCGACCGCGCTGGGTTCGAGATCACCGAGTCCAAGGTCTCGGCGGGCGGCTCCACGCTGAAGTTCCAGGGGGCGCTCGGCTCGTTGGAGCGCTTTCATTTGAAAGGAAACTCCGAGGGCGAGATCCGCCTCGCCGATCTCCGGCCGGGGATGCCCGGCTCGGTATCCTATCGCGCCAAGGTGGACTACCTCTCCGACCGCGAGTGGACCGCCGTGGGGCACGGCAAGGCGCGCGATCTCGCCGGTCAGCGGGACGGGATCGCGGTCTCCGGCGTCACCGCCGAGGCCGATTGGACGGCGACGCCCGACCGGCTGGACCTGAGCAATCTGCGCGCGCAGGTTCTGGGAGGCGAGTTCGCGGGCGTGGCCCGGCTGGATGCATCGGGGGCATATTCGGCCAAAGGCGCCATCCGCGGTTTCGACGCGCAGCGGCTGGCGTCGCTACGCCAAGTGACGCTCCCCTGGCAGGCCGTGGTGGCGGGCGACGTCGAGATCGACGCGAGCCGGTTCGCTGCCGACATCACCCTGTCCCCATCCCCGGAGGCTACTCCGGTTCAAGGCCGCGCGGTAGTGACGTACACCTTGGCAACCCGCGAAATCGTCATCGGATCGTCGTCGCTCGATCTTCCGTCGAGCCGTGTCACGGCGAACGGCAAACCCGGTGAAGCGGTCGAGTTCGTGATCACAACCAAGGATCCGAACGAGCTGTTACCCGCGCTCCGGCTGGTATCGTCCCGAGCCCCGGCGGAACTACCTCTATCGATGAAACCAGGTGGGGCGATTCAGATCGGCGGACGTTGGACCGGCGGGATCTCCCAGCCTTTGCTTCAGGGCAACATCAGTCTGGACGCGTTCCGGTACGCGGATCGCGACATCGAACATGCCGAGGCCGACTTCCGGCTGTCGCTCAACAAGGCCGAGTTCCACGACATTGTGGCGCGCGAGCCGGGAATCGCGATCACGGGCGAGGGCAGCATCGCGCTCGAGGACTGGCGGGCCGGCGACGACGCGGCCGTGACGGCAAACCTGCAGTTGCAGAGCGCGCGGGTGGAGCACTTGCTGAAGGAGGCCAAACTCGACTACCCGGTGCGAGGTACGGTTTCGGCCTCAATGCGGGCCGCCGGGTCCCTGGCGCGTCCGGTCGTGACGGGACGGGCGTCCATCGCCGGAGTGGAGCTGGGGACCGAGACGTTCGACGGCGTGGACGCGGAGTTCGAGTTCAGGGACCGCGTTCTCGAGCTCAAGCAGGGCCGCCTCCGGGAGGGCAAGGGACTGCTCGACTTCTGGGTAAAGGCTGGCGTACCCGTGAACCCGGCCGATCCGGCGCCCATTTCCTTCCGGGGGGAAGCCGCCGGCTTCCGTCTCGGCCAGTGGCGTGCGGTGCAGGAGCGGCAGGTTCCGCTCGACGGCGGCCTGACTCTGCACGTGACCGGCGGCGCCGTCCGGCGAAACGGACAGGTCAACCTCACCGCTCTCGACGGCGAACTGCGTGTCCAGGACGCGAGCGTATCGGGCCGCCGGATCGGCGACGCGGTGATCACGTCAAAGACGAATGGCCGAGCCGTCACCGCCAACATCGTGGCGCAGGTGCGCGACTCCACGCTCAAGGGCTTCGCCGAGTGGAACCTGGGCGGCGTGTCCTACGGACTCGGCCAGTTGCAGTTGTCGCGGATCAGCTTCGCCAACCTGCAGGACCTGGGCTTTATTGGCGCTCCCGGCGAGCCGCTCGCCTTCAGCGGCTCATTCGACGCCGAGGTGGGATTCTCGGGACCGATCCTCCGGCCCGAAACCTGGACCGGCGTGGCGAAGGTGGCGTCCATCGAGATCGAGCCCAACCCGCGCACCGCCGCGCGCAGCACGCAACGGTTCCGGCTTCGCAACAAGGAGCCTCTGGTGGCGTCCATCGACGCGAACGGCGTCAAGTTGCAAGCGGTGCAACTGGTGGCGGAGGGCACGGACCTGGAAGCGGTGGGGACCATCGCGTTCCGGTCCAAGAACCCGTTCAACCTGCAGTTGAAAGGACGTCTCAATCTCCCGGTTCTCAGCATGTTCGAGCCGGACCTGATCGCGTCCGGCGTCTCGACGCTCGACGCGGCCGTGCGAGGTTCGTTGAACCGGCCGCAAGTCACCGGGCGGATGGAGATGAAGGACGCGACGTTCAACCTGCGTGGACTGCCGAACGGTCTCGAGAAGACCAACGCGGCGATCGTCTTCGACCGCACGCGCGCCAATATCGAAAGGCTCACGGCCCAGACGGGCGGCGGCGATCTCTCGGTGACCGGCTTCGTGGGATTCGGCGGAGACGAGCTCAACTACCGGCTCAACGGAATCGCGCAGCGGGTCCGCGTTCGATACCCGGCGGCGGTGAGCACCACGTTCAACGCGAACCTGAATCTCACCGGCACATCGTCGCGCAGCCTGCTGAGCGGCGCGGTGACGGTCAACAAGATGGGCATCACGCCGCGAACGGATATCGGCAGCTTGCTGGCCGAGGCGGGCCGAGCCTCCAACGCGCCGGCTACCGCGCCCAACGACTTCCTGCGCGGCATGCAGTTGGACGTGAAGATCGACACCGCGCCCGACGCGGAACTGCAATCGTCGCTGGCGCGCGACCTCGAGCCGGACGCCAGTTTCCGCCTCTACGGCAGCGCGGTGAAGCCGGCGCTGCTGGGACGGGCGTCGCTCAACCGGGGCGAGATCAACTTCTTCGGAAACCAATACAGCATCACGCGCGGCGACATTTCGTTTTACAACACGGCGAAGGTGGAGCCGGTGCTCGACTTCGATCTCGAGACGCGGGTCCGCGGCGTCACGGTCAACATCAACTTCACCGGACCGGTGAACCGGCTGGACGTATCCTACCGGTCCGACCCGCCGCTGCGGTCCAACGAGATCGTGGCGCTGCTGGCCGTGGGCCGCACGCCGGACGCCAGCATCACGCCGAACCTGCCGGGATCGGCTCAGCAGGGATTCCTGCAGAGCACCAACAACACGCTGCTGGGCCAGGCGATCTCCGCGCCGATCTCCGGCCGCCTGGAGCGGCTGTTCGGAGTGAGCCGGATCAAGATCGATCCTGAATTGACCGGCGTGACCAATACGCCGCAGGCGCGGCTAACGGTGGAACAGCAGTTGTCGCGAGACGTCACCGTCACCTACATCACCAACCTCAACCGGACGCAGCAACAGATCGTGCGGGTGCAGTGGGACCTGAGCCGGGACTTCTCGGTGCTGGCCGTGCGCGACGATAACGGCGTATTCGGCGTGGATTTTCTTTATAGGAAGAGGTTCTGACCATGGCCATGAGGTTGCGCACCGCCGGCGACCGGCTAAAGATCGAACACAGTATCGTCGACGGGCTGCGGCCGGTGTTGGAACGTCTTCTCGCGGAAACCCCGGAGATCCGGTCGATCGTTCCCGGCGTAATCCGGCGGGTTCGGGACGCGAAGGGACCGGCCACGATTCATATCACCGTTCCGGTGACGAACGGCTGGAAGGCGATCGGCCTGAGTTCGGGGGCGCGGCAGGAGTTATTCGTCAGCACGGCATTGACCAAGGAGGGGCTGGAGCAGGCGATCGGGCGTGCCTTGGACGCGTAGGCTGTCACGATTCGTTTCTCGTCACCGATCTTGCACGTGCCGCTGGCGTGATTCATACTGTTGACTGAGATGCTCGCCATGATGTTGATTGAGCTGCTCGGCATGGTGATGTTGGAAGTGGCGGCTGGGCTGCTGGAGATCCCGGCGGAGTTGGTCCTTCGTTGGATGGGTGACCGCGCGATGCAATGGTCCGTTTTCGCTGCGCCGATGGCGGCGGCCGCGCTGGCGATCCGTAAGTGGCGGACCGGCCGCTGGTAGCGCTCCGCTGCAATACGCCGCGGGCGCGGCTCACGGTGAAACAGCGCCGGTGTTGGAACGTCTTCTCGCGGAAACCCCGGAGATCCGGTCGATCGTTCCCGGCGTGATCCGGCGGGTTCGGGACGCGAAGGGACCGGCCGCGATTCGTTTCTCGTCCCCACTCTTGCACGCGCGGCTGGCGTGATTCATACTGTTGACTGAGATGCTCGGCCAACCGGTTCGCAACATGATGACGCTGGAAGTGGCGGCTTGGCTGCTGGCGATCCCGGCGGCGCTGGTCCTGCGTTGGATGGGGTACACCACGATGCCGTGGCCCGTTTTCGTGGTGCTGATGGTCGCGGCGGCGCTGGCGATCCACAAATGGCGGACCGGCCGCTGGTAACGCTCTGCTACCCTGGTATTAGGGCGGAATTGCTCTTTCCATAGCCCAAGACCGAGGGGAGGCGCCATCCAAAATGGACGACTTGCTGTTCATCCGCGGCATCTTCATTGCCGTGCTGGCGGCAGCGGCGTACTTCCTGCGTCCGTTTCAGTTGCAGGCTTGGATGGCGGGGATTCTCGGCGCGGTGCTCGGGGGCGCGATCGTGCTGTTCGAGATCCGCCTCAAGGAAGTCAGCCTCAAGCGGCTGATCGGCGCCGCCGTGGGCTCCGTGCTCGGAATCTTCGGCGCGTATCTGATGTCGCTGGTGCTGGGATCGGCGTTACCGAACAATCCCGGCACGGTTCCGTTTCTACAACTGCTGATCCTGCTGATGATGACGTACGTCGGACTGGTGGTAGGCGCCAACAAGGGCGACATGCTCAATCTGGCGGCGCTCGGCGGGCTGTTCGGCTCGGAGAAGGCAACCAGCCAGCAGTTGAAGATTCTCGACACGTCGGTGATTATCGACGGCCGCATCGCGGACATCGCCGAGACCGGCTTCCTGGACGGCGTGCTGGTGATCCCGCAGTTCGTGCTGCGCGAGCTCCAACTGGTGGCTGACTCCTCCGATTCCATGAAACGCAATCGCGGCCGCCGCGGGCTGGACGTGCTGCAGCGCATTCAGAAAATGCCCGGCTTGCGCGTGCAGATCGTGGAAGAAGACTTCCCCTCCGTCCGCGAAGTGGACATGAAGCTGATCGAACTGGCGAAGCTGTTCCAGTGCAAGGTGGTCACCAACGACTTCAACCTGAACAAGGTCGCCGGTTTGCACGGGGTCGACGTGCTCAATATCAACGAACTGGCGAACGCGTTGAAGCCGGTGGTGCTGCCCGGCGAGATCATGCGGGTGTTCATCCAGCGCGAAGGCAAGGAACACAACCAGGGCGTCGCCTACCTCGACGACGGCACGATGGTCGTGGTGGACAACGCCAAGCGCCTCATCAAC
Source organism: Acidobacteriota bacterium (assembly GCA_005808475.1). Lineage (GTDB taxonomy): Bacteria > Acidobacteriota > Terriglobia > Bryobacterales > Bryobacteraceae > SYLY01. Next base: position 38,199 of record SYLY01000137.1, read on the forward strand.
AAGACCGTCGATATCAGCGTGACCAGTGTGCTGCAAACCACGGCCGGAAAAATGATCTTCGGCAAGTTCGACGACCGGCAGCACGCCGTTCACGATCAGAAGCCGGCGCGCGAACAAGCCGCTCCGGCTCCGCCGAACTGATCCCGTTTCCCTCATCGCCATGAAAGTCTCCGTCATCATTCCCGCCGCCGGGCTCGGCACGCGCATGGGCCGCAATCCCGGCGACAAGCCCGCCGGCGCGCAAGGGCCCGGCCGCAAGCAGTTCCTGGTGCTCGACGACAAGCCCATTCTGCTGCACACGATCCGCAAGTTCGCGAGCGCGCCCGCGGTCACCGAGATTGTGGTGGCATTGCGTCCCGAGGATCGCGAGTGGGCAGCGGAGCTGGTGGCCGCCGACAACCCGTCGAAGCCGGTGCGCATCGTCGCGGGCGGCGATTCGCGCCAGGAGTCGGTGGAGAACGCGCTCGCCTCGCTCGCTCCGGACACGGATCTGGTGGCGGTGCACGACGCGGTGCGGCCGTTCATCGACCTCGACACGATCGCCCGGGTGATCGAGGAAGCGGCGGCGTCCGGCGCGGCGATCGTGGGCGTGGTGCCCATCGACACGGTGAAAAAGGTGCACCGCAACAAGATCCGCCAGACAATCCCGCGCGAGCATCTGGTGCTGGCGCAGACGCCGCAGGTGTTCCGCTACGGGCTGCTGCACCAGGCGTTTTCGCAGGCGCGGCAAGACGGATTCCAAGGCACCGACGAAGCGAGTCTGGTGGAGCGGCTCGAGCAAGTGGAGGTAAGCGTGGTGCCGGGGAACGACCGCAACATCAAGATCACCAAACCGGCCGACCTCGACTTGGCGCGATTGTACCTGGAACGCGAGCGTGCGGGCGGATGACGCGCCACACGGATTTCCGCGCCGGGCTGGGTTGGGATACCCACCGCTTGGTTCACGGGCGGCCGCTCTTGCTGGCGGGCGTACGGATCGAGTCGGAGATGGGGTTGGACGGCCACTCGGACGCTGATGTGCTCGCGCACGCGGTGACCGACGCCTTGTTAGGCGCCGCCGCGCAGGGCGATATCGGGATGCACTTTCCCGACACCGATCCGCGTTGGAAGGGCGCCGACAGCCTGATGCTGCTGCACCACGTGGTGCAACTGGTGCACCTGACGGGCTTCGACATTATCAACGTGGATGCGACGGTGATCCTCGAACGGCCGAAGCTGAAGGAGTACCGGCTGCCAATCCGGGAGAGCCTGGCGCGAACCTTGGGGATCGGGCTGGACTGCGTGTCGGTGAAGTTCAAGACGGCGGAGCGGGTGGGTCCGGTGGGAGAGGGGAAGTCGGCGGAGGCGCAGGCGATCGCGATGCTGGGGAAGAGGGCGGAGTGACCGACCCCGAGTTGGAGGCGCTGCTCGGCGCCCCGGACTCGGATCGAGTCGAAAGGAAGGCGAGCCTGTCCGACCGTTCGGCGATTCGCCGCGACATCTGCGCGTTCGCCAACGATCTCCCCGGGCACGGCGTCCCCGGCATCCTGGTGATCGGAGCCCACGATGACGGCTCGCCTTCCGGGCTGCCGATTACCGACGAACTGATCCAAAACATCGGAAATATGAAATCGAATGGGAGCATCGCACCCTTCCCGTCGATGACGGTCGAGACACGGGTGCTCAGAGGATCGCCGATGCTGGTGGTGATGGTCCACCCGTCGTCGTTGCCGCCCGTCAGGTACGAGGGTAGAGTCTGGGTGCGGGTTGGATCGGTACGCTCGCTGGCAACGCCCGAGGACGAGCGGAGGCTGGTAGAGAAGCGGCGCTTCAAGAATCTGCCGCCGGACTTGCACACAGTGGACAGCGCTACGCTTCGGGACCTCGATCTGGCGATGTTCCGCGACACGTATCTCCCATCGAGCGTCGCGCAGGCGGTTTTGGAAGAGAACCGCCGCACGCTGGAAGAACAGTTGGCCGCGCTGCGGTTGGTGGAATCCGCGGGCAATCCGGTTCCGACAGTCTGCGGAGTCCTCGTGTTAGGCCGGGATCCGCGTTCGGTCCTGCCATGCGCCTACGTGCAGTTCGTACGATTTGACGGAACTGGTTTGGCGGATCCGGTCAAGGACACCGCGGATTGGTCGCTTCCCATACGCCCGCTCACCTTGGAGATCGAGGCCAAACTCAGATCGCACAATTCCACCGCGATCGACGTCAATTCCGGGGTCACCGAGACCCGGCGCCCCGAGTATCCGCTCGCTGCGTTGCGACAACTGGTTCACAACGCGATCTTGCATCGCACGTATGAGGGCACGAATTCTCCGGTGCGGATACACTGGTTCACGGACCGGATCGAGATCATGAGCCCCGGCGGTCCATACGGCAGGGTCTCCGCTCGCACATTCGGGGATCCGAGCCTGGCCGACTACCGCAATCCCAGCCTTGCCGAAGCGATGAAAAACCTGGGGCTGGTCCAGCGGTTCGGGATTGGGCTCCAGGTCGTCAGAGAGGAAATGCAACGGAATGGGAACCCTCCCGCCGAGTGGGTGGTGAACGAAGGGTATGTCCTGGCAATCGTGAGGAAGGGACCGTGAGCGTTCCGGTGGTCGCGTTCTTCAACAACAAAGGCGGAGTAGGGAAGACCTCGCTCGTGTACCACCTCGCTTGGAAGCTAGCTGACATTGGGACGCCCGTCCTCGCGGCCGACCTCGATCCTCAGGCGAACCTGACGGCGGCGTTTCTTGACGGCGACGCGATCGAGGAAATCTGGACGCGAGGTTCCGAACCCCGAACGATATTCGAGGCCATCGAGCCAATCTCACAGGGCACTGGCGACATCGCCGCACTGGAGCCGCCAGAGATAGCCGAGAACCTCACGCTTCTGCCCGGCGACCTCCGGCTGTCTTCTTTCGAGGATGAACTATCCTCGAACTGGCCCGGCACGCTGGATGGCAAGCCTCGGTCGTTCCGAGTCGTGTCGGCATTGTGGCGCGTGATGCAGGATTCCGCGCGAAGGAGCGGGGCAACGGTCATACTAATGGACCTGGGGCCGAACTTGGGCGCGATCAACCGCGCCTGCCTGGTTTCGGCGGACTTCGTGGTGATTCCACTGGCGCCCGATCTGTTCTCCTTACAGGGACTGCGCAATCTGGGGCCGGCGTTTCGCCGTTGGCGAAGCGAATGGAAGGAGAGGCTCGCGAAAAAGCCGGCCGATCTTCGCGACGACCTCCCGAGCGGCGCGATGAAGCCACTCGGCTACGTTGTTTTGCAGCACGCCGTGCGCCTGGACCGGCCGGTCAGGGCGTACCAAAAATGGATGGATCGAATTCCGATCGAATACCATCAACACGTTCTGGACGAGGCAAGCCCCGTGACTTATCCGCTTGCGTCCGATCCCGGCAATCTGGCCAGCTTGAAGCACTACCGGAGCCTGATGCCGCTCGCTCAGGAAGCCCGGAAGCCGGTGTTCCATCTCAAACCCGCGGACGGCGCGATTGGAGCGCATTTCGATGCCGTCCGGGAATCGGGCCGCGACTTCGAGAACCTCGCTCGCCGCATCGCCGAACGCGCGGGCATCGCGGTTCCAGAGCCGCTCACCGCCCTTTCGCCTTGATCTGCTCCAACTGCTCCGCCTCCGGCATCGACTTGTACACGGGATCGAGCGGGTAGCAGCCCGACACCAGCCCGTTGCGCGGAGCCGTGGTGCAGTCGCTGAACGTGCGGCAGATCCGCGCCCGCATCATCTTGCCCGACGCCAGCGTGTCCTTGGGCAGCCCCGGATACGACAGCACCATGCGGCCCAACCCCACCGCGTCCGCCATGCCCGCCCGCACCACCGCCTGCGCGACATGCGGGAGATACTCCTGCAGGTACGTGTAGCCCGTGCCCACGATCGCGAGACCGGGGAACCGCCGCTTCAACTCCGCCGTCACCTGGATCTGCCGGACGCAGCCGGCCAGCGGATCCTCCGGAGGCTGGTAGCCATCCGACGGCGGGAACAGCGCCGGCCGCTGGATGTGGGGGATGTAGTACGGACTCCCGCAACTCACGTTGATCATGCGGATGCCGATTTCCTCGCACAGCGCGAGGAATCGCACCGGCTCGGCGAGATCGTACTCGGTGGGCCGCTCCTGGTTCACGCCGAAGCCCCATCGATACGGCAGAGGCGCCGTCTCCGGGATGCCGGGCCCGAGTTTGCCGCCTTCCGATCCCGCCGGATCGGGCTTGTACGGAACGAGGTCGAACGCGCTCAGCCTCACGCCGATCCGCAGCCCGGTGGCGGCGTGAATCCCGGCGGCGATCTCGCGCAGGAACCGGGTCCGGTTTTCGAACGAGCCACCAAACTTGCCCGGCCGCTCGTGCGCGCCGAGGAACTCGTGGCCCAGATATCCGTGGCAGTGCTTCACGTCCACGAACCGCGCGCCACACGACTCGGCGATCCGCGCGGCGGCGATCACACGCTCCACGATCCGCTCGATCTCGTCGTCGCCCAGGACCGGGTAATCCTCCGGCAGCCGGAACTTCGCATTCAGCACCGGATGCGGATAGAGGATTTGGGGCTGCATCCGGGTCTTGCTTTCCGGCTTGCTGAAGCGGCCCGAGTGGGTCAACTGGAAGCCGAGGAGCAGGTCGTCCGTCGAACCCACCTCGGCGCGATGGACTTCCAGGGTCTCCTCCACCAGCCGCGCCAGCGAATCGCGCGTCGACTCCTGGATGATCAACTGGTTCGGGTTGGCGCGCGCTTCGGGAACTACCGCCATCGCCTCGCCGCCCCACAGCCACTTCGCCCCGCTACGCGCGAAGTTCCGCCAGCGCGCGCGGACCAGATCGCTCGGTGTGCCGTCGGTCTCGGCGTCCCAGCCTTCCATCGGGTGGATCACCCAGCGGTTGCCGATCCGGATGCCGCCGGCCTCCAGCGGCTGAGCGAGCGGCGAGTCCGGCGCCGTGAGGATGGCGTCGTCGCAGGGAAGTTCGAGACCGAGCGCCGCGATGCGCGCTCGAAACGCGTCCGGCGTCTTCAGCGACGCCACGCGAGGATACGAAGACATCTTTTCAGAGTACCGCGCGACTACGGCCCCGGCGTTACCGAGAACGCCTCGGCGACGATGCCCAGTTCGCGCCGGTCGGCTGGACTCGGCGGAATGTACTTGTCGAGCGCGAAACGGATCGTCACCTCACCGGCCGGACCGGGAGGGAGTTTGCGAACGATGGCGCGCGATCCAGCCGTCGCAAGCCGTTCGGATTCGAGCGGGACGCCGCCCGCTTCGATCGACAGCGTCACCGGGCCGGACCGGGCGAGCACCTCCGGCGGCAAGTAGATCTCGGCGGCGATCCGCGCTTCGCCGGCGGGCCGGGGCACGGTCACCGAAAAGCGGCGCATCGTCCACCGGAACCGGCCTTCGTCCACTTGGTAAAACCCGTTCAGACGCGTCTCCGCCGCCACGTGCTTCAGATCCAGCACCCAGGGCTTCGCGGCGGCTCTCGCGGACGGCGGCACGGCAGGCCGCAAATCCCAGAGTTCGGCGAAGAGGCGGCCGCCGCGCTCGCGGAACTCGACCGGGACCGCTCCTGCGCCGGATGCGGCTAGAGCCTCCCGGAACGCCGTGTTGGGGATCGCGAAGAACGTACCGCCAGGCGCGTTCGTCAGGAAGAGCCCGCCGTTGGCGATCTTCGCTTCCCAGGGACCTTCGAAGTCCTCGCGAATCCGCGCCGATCCGCCCGACAGAACCCAGAGGTTGTTGCCCAAGCCCCAGTCGAGAATGCGCACCTCGCGACCCGGGTGGTGCGATCGCAGGTGGTCGCGCACCGAGACGATCGCGTCCGACCACTGACCCGTGCCGCCCGTGGCGTGAACTCCCCGGATCGCGCTCCACTGCCACCATCCACACGCGGCCAGATAGAGGACCCCGAGGGGCATCGCCACCTTCCGTGGAAACGCCACGGCCGCCACCGCCGCCAGCAACGGCAGCGCCGGGACGAAGTGGTGCTCGGCGACCGGTAGGCTCGACGCGAACAGGAATGCGTGGAAGACGAGCGCCGTCATCGCCAGCCGTCGCGGCATTCCGCCCTGCATCAGGCAGGACGCCAACGCCGCGACCGCGGCCAACGCCCAGAACCACACTTGCCACTCGGGCATCGGCGGACCATCCCAGATCGCCCGGTGCTCCCGGTTCGAGATCAGGGCCTCGGCGAACATGCGAAGCCGCGCCGTCAGCAGTTCGGTCCAGGTTCCCTGCGCACGGAACATTCCCGCTGCCTCGAACGTTCCCCCCCGTGAGACGACCTGGTAGATCAGAAACGGCACGCTTCCCAGCAGGGCTCCGGCGGCGGCGGACGCGGCCTCGCGGGGCCTGGACCGAACCCAGGCGATCAAAGGTCCGGCCCAACCGATCGCTCCACCGGCGATTAGCCAGAGGAAGTTGGCGCGCGCCCACACCGCCAATCCAACGGCTGCTCCGGCCCACAACGCGCGGCCGATCCCCGGGCTTTCCCGGTATCGCGCCATCGAGATCAATACCAGACCGAGCGCGCCGGACCATCCCGCTACCGCCCCATTGTCGAACGCGGTCATGTCGGCGAAGCTCGGATTGACGGCCAGCACCAGAGCCGCGCCCAAACCGGCGAACCGCGCCAATCCCCAGACGGCGATGCTCGCCCACAGCACCGAGACCACTCGAATCACCTCGGGACCGAACCCGAACAGCGCCATCGCCGGCAAGGTGAGGTATTCCTTCAGCGCGCCGACGTAGCGAACCGTCATCAACGGGAAGCATCGGCCCCACACGCATTGCCACGTGTCCGGATCTTGCGGCAGCGGCAGGATCTCCGCCGACCGCAACATCTGGACCGAGCCGAGCACCATCAGCGCCTCGTCGTATTGCAGCCCGGGCAACTGGAGTCCGAGCGTCAAGGCACTGGCGGCAAATATCGCGACGGCTCCCCAGACCCGGATCACCTAGCGATTCTAGCGGCTCGGAAGCGACAGCGTCACCACGTGCTGTCCCCGCGGCAGCGGAACCACCCACGTATCGCCTTCGTGCCGGGCTTCGACCTTCGCGCTCTGACCGTCGATATCGGCGGCCGGCGCCGGCGCGCGATTCAAGTACGCGAACGCGCGCGACGAAGACCGGTATGCGATTTCGAGCGAGCCGCCCGCCGCCCATACCGACGTCACCGTGCCCGCGAATCCTGTCATTTGCAGCGAGGGCGCCGTCGCGGCGGATTCGATCGACCACGCGCCCGCCGGCAGCCACACATGAGTCTCGTCGCGGAAGGGCCACGGCTTCCCATTCACCAGCGCGGGGCCGTTCCAAGGGATGCCCGTCAGTTTGCGGCACTGTACCGCCAGCCGGGAACCGCCCGGTCCGGCGCGATCCAGCTTTTCCACCGATGCGGCGGCGGCTGGCAGCAACTCCAGGTCCGCGGGCAGGATCGAATTCTCGAAATATAACGCGACGCGTGGAAACGCCTCCGACGCCATGTGGACGAGTTGAAACAATTCCGATCCGGTTTGTTGCTTGGTCGGATAGACGTCCTGATACCGCGAGACGATGTTGATGTCGATGGCGAGTTTGCCGGGACGCGGCGTGATTGGGCGGTACTTCTCCGCGATGCCCGGATACCGCTCCGGTCCCAGGTGCCACAGCGTCGCCGGGTCTTCGATCAGGAACGTGAAGTCATGCCGGTTCAACAGCGGGAGCAGGCGTGACGCGTCGGCGCCGATCAGATCGCGCATCCGGGTGTCGTAGCGGTCGTCCACGTGGGTCAGCACCAGATCCAGGTGCGGCTGCTTCGCGCGCAGCTTCTCGATCTCGCCGATCCATTCCTCCTGCAGCGAGTGCGCGAGCCCGGCGCGATAGTCGAGGAAGAGCCGCAACGTGGCGGGGTCCGGCGAGCCCTGGAACAGAGCGCGCGGATCGGAACCGTGGAGTTGCTCGAACTCGCGCCGGACGTTCGGATTCATCGGCGTGAAGCGCGCGGCGTTGGCGTGTCCCTCGAGCGACTCGAAGTAGAGTTCGGCGAGATTGACACCATCCCAGTCGAAGCGGCCGGCCAGGCGGTCGAGTCCTTCGGCGGCGGCGCGGGCGCAGTCCGGGTTGCGCAGGTTCATCAGCTTGCGCCAGTCGAGTTGCGCGTCCTGGAGGAGCGCTGTTTGCTCGCGCCACTCGGGATGATCGTCCCAGAACTTGGCGGAGACGTGCGGGAACTCGATCCACGCGTAGACCAGAATTCCTCGCCGGTGGCAGGCTTCGATCAACCGGCGCAAGTAGTCGTCGCGCACCGGGTCCGGCTCGAAGTAGTGCCAGGAAGCGACATGCAGCGCGGCGATGCCGGCATCGCGCCAGCGTAGGGCCAGGTAGTCGAGATCGGCGCGCAGCCGGTAGGAGGAATCGAAGAACGCCCACAGGTCGCGCGATTTCACCGGGGGCCGCAGCCCCATGGCGGTGAGCATCCGCGGCAGGTAGGGATAGCGCTCATAGCCGAGCGTCCCCGGCGAAGCGGCGAGCCACACCACGCCACCGGCTCCCCGCGCGATTCCGGCGGCGAGCGGCGCTTTGGTCCAGCGGTCGCGCACGAAGACCTGCGCATGCGAAGGGAGCGTGGCCGGGGCGATGTCGAGCGGCTTCTCCCACACGATGTCGAGCGACGCGTCATGAATGTCCATCACGCCTCGAACCGGAACCGGCTTGCCCTCGCCGGCAAGAATTCCGAACGTCCGGGCAAGCGGGGAGTGTCCCTCGAGGATGAGCAGCGAACCTCGCTCCACCAACTCGCGGAAGCGCTCCTCCGATGGCGCCTCCGCTCCGGCGGGAACGACGAAAACGCACGGATGGGCGGCGCACGATGCCGCGCCGGCCGCGTGGAGACCGATCGAGCCGAGGATTCGCGGCCACGGCCCCGGATCGGTGGAGGCGATCTGATAATGGTGAATCGGCGGACGCGGGGGAGCCACGCCGGCCCTGGGCGCGGCGGTCCCCGCAATGACGGCCAACAGGCTAACGGCGAAACGCATACCACATTCCCGCTCGAACGTCGGTGTAGTTCGGCCGCCGCGGATTGCCGGCGTTGGTCAGATGGGCTCCGCGAACCATGTCGACGGAGAACGCCTTCCAGCGGACGCCAGGACCGGTCTCGGCGGTGTTTGCCCAGTACTGGCTCTTGGCATCCGCCGTGAGGTGGAAGTTCCAATAGACGCGGAGATCGTCCGCCAGCGTCCGGCCCAGGCGGTTCTGCGAATAGAGCAGCGCCGTGTTGCCGAACCTCGACACGTAGAGGAGATCGTCGTTGGTTTCGAGAAAGCCGCGTCCGGCGCGCCGGGCGTGTGTGTACGACAGGCCGGCGCGGTAGTCGGGGCGGACGCGCGATGCCTGATCGTGCCGCCGGAGATAGCTGATCGCGGCGCCGGCTTCGCCCCAGACGAGCGCACCACGATAGGATTTGGTGGCAAGGCCGATCCCGGGGATGATGGCGGTCTCGGAGAGATAGGCGGAAACGGGCTGCTTCACCGATCCGCGCAGATCGCCGATGAAGCGCACCGAGAGATAAGGGCGCACCGGGAGCGCCGAGTTCAGCTCGAGCTTGCCCTGCGCGTACGAGAAGGCGTCGCCCCAACGCATGGAGTAAAACGGGAACGCCCAGAACGACGCCCGGACGCGCGAGTACTGATGCCGCAGGTTGCGCCAGGCGCGATCGGCCTCCTTGCGCAGTTCGGGATCGGAAGCTTTGCGCGCGACCGAGAACCAGTCGAGCGCTTCGCGGTCGTTGTGAAGCAGGTTGTTGGTCTGGCCGAGCCTCAGAATCACGCCGAAGTCGAGCGGATCGTGCTCGTGCGCGATGTTCAGGTAGCGGAGGGCGTCCTGGAGATAGCCGGCCTCATACGACTTCTCGGCCATGCGCCGCGCCTCGGCAAGAAGATCGCGGCGGGGAGTGTCGGGACGCTGGCGAAGCCGCCGGGGCCGCTCCAGCGCCATCAGGACGCGATCGGTCAGATCGTCCCCGGCATCGGCGTCCAGGACGTGTTGCAGGTGCGGCAGCGCCGCGCTCCGGTCGCGGCGCCGCAGCTTCAGAAATCCGAGTTGCGCCTGCGAGAGCAGGTCGTCCGGCTGGCCGCCGGCGATCTTCTCGAACTCGGACTCCGCCTCCCGCGGCAGATTCATCTCGAGCAACAGGTAGGCGAGTTCGCGGCGAAGCCCTGTGTTGGCGGGGTCCAACTCCACGGCCAGCCGGAACTCGTAGACGTAAGGATAGCGATCGGGGAGCAACGCGCGGGCGGCTTCGGCGATTCTCGGTTGCGCGCCTCGCGAAGCAGCCACCAGCGCGGCGATGGATCGCTCCTGTTGGCCGAGTTCCTTGTACGCGCGGCCCAGATCGAGCAGCGTGACGCGTTCGGCGGGCTTCAGCCTCCAGGCCGCTTCCAGATGGCGGGCGGCCAAAGCGAAGTCGTTGCGCTCTTCGGCGAGGCGAGCCAGTTCCTGGTGAGCGCTGAAATTACTGGCATCCTGCGCGGCGGCACGGCTCCATCGGGCGATCCCTTCGGCAAGTGGAACGTCGATGTCGCGGAACGCCTTGGCGGCCGTGGCTCGGGAGGCGGCATCGCCGGTCCCGGCGACGCGCTGGAATACGAGGCGGGCTTCGCGCTTGCGGCCGGTTTCATAAGCGAGGAAGGCATATTCGAGCCAAGTGAAGAAATCGGAGGGGGAGCGGCGCACGACCTCGGCGAAATGATCCCGGGCCGCGATCGTATCCCCCATCTTGAGCAGGGTGTAGGCCAAGTCCTTGCGGACGTCGACCCGGTGCGGAGAGATGGCGAGGCCCGCGCGGAAGAGGGCGGCGGCTTCGTCGAACTCGCGGGCGCGGAGGGACGCGTAGGCTGCGTCGAAGGTGCCATAGGCCGGGTCGACGGCGGAGGAGGCGAGGAGTGCGAGGACGGGAAGCATGACCCTACAAACAAGTAGTGCGTTTGGGCCCGGAAAATTCTCAGGGGAGTGGCGAGTATTTGTTGAGGGTACTCGAGGGCGTCCACGAGTGTATTCCGTGGGCTAGACTAGAGTACAGAGCCGACACGTCATCGCATGAAGGTCGCCAGCCTTTTCTCCGGTATCGGCGGCATGGAGCTCGGACTGGCGAAATCCGGCCATGCGACCTCCCTCCTGGTGGAAATCGATCCAGCCGCCAACGCCGTTCTGTCGGCGCGGTTCCCAGGCATCGAAAGGGCGGCCGATGTCCGCGACTCGACGACGCTGCCCGCGGGCACGGAGATCCTGGCCGCCGGTTTCCCCTGTCAGGATCTTTCCCAGGCCGGCCAAACAGCCGGGATTCAGGGTAGCCGTTCGGGTCTGGTGGGGGAGGTGTTCCGATTGGCGGCGAAGAGCCGCGTACCGTGGATCCTGTTCGAGAACGTGCCGTTCATGCTGCAATTGAACCGGGGCGAGGCCATCCGCCAGATCGTGGACGAGTTGGAGGCGATGGGCTACGCATGGGCGTATCGAAAGATCGACACGCGCGCCTTCGGCCTCCCGCAGCGCCGGGAGCGGATCTTCCTGCTGGCGTCTCTGGCGGCGAATCCAGCGGAGTTGCTGTTCGCGGACGACCACGAACCCGCGATTCCCACCGGCCGCCCAGGCATGGCATGCGGCTTTTATTGGACCGAGGGCACGCGCGGCCTCGGGTGGGCGGCGGACGCCGTGCCGACTCTGAAGGGCGGCTCGTCGGTCGGCATCCCGTCGCCGCCGGCCAGTTGGATACCCGGAGACGGCATTTACACACCCGACATCCGGGACTGCGAGCGGCTGCAGGGATTCGACGCCGATTGGACGAAGCCGGCCGAAGGGGCCGCGCGGCCGGGCTATCGCTGGAAGCTGGTGGGTAACGCTGTCTCGGTTCCGGCCGCCGAGTGGGTGGGGGCGCTGATCGGCGGGGCGCGCACTCGGGTCCCGCTTCGGACGTTGCCTTTGGCGCCGGAGGGCAAGTGGCCGAACGCGGCGTTCGGAGGAAGCGGCGCCCGGCGAGCGGTTTCCTGCTCCACTTGGCCGGTTGCGGTGAAACCCATTCCACTGGCGGGCTTCCTCCAGTATCCGCTTCGGCCGCTGTCCGAGCGAGCGGCCACCGGATTCCACAGCCGTCTGACCTCGGGCCGCCTCCGGTATTCGCCGGAGTTTCGCGAGGCGCTAGAGCGGCATCTCGCGGCGGCTATCTCCGGGTGCTGGAGAACCGGAACTCCACCGTCGTGCTCCCCGCCGTAGGCTGTTTGCCGAGCAGCGCCGGCTGGAACTTCCAATTCTTCAAGGCCGCGGACGCGAGCGCGGCGAGAACGGCGTCCGTCCGGTCCGCGCAAGCCACGCACGAGGATCCCGTCACCGCGCCGGATTTGTCCACGGTGACGGTCATCGCGACTCTACGTTCTCCGATAAACATGCGGCGGACATTCTCCGGAAACACGGGCGGCACACGCCGGGCGATCATGGGCGGAGTGACTTGCACCGGCGCCGGAGCCTCGGCGCGGACAGCCGGCTTGGGAGAGGGTTCGACCGCGCGAAGCGGAGCGGGCGCGACCGGAAGGCTCATTTGCTGCCGGAATGCCGGAGCCGCGGAAACCTCAGGCGCGGCCGGCTGCATCTGTAGCTCCGGCGCGGAGGCGATCAAAGTCTGGGGAGCCGCCGCGCGAGGCTTCGGCGCCTCGAACCTCTTGGCCGGCGCCGCCGCAACGACGGGAAGCGGAGCGGGAGCAGCGGCAACGGGCGGGGCCGGCGGAGGCGGAGGCTGCGGTTTCGCGGCCGGAACCGGCGTTGCGGCGTCAGCCGAGTGCCGATCGCCGGGAACAGGTCGCGGCCCAGCCGGATTGGCGGTATGGAAGAATTGCCCGCCGCGTTGGCGCTGGACGAGCCGCTGAACGCCCACCATCCAGCCCCGGCCGCTGCGGTCAGTACCACCAGGCGACCCAGGTCCGCGGAGCGGCTCCGGCCGCCACCGGGCCGATGGACGGGACCGCCACGGTCTGATCCCAAGACGGCCGGAACGCGATGATCCGCACCACGCCGGCGATCTTCTCGAGTTGACCAGTGAGCGCTTCGACGCTCGAATTGCCGCTGACGTCCATCACCACACGGGCATCGGCCGACCCGGGCAGAGGGTGGGCTTCGTACTTGCCCAGAGTGAGCCCTTCCGCGGTCAGAGTGTGGACGACACGCATTCTCATGCCCGGAGCCGCGTGAGCCACGATCTCGATTTCCGCTTTCCGAAACGACTGCGCCATGCTCCGATTATGCGGCCGAGCTATCACCTCCTGGAATCGGGCGTCTGGGCCGGCGGGCCCGGGAACGGCACCTATCCCCAGTTCGACTCGGAGAATTCCGTGGGACTTCCGTTCCATGCCGCGCGCTACACTGAACCTCATGGGGTCCTCGAACCCCGAGGGAGTTAGCCTTGAAGATCTTACGCCTCTTGACTTTGGCGTTGGCCCCGGTTTGGGCCTCCGCCCAGACGACCACCGGAACCGTCTCCGGAGTCGTGACCGACGCCAACGGAGCCCTGGTTCCCAATGCCTCGGTGAAGCTGACCAACACGGCGACCGGAGTCGCCCAGTCGTCCCAGGCGAACGAATCGGGCAGCTACGTGTTTCCCCTGGTGCAGCCCGGACCGTATCAGGTCGCGGTGGAGAAGACCGGATTCCAGCGCTTCGCAAGGACCTTCACCCTGGAAGTGACGCAGCAGGCCCGAATCGACGCGCAACTCACGCTGGGCCAGGTGACGGAGACGGTGAACGTCAGCGCCGCGGCGGTGCTGCTCGAAACCGACACGTCGAATCTCGGTCAAGTGATCACCAACCGCCAGGTCGCCGACCTGCCCCTCAACGGCCGTAACCCGTTCGCCCTGGCCGCGTTGACGCCCGGCGTGACTCCACTGGCGAGTTTCGGCGCGGGAATCGCCGGCGCGCGTGGAGCCGCCCAATCCGCCGGAGCCAACAACTTCCTCGCCAACGGCGGGATGACCGGCGGCAACGAGATCCTGCTCGATGGCATTCCGATCACGGTCTGCTGCCAGGGCCAGCCGGCGCTGATCCCGACCATCGACACCACCGAGGAGTTCAAGGTACAGACCAACACCTCGCCGGCGGAATTCGGACGCACCTCCGGCGGCATCCTCAACATCGTGACCAAGTCGGGGACCAACCGGATTCGCGGCTCGGCCTACGAGTACTTCCGCAACGAGAAGCTCGACTCGGCGAACTTCTTCGTGAATCGCGCCGGCACCAACCCGATCCCCGGCCGCCAGGATCGCCGCACGCCGTTGCGCTACAACCAGTACGGATTCGCCATCGGCGGCCCCATCAAGAAGGACCGTACGTTTTTCTTCGGCAATTTCGAACAGGTAAAGCTGCGGCGGTCTCTGTTCCGAACGTTCAGCGTACCATCGCCCCTGATGCGCACCGGCGACCTGACACAAGCGCCCGCCGATGTCTTCGATCCGGCCACCACGCGCCCCAATCCGGAGGCCGCCGGCCGCTTCCTGCGAACTCCATTCCCCGGCCGGACGATCCCCTCGGCTCGCATCAGCCCGATCGCCCGCAACATCCTGGCGCTCTACCCCCAGCCGCAACGCGCGGGCATCGTCAACAACCTGGACTCAGTGGCCAACTCGCGCGACGACGACAAGCAGTTCAGCGTGCGCGCCGATCACAACTTCTCCGAACGGCACCGCCTGTTCGGCCGCTATAGCCGGCTTTGGAACGATCACTACGAGCCCAACTATTGGAATAGCATCTCCTCTCCGGGCGGCTTCAATCAGTTCATCAAGTCGCACACGGTGGTGGTGGACGACATCATGACACTGCGTCCGACAGTTGTCTTGAATCTGCGTTACGGATTCGCCCGCCAGCGCAACTTCCGCGATCCCTACTCGCTGGGCACGGACTTGGGCGCGCTCGGCTTCTCGCAACAATACGTGGGCCAGGTGCAGGAGCGGTTCCTTCCGGTCATCGGCATCAACGGGTCCAACGGGAACGACGAAAGCGGCAACCAGCGCTTCACCCGCTATTCGCACAACGTGGCGGCGGCGCTGTCTCTGATCCGGTCGAAACATTCCATGAAGCTCGGCTGGGACGGGCGCGTGTTCCTGGACCACAACGCCAGCCTCGGCAATCCGGGCGGCAACTTCTCCTTCGGCTCGACGTTCCTCTCCGGACCCGATCCGACGGCCGGCGTTCCGGGCGGACAGGCGCCGTACCTCGGGCTCGGCTCGTTCCTGATGGGCATCCCGACCGGTGGGCTGCTCACCTTCTCCGATGCGACCTCGCAGCAGGGCTTCTACCACGCGCTCTACTTCCAGGACGACTGGAAACTGACCTCCAAGCTGACGTTGAATCTCGGAATTCGCTGGGAGATGGAAACCGGCCCGTCGGAGAGGTTCAACCGGCTGGCAACAATCGATCCCGGCCTCGAATCACCGCTCGCCCGCGCCACCGGACTTCCGCTGCGGGGTGGGCTGCAGTTCCGGGGTGTCAACGGCGCGTCGCGGCAGCGCTACAAGACCGACGCCAACAACATCGGCCCGCGCATCGGGCTCGCCTATTCGGTAAACCCGAAGACCGTGGTCCGCGGCGGATTCGGCGTGTTCTACACGCCCGGCCTGGTGCGCCTGTTCAACGGCGGCAACCCGGGCTTCAGCGTCACCTCGCCCTTCGTGGCGTCGATCGACGGCGTGAATCCGGTGGGCAGTCTGGCGACGCCGTTCCCGGGCGGATTGCAGCCGCTGGCCGGTTCGTCGCAAGGCGCGGCCACGCTGGTGGGGACCGGAATCGCGGCGCTGAACTATGACACGCCGCTGCCCTACTCGCTGCAGTGGAACTTCGGCGTGCAGAAGGAACTGCCCGGATCGATGGCGGTGAACCTGTCGTACGCGGGAAACAAGGGCGTCAAGCTGCCGGTCAACGTGGGGCTGAACGCGCTGAATCCGTCGTTTTTCGGGCAGCCCGGCGACCTGAACCGGGTGGCGCAACTCAACGCGCTAGTCAACAACCCGTTCTTCGGCGTGATCACCACCGCGGGTCCGCTGGCCGCCAGGCAAGTACAGCAGAATCAGCTACTGAGAGCCTATCCCCACTTTACCGGCTTCGGCGTCAACTTCATGGGTGGTGGCAACTCCACCTATCACGCGTTCCAGGCGAGCGCCCAGAAGCGCATGAGCCATGGACTGCTGGCCACGCTCAGCTACACGTTTTCCAAGAACCTGGGCGACGTCAACATGCTGACCACCTCGTTTTTCGACGCGGGCCAGAACCCGGGCTACCAGAACGAATTCAACCGCGGCATCGACCGTAGCGTTCTGGGATCGGACTTCCCGCACCGGCTGGTGATGTCCGGCGTCTACGATCTGCCTTTCGCCAAGGGCCACCGGTGGCTGGGCGGATGGCAGGTGAACGGCATCTACACGTACCAGTCCGGACAGCCGCTGGTGTTCGGCGTGTCGGGGACGCCCGCCTACGCGGGGTCGCGTTCGAGCTTCACTGGCTCCGAGGTGCAGACCTCGGGCGATCCGTCGTCGCGCCTGGGGGGAGTCTCCGGCGGTACGGGCTATCTGAACGCAGCCGCGTTCCGCCTGCCTGTCTCTTTCGAGTTCGGCAACACGCCGCGGCTCGATTCCCGCAATCGTGGCGTGCCCACGAAGAACCTGGACTTCTCGCTGATCAAGAGCTTCGCGATCACCGAGCGATTCAAGACGCAGTTCCGCGTCGAGTCCTTCAACCTGACCAACACCCCGGTTTTCGGGCTGCCGAACACGACGGTGGGCAACCCTGGATTCGGAGTGATCGGCGGCCAGGCAAACTCGCCGCGGACGGTCCAGTTGGCGCTGAAGGTGCTCTGGTAGCGAAGGTCCGCTACCTGGCGCCTTGGCGGGCGGCGAGCACCTTGGCGGAGATCAGGTCGTAGATGCGGTCGCGGAGTTTGGAATCCTTGAACTGGAAGTCGTAGCTGCTGCCCTTCTTCGGCTTGATCCGCAGCTCCTTCTTGCGCTTGGAAAGCTCGCGGATGTCGGCGTAGTTCCAATTGCGGGAATGGCGGGCGTCGGTGAGCGATTCGAACGCGAGGTCCGTCTCCTTGATCATCAGCTTGCCGTTTTGATCTCCATTGCGGACGTCGAAGATCATCGTGCCGGGCATGGACTGGAGAGCGGCGTTCTGGGCGGACGCGAGCGCGGGAACGAGCGAGGCGGCTCCCAGTACGAGGGTGTATGCGAGTACGGCGGCTTTCATCGTAGAACAGGATAGCAGCCGGTTCCAGGGTCCGCAAAGATGGCACTGAAGGAACACAGATTGCCCGCCGATACGTACTACTGAGAGAGGACGTTCGATTTGAAACTTTCGTCCTCTGAGCGGAGTCATAATACTATGAAGTACTGGTCCTACTTCATCGCGAAGCTCGCGGTGATTTACGGCATGCTCGCGTTGATTTGGAAGGGCTTTCATGCGGTCTGGCCGGAGCCGGAACCGTTCATGCGGGTCAAGCAGGATCCGTTTGCTCACGATTTGGGGTATACGTTGGCCGTCCTGGTGTTCGGCTTGGTCGCGGTGGGGATGGTCTACTTGGCCCTGCTCGACCAGCGATATCGCTGCCGGGCGTGCCTGCGCCGCCTGCGGATGCCACTGTCGCGCGGCGGCTGGAACCATGTTCTGCTGGGGCCGCCGCGCACCGAATACATCTGTCCCTGGGGACATGGCACGCTCCGCGTGTCGGACGTTCCGTTCGCGAGTCCGGAACGGTCGGACTGGCGGCCTATCAATGACATGTGGAAGGAACTCGAGGATCTCCAGGAAACCCGAAAGTAGGGGATCGCGCGTGCGACAATACCGGTAGGGTGGAGATCACTCTACATTGAGCCGCGCATCGAAGTCGAAAAACTCGGGAGGCAGCCGCGTCAAGCGCGTCCTGCTGCACCCTGTTGGCAAGGCGATCGTCGGGTTCTCGGTATTCGCCATGGTGGCGTCTACTGGCATTTTCCTGTATTTCTACAGCAAGTACGCCACGATCGTCGAGGACAAGCTCGCTCGCGGCCCCTACGCGAATACGTCCAAGCTCTATGGTGCTCCCCAGACGCTTTCGCTGGGAGACGAACTCTCATCCGACGACGTGGTGGCCGCCCTGCAGCGGGCGGGGTATACCGAATCGCGGGGCAACCGCATGGGATGGTTCCACCTGCGCGAGGACGGCGTGGAGGTCTTCCCCGGCGTCGACTCCTATTTCGAGCAGGAAGCCCACGTCGTCAAGTTCGAGAAATCGCGCGTCACACAGATCATCTCGCTGGGCGACAATACCGAACGAACCCAGTTCTGGCTGGAACCCGAGTTGATCACCAATCTGTTCGACCGCAACCGGGAACGGCGCCGGGTGGTACGGTTCGACGACATCCCCCCGATCGTCCGCAACGCACTGCTCTCCGCCGAGGACAAGCGTTTCTTCATGCACGCCGGGTTCGATCCGATCCGCGTGCTCGGATCGGCGTGGGTGGACATCAAGGAAGGCCGCAACAGCCAAGGCGCCTCGACGCTCTCCATGCAATTGGCGCGCAGTCTGCTGCTCACCAACGAGCGGAGTTGGAAACGCAAGATCCCCGAGGTGCTGATCACCCTGCATCTCGAGCGCAAGCTCACCAAAGAGGAGATCTTCGAGCATTATGCCAACCAGATCTACCTGGGCCGGGTCGGCAGTTTCAACATCCACGGCCTGGGCGAGGGCGCGCAGGTCTATCTCGGTAAGGATTTGAGAAAGCTGACGTTGCCCGAGGCGGCCGAGCTGTGCGGCATCATCCAATCACCGAGCGGCAACAACCCGTTCCGCAATCCGGACCGCACCAAGAAGCGGCGAAACATCGTGCTCGGCATGATGCGCGACAACAAGTACATCACGCTGGACGAGTTCGAAAAGGCATCCAAGTCCGAGATCACCGTTCGCCAAGGCGGGCAGGAATCCGACAACACGCCGTACTTCGTCGACCTGGTCAACGACCGGCTGGTAACCAAGTTCCAGGATCACGACTTCCAGGCGAACAGCTACCGCGTGTACACCTCGCTCGACCCGAACCTGCAGCGCGCCGCCGGAGAGGCCGTGCGGGTGGGCCTGAAGGAAGTGGACGACCGGCTGACGCGCATGGGCCGCACGCCCGCAAAGGGGTGGCCTCAGGTGCAAGTGGCTCTGGTGAGCCTGGACGCGCGGACCGGCGAACTGAAGGCGCTGATCGGCGGCCGCGACTACGCCGCCAGCCAGTTGAATCGAGCACTGGCCAAACGGCCCGCCGGATCCATCTTCAAGGCGTTCGTCTACGCGGCGGTATTGTCCTCGGCGGTTGACGGGAGCCCGGCGCCGTTCACTCCGATCTCGCGGGTGGTGGACGAGCCCACCACGTTCTGGTTCTCCGGCAAGGCCTACGAACCGAACAACTACAAGGGTGAATTCCACGGCAGCGTCACGATGCGCCAGGCGCTCGCCAAGTCGATGAACGTGCCGGCGGTGAAGTTCGCCGAGCAGATCGGCTACGGCAAGGTGGTGCAACTGGCGCGCAAGGCGGGAATGAACACCGTGCAGGCGACCCCCGCCGCCGCGCTCGGTTCCTACGACGTGCAGCCGCTCGAAATCGCGGGAGCGTACACGATCTTCCCGGGGCGGGGCGTCTTCACGCAGCCGCACTGGATCAAGCTGATCCGCGATCAGGACGGCAAGGCGATCTTCAACGAAAAACCCGTGCGGCGGGAGGCGCTCGACGGCCGGGTGGCATACATGACCACGAATCTGCTGGAAGAAGTGATGCGGTCGGGAACCGGAGCCGGCGCGCGGTCCAAGGGCTTCTACCTGCCGGCGGCGGGCAAAACCGGCACCTCGCACGACGGCTGGTTCGCGGGCTTCACCACGGAGCTGATCACGGTGGTCTGGATCGGCTATGACGACTACCGCGAACTCGGACTGGAAGGCGCCTACTCCGCGCTTCCCGTCTGGACGGAGTTCATGAAGCGGGCGCACAAGCTGCGTCCTTACAAGCGCGCGGGCGGGTTCGCGGCGCCAGACGGCGTGATCCAGGTGGAAGTCGACTCCGCCAGTGGAAAGCTGGGTGCGTGCGGCGGCCAGGGGCGGCCCGAGGTGTTCCTGGTGGGAACGCAACCGCTCGAATCGTGCGCGGGCGGCGAGACGCAGGTCGCTTCCTGGGAAGTGGATGACCCCGAGCGCCACGCGCCGGAAGCGCCGAAAGAGCGCCCCCGCAACATCGCCCAACGCGCCACGTCCATTCCCGCCGCTACGCCTCCGCCCGAACCGCCCGCGCCGGCTCAGCCCGCCGAGCCTCAGCGCAGGGGCATCTTCGGGCGCATCCTAGAGGTCTTCAAGAAGTAGCCGGCTTCCGGGGCCGCTTACCGGGCAGCCCCGCCGGATTCTCGTGCACCCGCTCCTGGAACCGGCCGCGCAGCCCTCCGGCCAGCCCCACCGCCGATTCGCCATACTTGTCGCGTAGTCTGTCGGCCGCGTCCAGCGCCTTGCTCCAGCGGTCGGACGAGCCCTGATCGAGCAGACTCATCTGCCCCTCGGCCTCGGTGAAGTTGCCTACGTGCACCCCCAGCAGGCGGACCGGCTTGCCGGTCCAGTTGCGGTCGAACAAGTTGCGCGCCTCGGCCAGCACCTCGGTGTCGATGCGCGAGGCGTGATCCAACGTGTGCGCCCGGGTGAAAGTGGAAAAATCGGAATAGCGCAGCTTCAACTGCACGGTGCGAGCCCACAGCCCGTGCTCGCGGAGCCGGCGGCAGACCATTTCGGAAAGGCGCGACAACGTGGAATGCAGCGTCCCGGCATCGGCGGTGTCGTTCCCGAAGGTGTGCTCATGGCTGATCGACTTGGGGACGGCGCGCCCACCCACCGCCGAGTCGAACCAGCCGCCCGCGTCCTGCCCGCGCGACTTGCCGGCCAGCGCCAGACCCCACTTCCCGAAGCGCTCCTCGAGGAATCCGTCGTCCAGCCGCGCCAGATCGCCCACCTTGCGGATGCCCAACTTGCGCAGATTCTCCTCGGTCACCTTGCCGACGCCGGGAATCCGCCGCACCTCGAGCGGCGCCAGGAACCGCGCCTCGTTGCCCGGAAGCACCCAGAGCACGCCGTTCGGCTTGGCCTGATCGGAGCTCACCTTCGACACCAGCTTCGCCGTCGAGACGCCGATGGAACAGTTGAGATTGGTGCGCTCCCGGATCCGCTCGTGCAGCTTGTGGGCGGCCAAGAACGGTGGTCCGTGGAGGCGTTCGGTGCCAGTCATGTCGAGATAGGCCTCGTCGATGGACGCCATCTCGACCGTGGGCGTGAACGACAGCAGCGTCTCGTGGACCTTTTCCGAGCACTCGCGGTACCGGTGCGGATGGCCGTCCAGGAAGATCGCCTGGGGGCAGAGCTTGTACGCGGTCCGCAGCGGCATCGCCGAATGGACGCCGAACTTGCGCGCCGCGTAGGAGGCGGCGGAAACCACGCCGCGCGCGTCCGGCCGTCCGCCCACCACCACGGGTTTGCCCTTCAGCGACGGATCGAAAAGCTCCTCCACGGATACGAAGAACGCATCCATGTCGACGTGAAATATGGTCCGCATGGGGCCGCCCTTCCATGCTACCGCGCGGCGAGGAACCAATCCGCGATTCGCTGAAAGACGGCCCGCTTGCCGGCGGTCTCGAGTTCGGCGCGCAGGACGTCGAAGGCGTGAATCGAGTTCTGACGGTCGGCGGTCCCGTGGGCGAAGTAGAGGCTCGCGTTGGGGCGCCGCTTTTGGTGCATCCAGATACTCCACGCCGGGCTTTTCGACCGCGAGCACCACGGCCCTGCCCTGAACGGCTTCGAGCGGCAGGCTCCGCGGGCCCGAGTAGATGCGATCCGCTTCCCGGGAGAGCGGGGACTCGCAACCGGTCCCCTGCACCCAGACGATCAACGGCCGTGCCGGCCCGGCGGGCGCTTCCGAAAGGTAGAAGTCTCCGCCCGCCGAATAGCGCCGAAACCCGGTGTCGCCCACCGGCCCGCGATCCTGCGCGGCGGCGAGCACTGCCAGCGCGAGAGGTAGGGAGGGATCAGAACACGTACCCGACTCCGGCGAACGCGTTGCGCCCAGCCGCGTCCGCGCCCGACCCGTGGACGCGATAAGACCGGTTCGCCAGGTTCGCCAAGCCCAGCCGTAGCGTCACCGCTTCCGACAGCCGGACTCCCCCGGTGCAGCGCAGATCGACCCAGCCGGCGGTGGACCCGTACAACACCGCTCGCGTCCCGTCCGGCAGACCGGGCAGCAGGCGATCCTGGATCTGCCGCAGCGTCTCGCCGGTCGGAGTGAACCGGCCCGCCGATACGAACGGCGCCAGCCGGGACGAGACGAAGAACGCGGCGATGTCGGCGCGGCTGCGCGACGCTCCGATGCGCTCGTCGTCACGGTCGCCGCCGCTCAGCCGCCTCTGCGGACCCGCCGCCAAAACGGAAAACTCCATCCACCACCGCGTGCGCATGTGTCGCAGCGACACCATCCCCTGTTGGGGCGAGAGCCGCCGGATGGGCCGGTTCGGATAGAGGTCGCGGCCGGCGAGAAACGTGTAGTTCGCCTCCGCGGACCACCGGTCCGCCAAACGCGCGCGCACCTGCCACTCCGCTCCCGAATAGCGCGACTCTCCGTCGTTGACGAAGGCTTTCACCGCGCGCGGATCGATCGCGGTGGCGACGGCCACCACTCCTTGCGCCGCTTGCGCCGGCGCCGGCGCGACCGGGCGGACCGCCAGTCCGGCAAGGCTCGCGGGAGCCGAACCGGCGGCGAACAGCAGAGTCCTGCGCACGATGGGATCCCGCAGACTGGCGATGAACCATTGCGCCCGCGCGGTGACGCGGCCGGAGTGGAATCGCAGACCCGCTTCGTGATTCAGCATGGACTCCGCGCGGAGCCGCTCCACGCGCCGCCCGAGCGACATCGCGTTCTCGCCCGCGCTCGATCCGAGCAGCGCGCCAGCCGCGATCGATTCGCCGGCCGGAATCTCGTAGCCGAGGTCGTTGAGTCCGATCGCGCCGAGATCGTTCGCGTTGGGCGCGCGGAATCCGCGGCCGGACATGGCGTGGACGAACCAGTTGCGAGTCAGGGTGAGCGACGCCGACCCGTGCCATGTGGCGTCGGAGAAGCCCTGACGGGACGCGGCCGTGCCGAACGCATCGGCGCGAGTGGCGTATGACACGCGGGTCCAGCGGAACCCGGCGCCCAGACGCAGCCGGCCCGGGACCAACTCGACGCGATCGCCAACGAACACGCTGCCGGTGCGATACGCCGATCGATCGGGATAGAGCGGTCGCGAGCCGCGCGCGGTTGCGCGAACGGGATCGAAGTCCTGGCGCGAGGAGTGGATCCGCTCGTCGTAAAGCTCGGCGCCCAGCACGGTGCGCAGCCATCGTCCGCCCACGCGCGCCGCCTGAGCCGAGTATCCGAGCGCGTCCACGCGCGACCGGTCCGTGGTGATCGCGCCGGTGGAAAGCAGCCCTTGGCGGACCGAGCCGTCGCGTTGCGAATTCACCGAGAAGGTGGCGCTCAGCGTGTCGAACCCGGACGGGGCCAGACGCTCCCACCGGAGATATCCCAAATCGAGCCCCTGCGGAGTCAGATCCGAGCGGATCCGCCCGAGCCCTCCCCAGAGATCCTTGTAGTTGCGCGAATCGAACTGGCGGCCCGTCTGGAACCAGCCGCTGAAGCTTTGCAACGGGGAGGGCCGCCATGCCGTACGCAAGTGCGCGGCGGTCTGCGAGAAACCGGTGTCCGCCAGGCGCGATCCCGCGATGCCGGCGATGCGGTCCGCGTCGAGACCGAGGAACCGGCGCAGGACGTTGCGGCTGTCGACGCCGCCCGCGCGAAGATCGCCATGCCGGCGGCCGGCCACGCCACCGCTCAGCGACCAGTTCGCCGAGCCGAAGCCGAGGTGGAGATCGGACACGGCGGACCGGTCCGCTCCGGCGGCGGCTACGTTCCCTTCACCGTGCCACCCCATTCCGCGCGATTCGCGCGTCAGGACCTGGATCGCGCCGCCGAGCGAGTCGCTGCCATACTGCACGCTCGAGGGCCCGAGGCTCACCTCCGTGCGTTGGATCTGGCTGGCGTCGATGAAAGCAAGGTACTGATTCGGCCCCGAGCGGAAAGTGGCGTTGTTGAAGCGGACGCCGTCGACGAGGTTCAGCACCTGATATCCGGTGAGCCCGCGGAGAAAAGGCGACGCCTGCCCGGGCGAAGTCTGCTGAATGGAGGCTCCGGGCAAGCCCGCTAGCTGCTGTCCGGATGTGGCCACCGGCATTCCGAGCGCCACCTCGCGCGCCCGCGATCCTCCCGCCGCCTCGCCTTCGCCCTCGGCCTCCACCGATCCGCGCGAGGCCGTGACGGTGATCTCCGAGCGCAACGGTTCGGCGGTGAGTTCGAGCGGCTTGCCGGCGGGCATGCGCAGCGGCCGGCGCTGACCGCGATCCACCACGATCTCGTATTCGCCGGCCGGCAGGTCCGGGAGTTCGAAGCGGCCGTCCGCGCCGGAGTGGACCTCGGCGATCCAGGCGCCCTGCGCGGTTTTCACGCGAATGGACCGCGCGGCGAGCGGGGCTCCATCCGGTGAGCGCAATGTTCCGTCAGCCGCCGCCAGCCAGGCGGCCAGGCAAAAGGTGCATGCAATCAGCCCTATCAAATTGCCAGTGTACAGCGGCGGCTTTGCGGCGAGGTTACAACGGAATGCGCGGGCGCCCTTCCGAGCCGGTCCAGACCGGGCGGCCGCCGATCGGCTGATCCGGCCGCAGCAAAATCCGTGGACGGATGACGAATAGCGTCTGGCCGGACTCCTTGGTCCGGCTGTCGTGGCGGAACAGCGCGCCGAGCCCAGGGATCTGGGCCAGCCCCGCGATTCCGGTCAGCGAACGCGCTTCGCTGACGCGCACCAACCCTGTCACCACGCCGATCTCGCCGTCTTTCACTCGGAAGCGCGAGGTGAACTTCCGGTTGGCGATGACCGGAATCCCATTCAGCGCCTGCCCGGTGAGCACCTTGTACTCCGCCTCGATGTCCATGCCGATCTCGTCGTCGCCCTGCACCCTCGGCGTCACCTTGAGCACCACTCCGAGGTCCTCGAAGTTGAAAGTCGGCGGCGGCGTGAAGACTTGGCCTGACTCGCCGGCGCCGCCGAAGTAGCCCGCCGTCAGGATCGGATACTTGTCGCCAATGTGGAAGTTGACGACTTGGCCGTCGCTGGAACGCATCTCGGCGCGCGATAGCGTGCGGGTGGACGATTCCGACATGGACGCGAACAACTGGCTGTCGGCGATGCCCACGGCGAAGAATTTCGACGGGTTGAATCCGGCGGCGGTGCGCAACAAAGCGGGAATGGAGATCCCGCGCCCGGCGATGTCGGTGACCGACTTGATGGGGAACAGCGTCGGCAGGCGCAATCCTAGATCGAGCGACGAGTTCTCGATCACCTCTAGGAACTCGACCTCGATGTGCACCTCCGGCCGGAAGCGCAGCACTTGCTCGAACAGCGCGAGCGCGGGGAGCACCTTGGAGACGCGGTCCTTGATCACCACCAGGCGGTGGGCCGAATCGATGCCGAACTTCTGGATCTCCATCAACTGCTGGATGGCGCGGGCGAGTTCCTGCGCTTCCTGGATATTGATAGGTTCGGCGATGGGCAGCGCCACGGCCATGGTGTGTTCCAGTTCCTGGCGCTTCCGCGAGGTGTCGCGGGCCATCAGCGCGATCTTCTCGCTCACCGGAACGGCGAAACTGGCGGTGGCGGCCTCGAGCGCGATCATCGCTTCGGCGAATTCCGCGCCTTCGATGCGGAAGCGGAGGTTCTGCACGGGCTGGTAGTCGGCGTCGAAGATGACGTCGATGCCGTAGGCCTTGAGCACCCCCTCAACGAGGTTCCGCGAGTCCCCCTTGAGGTCGAAATTGCGAGCCCCCTTTTGGGGTTCCAGGCGGACGGGCGGACGCAGGATGCGAGCCTCGTCCAGGTCGGACTGAGTCACCGGCTGGGTGGCGATCGGGATGTGCGGCTCCACCGCGGGACCGCCCGGGTCCACCTTCGCCGCCACCGCCGCGCGTGTTCGAAGCGCGAGGCTCTTGGCCCACGATCGTTTGTCGGCGGGATCGAGCGCGGCCGCTTGCGCGTAGTAGAGATAAGCGCGAACCGTGTCGCCCTTGGCCTCCGCCCTCCGCGCCAGGGACCGGAGATTGGCGGCATCGTCCTGAGCCGCGGCGGCCAGCGCCACCAGCAGCAGCGCCGCCCCGATCGGCCGGTGGAAAAAAACACCCATCCGCTAGAGTTGACGCTCGGCTAAGGTGAAACGTGGAGTGGCGATTCCGCCCCGAGCGCCGATAAATAGAGCGAACCCGTTTCCTGGAGAACCGATGTCGCTCAGCTCGAGCAATCTACCCGCCGTTTTCAGACCCACGATCCCGAAGACCTACGAGGAGTTGGCGATTCCCGAGTCGCTCGTGATCGATCTGGTGCTTCGCCGCCTCATGATGGAAGGATTCAGCAGCCTGAAGTCCTTGAGTGCCTCGCTGCGGCTGTCGTTGCAGGTGGTGGACCTCGCCTTCCGGCATCTGCGCGCCCAGCAGTTGTTGGAAGTGAAAGGGATGGTGGGCAACGACTACCAGTTCGTGCTCTCCCAGGCGGGCAAGCAGATGGCCTCGGACCGCTTCCAGATCTCGCAGTACGCGGGGGCGGCTCCGGTGTCGTTGAAAGAGTACTCGCGGGCGGTGCGGATGCAGTCGGCGCGGGTGCAGATCGACCGCAAGGCGCTACGAGCCGCGATGTCGGACCTGATCGTGACCGACCGGCTGCTGGACCAACTGGGTCCGGCGCTGATCTCGCAAAGCTCGATCTTTCTATACGGGCCGTCGGGCAACGGCAAGACGTCGCTCGCCGAGCGGATGCTGCGGGTCTACCAGGACGCGGTGCTGATTCCATGGGCCGTGGAAGTGGACAATCAGGTGATCAGCTTGTACGATCCGGTGGTGCATACCCGGCTCGACCTCGACGATCCCGATGTCGATCCGCGGTGGATTCTGTGCCGCCGCCCTTGCATCGTGGTCGGTGGAGAACTCGTGCCCAGCATGCTCGAAATGCGGCTGGACGATTCCACCGGCATCTACGCGGCGCCGCTGCAGATGAAGGCGAACAACGGCATCTTCATCATCGACGATTTCGGCCGCCAGCTCATGTCGCCGCGCGACCTGCTGAACCGCTGGATCGTGCCGCTCGACCGGCGCGTCGACTACCTCAGCCTCCGCTACGGCGTAAAGTTCCAGATACCGTTCGAACTCATGGTGGTCTTCTCCACCAATCTCGATCCCGCCGATCTGGCCGACGACGCGTTTCTCCGCCGCATCCACAACAAGATCCTGATCGAGCCGGTGGACCCCCAGTCGTTCGACATGATCTTCCAGCGCGTGGTTTCGGCCAAACGGATCCCGGTGGAAGGCAACGCCGCCGAGTACTTGCGCCAGCTCTGCCGGGCTCACGGGCGGGAGGAGCTACGCGCCTGCTACCCGAGCGACATCTGCAACATCATTACGGCGATCTCGGACTACGAAAAGCGCCCGGTTCGCATGGGCCGGCAGGATCTCGAGCGGGCCGTGGAACTCTACTTCGCCAAGAGCGAGGCCCACGCACACTAGGTCAGCTCCGGTCCACGGTGACCGCGGCGCGCAGGTTGGCGACTCCGGCGGTGTAGCGAACGTCCGCCACCGAGAACGCAACCGCGTCCTCGAGCCAGTCGTGCCACACGCCGTCCGGATCGTGGGACGCGGCGGTGAGCGTGTATTCGCGGGGGCAGAGGTTGCACGCGAACGAGAACCTCACCGTCAACGTCTCGCCGGCGCGCACCGGCCCCAATCGCACCTGTTCCAGTTCGGTGTTGGTGCCGAACACCTCGAACCCGATCCGCGTGCGGATCATGATGCCCACCACCGGATCCTCCACATCGGCGGCGAACCGCACGGCGGCCTCCACCGATACGGGATCGCCGGAGCGCCAGACGATCGACGGGCGCCCCTGCGAGTCGAGCGTACGCAGACTGGTTATCGACGCGCGTCCGTCGCCACGCCGCAAAGACGGCGATACCGGGCGGTTCGCCGATCGCGCCCATGCGCCCAGCCGCCGCGACAACTGCCGGTGGTACTTCGCCAGAACCTCGCCAGGCTCGCCGCGCGCGGCCAGGCGGCCCTCGTCAATCCACCAGACTTCGTCGCAAAGACCGAGCAGTAGATCCGGCTCGTGGCTGAGAAGCAGGATGGTGGTTCCGCCGCGGCGCAGATCGTCGAGTTCCAGCCGCGCGCGCAGCCGGGTGAGATCGTCGCGCGAGGCCATGGCGTGATCGAGCGCGAGCACGGCCACCGGGCTCAGGTCCAGCGGATCGGACGCTCCGATCAGCCGCGCGGGCCGGTCCGATTCCACTTCGCCCGTGTCCGGCCGGCGCGCGCCCACGGCCAGACGCAGGATCTCGCCGGGGATGGGCGAGTCCTCTCCGGTCAACCCCACCACCGCGCCCGCGGGCGCCAGCGCGGTCAAGGGTTCCAGTCCCGGTACGGCCGCCTCTCGAAAACGTATCGGCATCAACGTTAGAATAGCGGTTCATGCCTTTATCCAGGTGGGCCGCGGCGCTGATAGCCGTCGTTCTCGCGGCCTGCTCGAAATCGCCCGAACGAACGGTCCAGGACGAGTTGAGCAAGGGAACCGGAGTCGTGAGGCTCCCGGCGGGAACCATCGAACTGGCCGCCGAGTGGCGCGTGCCGGAAAACTCGCACGACATCGAGATCGTGGGCGAGCCTTCGACGGTGGTGCGGTTCGGCCCCGATTTCACCGGACGCGCCCTGATCGTGGTGGACGGCGCGCGGAACGTCAAGATCCGCGGAATCCGCTTCGAAGGAAATCGTGCGGCGCTCGAACGGCGAATCGACATGCCACCCTCCGGAATGCCGTTCTCCGGCCACTTTACCGGCAACGGCGTGATGGTGCTGCGAAGCACGAACGTGGAGATCTCCGGTCTCCAGTTTCGCGAGTTCATGGGATTCCCCATCCTCGCCACCTCGGTCAAGGGCATCAAGATCTCCGGCGTGGCGGTGGAGGAATCGGGATCGCGCAACTTCAAAGGCAAGAACAACACGAGCGGCGGAATCCTATTGGAGGAAGGCGTCGACCGGTTCGAAGTGCGCGACTGCACGTTCAAGAAGATCCTCGGCAACGGAATCTGGACGCACTCCTATCATCAGTCGCCGCGCAACTTCACGGGCACGATCGCCGGCAACACCTTCGAGCAGGTGGGACGCGACGCGATCCAGGTGGGCCACGCGAACAAGGTGCGCGTCGAGAACAACAAGGGGAAGTTCATCGGCTACCCGGCCGAAGACGTGGATGTCGACGGCCAGGCCATTCCCGTGGCGGTGGACACGGGCGGGAAGGTGGACGAGTCCATTTACACGAAGAACCGCTTCGAGGAGATCAACGGCAAGTGCTTCGACCTGGACGGATTCCACGACGGCGAGGTGTCCGGCAACGTGTGCATCAATCGCGGCGGCGCGGCGGACTATCCGCACGGCAATCTGGCGCTGGTGATGAACAACACGAATCCGGAGATGCAGTCGAGGAACATCACCATCCGCGACAACGTGTTCGACGGAACCAAGTTCTCGGCGATGTTCGTGATCGGATCCGGGCACAAGATCACCGGCAACAAGATGCTCCACATCAACAAAGCCCTTTGCAACGAGGGCTCGGCCAAGTTCCAGTGCGGATGGAGCCGCAACGAACCGAATCTGATGCAGGCCGGCATCTTCCTGGGCGCGCGCGCCGAACGGATGGACGTGGCGGCGGACAACACGATCGAGGGGAACGAGATCCGCGGCCACAAGATGTCGGGACGTTGCGTGATCGCGTCGGTGGGCGTGGTGGCGAGCCGCAACAGGATCGGCCCGAATCAGTGCGTCGACGAAGATCCCAACTGAGCCTCCACCAGCCGCGCCAGATCCACGTTGGCGTAGCCCGGAGGCGGCGCGGCGAATACCGGCTTGGCGGCGAGCCATCGCGCGGGAATCCCGAGCCAGCCGCCTTCCGGACGCGAACCGCCGGTGACGGCGAGCGCGTCGGCGCGGGGTAGAAACAGCCGCGCGGATTCCTTCATGTCTTCGGCGCCGAAGTCGAGAACGGCGATGTATAGATCCGGAACCAGGAAGTTCATCACGCTGTTCGACTCGACGATCGTGTGGGCGCTCTCCGCCACGATCCGCCGTAGCGCGGGCATCGCGTGGCCGAGATCGCCGATGCGCGTGCGCACCCAGAACGCGCGCTTCGCGCCGGCGGCGAGGAACCGTCCCGAATCCGTATGCGACGGCGCGGTCTCTTCGTCGATGGCGAACGGATGCGCCGGATCGGACGCGGCGCATTCGCACTCCTCGCCCTCGGTCGCGCAACGTCCGTGCCCGTACTGGGTGATCTTGACGGCGGTCCAGCCGGCGTGGCGCGTCGCGGCGATCAACGCCGCCGCCACCGAGGTCTTGCCGACGTTGCGGCTGTGCCCACCGACGACGACGACCACTCAGCCCTCCAGCTTGTCGAGGCGCTTCTTGATATCGGCCACTTGTTTTCGAAGTTCGGGGAGACGCGCCAGATTGGCCAACTGCTCGAGGTATTCCTTGAGCGGACGCGCCGGGGTGCCCCACATCACCTGCCCCGCGCGCACGATCTTGGAGGTGAGCACGCCCGCGCCCGATCCGAGCACCGCGCGCGATTCGATGCGCACCTTGTCTCCGACCCCCACTTGGCCGCCGATCACGGCGTAGTCCTCCACCACGCAGCCGCCCGCGAAGCCGGTCTGCGCGGCGATCGCCACATGGCGCCCGATCCGGCAGTTGTGCGCGATGTGCACCATGTTGTCGAGTTTGGAGCCTTCGCCGATCCAGGTCACCCCCAGCGTCGCGCGGTCCACGCAGGAGTTCGCGCCGATCTCGACGTCGTTGCCGATCGACACGCGGCCGATCTGCGGAAACTTCTCCCATCGGCCTTCCACCATGGAGAACCCGAAGCCGTCCGCGCCCAGAACGCAGCCGGCGTGGAGCACACATCGTTCGCCGACGTCCACGTCGTCGTAGATGGTGACGTTGGCGTGCAACCGCGAACCGGCCCCGATCGACACGCCTCGTCCGACGACACACCGCGGCCCGATCGAGACGTCCTCGCCGATGGTGGAATCGGGCGCGACGACGGAGGAGGGATGGATGCCGGGCGGCGGCGGCGTCTCCGGGCGCAAGCGGCGAATCGCCCGCGCGAACGCGGCGCGCGGGTCGGCCACGCGAATCGCCGTGCGGCCTCCGGGGTTCGGAAAGTCCGGCGCGACCAACAGACATCCGGCGGCGGACTGCTCCACCTGCCGGTCCGCCCGGCGTCCGGCGGCGAAAGTAAGCTCGTCCGCGCCCGCCTGCTCGATCGAGGCCACGCCGGCGATTTCCTTCTCGCCGTCGCCCTCGTAGGTAGCGCCGAGCCACTCGGCGAGTTCACGGACGCGCATCAGACGTGGGCGGTGGCGCCCATTTCCTTGACCATGCCCGCCAGGAACACCTTGGCGTCGCCGAACAACATCAACGTCTTGTCCATGTAGTAAAGCTGGTTGTCGATGCCCGCGAATCCGGGGCTCATGCCGCGCTTGATCACCATCACCGTGCGGGCGCGATCCACGTCGAGGATCGGCATGCCGGCGATGGGACTGGCGGGATCGGTGCGCGCCGCCGGGTTCACCACGTCGTTGGCTCCAATCACCAGCGCCACGTCGCACATCGGGAACTCGGGGTTGATGTCCTCCATCTCCATCAGCTTGTCGTACGGGATGTCCGCTTCGGCGAG
>SYLY01000138.1 GCA_005808475.1 Acidobacteriota bacterium
CCGCGCGCTGAAACGCGCCGGAGCCTCGCATGTTTCGGTACTCGCTCTCGCCCGCGCGGATCGCCGGATCGCCGCGGCCGCGCGCACAGGAGCGTCGTAATTCATGCCCATCCCGCTACGCCTGCAGCAACCCGTTCTGGTCTTGAACGCCAGCTACGAACCGATCAACATTTGCGCCGCCCGGCGCGCCGTGGTGCTGGTTCTGAAGGGCGTCGCATCCGCGGAGGAGACGTCGGTCAACGCGCTCCGCTCGTCGCGCCACTCGGTTCCGGTGCCGTCGGTGATCCGGCTGCTCGAATACCGGCGCATCCCGCACCAGACCCGCGCCCTGTCGCGCAAGAACATCATGATGCGGGACCGCTACACCTGCCAGTATTGCCACAAGGCGGGATCGGCCGGCGATCTCACGCTGGATCACGTGACGCCCCGGTCCCGCGGCGGCGAGACTACCTGGGAGAACCTGGTGGCCTGTTGCCATTCCTGCAACAACCGGAAGGGCAGCCGCACGCCGGAGGAGGCGGGCATGAAGCTCGGCCGCCCGCCCCGTCCGTTCAGCATGCATACCAGCCGCCATCTGATGCGGCTGCTTGCCCGCGGCGAAGAGCCCTGGAAGAAGTACCTGTTCTACGAATCCGGCTCCGAGCGCGTGTACGACGGTCCAGTTCCGCACATCAAAGGGCTGTAGGCCTCAACGGGAACTGAGCACCGGGGGCGGCGCGTGGCGTAAGCGCCGGAGCCCCACCGGGGTGGCCAAGTCATTGGTCCCTGTACGCCTTCCGGCAAGGTGTGCAGGGCGGGCATGTGCCGGAGCCGCTCATCACGCGGTAACACGTCCGGTAGACGTCCCACACGCCGCAGGCCTGCAAGTACGAGGCGCAGTAGGTGCAGTCCTCCGGCTCGGGACCGCCGTTCAAGGTGGCGCCCGCCGGCGGCGCCGACAACAGCGCCAGGCAGGCCAGCGTCACGGCGGCGCCACCGGCGCCAAACAGGAGCTTCTTCAAACGGTTCATTTCGATTTTTCCATTCTTCCGATTCCGGCCCTTCGCGGCCCGGTGAGACGAGAGTAACAAGCGCCCGCTGGGAAATATCTCGAATTCTGTAAAAGAAACGCAAATCCGGCGGCCCCCGCGGAACGCGCGGAACTTTCACGAATCGTTCACGACTCCCGGCCGCGAGTCCCATATACTCGGATGCATGAACCGCAACGAAACCACACCCCGCTGGATGGACCGCTCCCTGATCGCCCTGCTCGCGGTCTCCCTGACGCTCAACGCCGCCATGGCCTGGAAGCTGCATCAGGGGACGCTGGCTGCCGCTTCCCGCGCCAGGGCCAAGGCCGAAGAAGGACTGCTGGCGAAGGGCGCCGCGTTACCCTCCATCGAAGCCACCGGTCCCGACGGGAAGATGGCGCGAATCGACGTGGCGGGCGCCGCCGGATCCGGCACGCTCGTCTATGTGTTCGCCTCGCGCTGCGGCTGGTGCGAGCGCAACCAAGCCAATTTCGAGGCGCTCGCCAAGGCAGTGGAGAACCGCTACCGCGTGGTGGCCCTGGCGCTCGACGAAGGGGAGATCCTGAAGACGACCGCTTATCGCAGTCCATCGGGCGCGACCATCGACGCCTACAGACTCGGCGCGACGCCCGGGATGATCGCCATCGCCCCGGACGGCCGCGTCGACAGGCACTGGCTCGGCGCCTGGAGCGGCAGGACCGGCGAGGAAGTGGAGGCGTACTTCGGAGTCAAGCTGCCGGGCGTCGAGACAACCACCGCGGCGGACTGATTACGCGCGGCTGAAGATCGAGCCCGTCAGCGTACCGGTGCTATCGGCGAACGACTCCCGTTCGATCCCCATCGACCGCAGGATGCTCAGATACATGTTCGACATGCGGCTGTCGTCCTTGCGCCAGTAGGTCCCGTGCTTTAGACCCATGTTCGAGCCGCCGGCCACCAGCGTCGGCAGGTTGCGCGGGTTGTGCGTGGTGCTGGCGCCGGAGCCGAACAGCACGATCGTGTTGTCCAGCACGCTGCCGTCCCGGTCCTTGTGCTCGCTCAGCTTGCCCAGGAAGTGGGCCACCTGCTGGCTCAGGAACAGGTCGTACTTGCCGAACTGCATCTGGCCGTCTTTGTCGGTCGCATGGGACAGCGAGTGGTGCGTCTTCGACAATCCCAGCTTCAGCGGGAACGTATCGCTGATTCCCATGCCATCCTCGCGGTTCAACATGAACGCCACCGACCGCGTGATGTCGGCGTCGAACGCCAGCGCGATCAGGTCGAACATATTGCGGTAGTACTCGGAGGGTTCACCCTCGGACGTGGCCTCGAGATTGAGGTGCGAATAGTCCTGCTTCTTCAGCGGGATGTCGATCCAGCGCTCGGATGCGATCAGCCGCGACTCCACTTCATTCAGCGAGGTCAGGTACTGCTCCATCCGCTCGCGATCCGACTTGCCGAGTTGCTGGTCGAACTCCTTGGCGCTCTGGGCCACCGCGTCCACCAGCTTGATCCGCCGTTGCAGCTTCTCGCGCTCGAGCGACGAACGGTCGCCCCGGAACAGACGGTCGAAGATCCGGCGCGGGTTGTTTTCCGCCGGGATCGGGCGTCCCTCGAGGCTGTAGGAGATGGTGCCGGTGCGGGACAGGAAGCCGGTCCCGGCGTCGATCGACAAGATCAGCGACGGTTGCCGGCAATGCTGTTTGGTGTGCAGCGCGATCACCTGATCGAGGCCGGCGGTGTTGTACATGCCCGGTTTCGGGTTGTGCAACGGGGCGCCCGTGAGCCACATGTCGGAGCAGGTGTGCGGATCCCCCTTGGGGCCGCTCGGGTGATGCAGTCCACCCATGAAGCTGAGGTGCTTGCGGAACGGGCTGAGCGGCTCGGTCGACTTGCCGAATTCGAACGCGCCGTCTTTCGACTTGGTGGGAAACCAGCTCCACTCGTCGATCCCGTGATCGGACTTCGGCAACGACATGCCGTTGGCCGTGTACATCGCGCAGAACCGCCGCGGCGCCTGCTCCGCGATGGTCGCGCCCATGGCGTCCAGAACGGGCAGCGCCAATGTTGCGCCTCCCATTCCCTTGAGGAAGGCACGGCGGTCGAGTCGAAGGGAAGTCATCGGATTCTCCAGGATCTTGATGCGTGTATTGTACTACTTTTCGAGGAACGGCCTGCTGTTGACGACGTACCGGACCATGTCCTTCATTCGGTAGCCGTCCGCCTTCAGCTTTAGCCCGTCCCGCTTCAGAAAGTCTGACTCGCTGTAGCTGAGGTTGCGCCCGGTGGCGTAGACGGTCAGGTGCTTCAGCACGCTGAACGCCACTTGATCGATGCGATCCTCCCCGAGATAGCGCTTCAGATCGATCGCTCCCGACACCTCGAAGTTGTCCGGCAGCTTCGAGCGCGCGTCGGCGCCATGCAGCTTCAACCGGCCGCCCGCGTCGAACTCCTCGAACGCGACTCCCCACGGGTCGATCTTCAGGTGGCACTGCACGCACCCGGGCTGCGTCCGATGCTTCTCGATCCGCTGGCGCAACGTGAGCTGCGTGGCGTCCTCCGGCAGCGCGGGGACGTTCGGCGGTGGATCGGCGGGCGGCTCCGACACGATCTTCCGGGCCAGCCACGCGCCGCGTTTCACCGGATTCGATTCGCGCCCGTCCGAAAGCCCGGCGAGGATCGCCGCCTGCGTCAGCACGCCGCCGAGTTCACGCCGGCCGTGCGTCACCGGCACGAACTGGAAGCCGCTCTCGGTCTTGGCGCCGAGATCGTAGTAGTTGGCCACCGCTTCGTTGACCACCAGGAAATCCGAATCGATCAGATTCTTCGCCGGCAGATTGTTGCGGATCAGGTGCCGCAGGAACTCCACCGGTTCGCGGCGCAGATGCACGCGAGCGTCGCGCGTGAGCTTGGGATATCGCGTGCGATCGGGCTCGAGTACGCTGAACTTGTCCAGGCTCAGCCACTGCGCGCCGAATTCGTCGATGAACCGGGAGAACCGTTCGTCGGCGATCAGGCGGCTTACCTCCGAGTCCAACTTCTGGCGTAGCGTCCCCGCCGACGCCAGCGTGAGGGTCGCGCGGTCGGGCGGCCCGTTCCAGAGGAAATAGGACAGCTTGGAGGCCAGTTCGCTCTCGTCGAGCGGCTCCGGTCCGGGCGTCGCGCTCTTTTCGATCAGGAACAGGAACTGCGGCGAGGTGAGCACCGCTTGCAGCGCATCCTTCACCGAATCGCGGAAGTCGCGGCCCGCGGCGGCCGACTTGTCGAACACCGCCATCGGCGACGCCTCTTCGGCCGCCGTGACCGGCCGCCGGTAGGCCCGCGCGGCGAACGATCGCACGATCTCGCGGGCGTAGGCGCGCCGGTCGTTCTGGCGCGGCGAATCGATGAAGATGTTCCGGTGCGACTGGGGCGGCCACGAATCGTAAAACGGGCCTTCGAAGTCGACCGACTGGATCAGCAGCCGCGGCATGTCGCGCCCGTCGGTGAACTCGCTG
Organism: Acidobacteriota bacterium; assembly: GCA_005808475.1. Classification (GTDB taxonomy): domain Bacteria; phylum Acidobacteriota; class Terriglobia; order Bryobacterales; family Bryobacteraceae; genus SYLY01. The sequence goes on from SYLY01000138.1 coordinate 4,487, forward strand.
CGCACCGCGATTTCGCGGATGCCGGCAAGGTAGTTGACGTTATCCTTCTCGACGTCCGGGCTGGGGAAGTTGCGAATCGCGCCCTCGAACACGAACTGACTGGGCTTGACGCTCGAGACCCTGCGCGGCGGACCCACGGGGGCGAACGTGCTGCCGCAGTCGCGCCGCAGCCCGAGATGCACGCCCAACCGCGGCGATCGCTTTTCCATCGCGGCGAACCGTCTTGCGATCGAGTGATTCGGGTCGAGCGGCGTGAAAACGACGCGGTCCAGATTAGTCACGCCGGTTTGCCGCACGTTGACCGCAAGTGGACCGGCCGGCAAGCGCACGGCGGCAAACGACGGATGTTGCAGCGTGGTGGCGAACTCGCGCCCACCGAGCGACAGCGTCACTTCGCGCGGCTTGCCGGGCGGCACCTGCGCGAATCGCCGGCCCGGTTCCACCAGGCCCTGGACCTCCGCTTCCGCCAGCGCGCGCCGGTACAAACGCACTTCGTCGATCTCGCCGCGGAAGTTCTGCGCGCCCGCCAGCGCGCCGATCTTCAGATCCATCTTCGGATTGTCCAGATTCGCCGGACCCATCTCGCCGCGGGCGACCTGGTATCCGTTGATGAACAGCCGCACGTCGCTGCTCGACCGCCGCACCACCGCCGCCACATGCTGCCACGCATTCGCGCGGAGCATGCCTTGCGGAGACGTGGCGCTGCCGTTCCCCTGGTTGTCCGGACCCGCGGTGTCCAGCCGCAGGATGCCCTTGTTGTCCGGCATCTCCAGATACCAGCCGTGCGTCCATCCGGTTCCGCCCACGCTGATGATTCCGGCGCGGCGAAGCTGCCGCGGATGGATCCACGCGGCCACGGTGAAATCGCCGGTGCCGACGTTCATCGATTCGTTGCGCGGAACGGTGACGGAGTCTCCCATCCCGTCGAGCATCACCGCCTTGCCGAAGGGCGAATCGACGAAGTGCGCGTCGCCCTGGAGTTGACCGCCGGCGATGGCGCCATCCAATGGCCAGTTGCCGGAGAGACCATCGTTCAGCCGCGATGTCTCCACGACGGGAGCGGCCGCGCGTGTTCCGGCGTGGACGTCGATCTGGTAGATTCCCGGCGTCTTGACGGTCAGCGTATCCGCGCCTTTGGGGTCGTTCCACACGATGGCATCCGTGTTGGCGGGCTGTGCCGCGTCGGAGGATGCGAGCATCATACCGTCGTCGTACCTGGCGGCCGTGACGGTGACGCGGAAGCGGCCGTGGTCCGGCAGTTCGCGCAACGAGATCTTGAAGTTCGCCTTCGGACCATAGGTGCCGTCGCTGTCGAACTGCTCTTCGTTGGGGATCGCGGGCCGCAGCGCCAGGCCTTCCGGAACGGCGTCGAAGGCGTGTCCCTTCGGATATCCGCGGCTGCCGCGCATGCAGGCGAAGACCGAATGATAAATACTGTCGTAGTCGCGCCAGCCGCGGACGGTGGCGTTGCCGGCGTAGCCTTCGATGAAGCGGTACTTGGTCCGCATGAAGTTCTGGTCGAAGGCGAACGGCTTGCCGGGGCGCGGTTCGGTGACCAGGAAGTCCTTATTGTCGAGCAGCAGGGAGTTGGCTCCCAGGATCAGCTCTTCGGGGAAGGGCTTCGGGTTGATGGACGCGCCGAAGTCGACGCGAAACTTCTGGATCGCCGGCTTGGCTTGCGGATCGACGATGGCGCGTCCCAGGGCCTCCTCGGCGATCTCGAGATACGCCTCGAGCAGCAGCGGCGAAAGTTGGAGCGTCTCCTTGTTATTCAGGAAGCCGTCTTTCGAGACCGCTTCGGGCGGCAGGATCTCGGTGAGATCGTCGTCCAGTTGGAGCAGTTCCTTCAGGGTGTTCCGGTACTGGGCGACAGTCAGCCGGCGCACCGATCCGTTCTTGGGCGCGGGCCGCATGCGGGCGATTTGCAGCGCCTGATCGATCCAAGCGATCGTGTCTTGGCGCGCGGAAGCGGACGGCTGCGGTTGTCCCTTGGGCGGCATGCTTTCGTTTCGCACGCGGCCGCGGATGTGCTGCCACACCGTCACGTGCTTGTCGTCGAGGCTGGCGTCCAGGTTGTCGACGCGCACACCGGCCACGGGGTTGTCGGCGTTGTGGCACCGTTCGCAGTTCTGCTTTAGGAACGGCTTCACCTGCCGCTCGAACGGGGCTTCCAGCGCCTTGGTGGAGCCGTCGGCGGCTTGCGCCATCCAGATCCGCGCCGTGCCGAATGCGGCGGCGGAGAACAATACGAATGCGGTGACGGCCTTTGGGCGAGGCCGGGCGGAGATCGGGTTCATAAATACGAAGCGGCCGCGCGAGGACATCGCGCGACCGCTATGGTAACACCGATCTTTCCCGAACGGCGAGCGCTCAGCGGCGGTTGTAGCCGTTGGAGCCGGCGTCCATCCGCTCGAGCGAGATCATGTGACGGCGGACCGCTTCCCGGGCCTTGGGATGCAACTGCCGGGCCGAGGCAAGGTGGTCCATGTTGCCGAGCGCGCGATTCAGCAAGCCGCGGTCCAGGTGGCCGCGCGCGGCCCGGTCGCGAAACGCGTCGAGTTCGGCGATGGCGCGGCGGAAGTGGTCGGCCTCGTGATTGTCCACGCGGCTGCGCGACCAGATGGAGTTCAGGTCGCGGATGGCGTCGGTCACCGGCGAATACCGGACTCCCCGAGTCGAGTAGCCCGCGCCGTAGCCGCCGCCGTAACCGGACTGCCCAGCGCCGTAACCGCGAGAGTTCGCGTCGTGCGCGAACGCGGCCACTCCCAGCATCATCGTCATCCCCGTCAGTATCAGGCTTTTCATTTCGATTGCCTCCTTCCTGGCCTGACAGACGGCGGCGCGCCCGCTTCCGGGTACGTTCGCGGAGGGACTATTCGATGAAGTTCGCTACATGGTGTCCGCGTGGGAATTCCGCTCCTGGCGGGCGGACACTACCGCGCCGCGAAATGGCGTCCGATCTGTTGATAGAATCGCAAGGACAGGGCGAGAGAGGTATTGAGCGAGTGAGTTTGATCGCGGGAGTTCCCAAAGAGACATTTCCCAACGAGCGGCGAGTGGCGGTGACCCCGGGAGCCTTCGACAAGATGGCCAAGTTAGGGGCATCCCTGCTTGTCGAAACGGGAGCGGGCGCCGCCGCCGGCTTCCCGGACGAGGAGTACAAGGCCAAGGGAGCGCGCATCGTCTCGCGCGACGAGTTGTTCGCCGGGGCGGGCGTCATCCTCTGCGTCCGTGCGCTCGGTTCCAATCCGGTGGGGGGCCGCGACGACCTGCCGCGTTTGCGGCTGGGCCAAGTGGTGATCGGGTTCGCCGATCCTTTGACGTCCGTGGCGGAATGCGAGGATACCGCCAGAACGGGCGCGACGCTGTTCTCCATGGAACTGGTGCCGCGCATCACGCGCGCCCGGGTGATGGACGCGCTTTCGTCGATGGCCACGGTGGCCGGTTACGAAGCGGTGCTCATTGCCGCGCGAACGTCGCCGCGCATGTTTCCCATGCTGATGACCGCCGCGGGCACCATCGCGCCGGCTCGCGTCTTCGTGTTGGGCGTGGGCGTGGCGGGACTGCAGGCGATCGCGACGGCGAAGCGGCTGGGCGCGGTGGTCTCGGCGTACGATGTACGTTCCGCCGCCAAGGAACAGGCTGAAAGCGTGGGCGCGAAGTTCGTCACGCTGGACGTGGGCGGTTCGGCCGAAGGCTCGGGTGGCTATGCCAAGGCGATGGACGAAGCGTTCTACCGCCGCCAGCGCGAATTGATGACCGCCGTGTTGCGCGAGCAGGATGTCGTGATCACCACCGCGGCCGTGCCCGGTAGAAAAGCTCCGCTGTTGATCACCGCGGAGATGGTGCGCGCCATGCGCCCCGGGTCGGTGATCGTCGACATGGCGGCCGAGCGCGGCGGCAATTGCGAATCGACGCGGCCCGGCGAGACGGTGTCCATCGGCGGCGTGGTGGTGGCCGGTCCACTGAATCTGCCGTCGGAGTCGCCGTATCACGCCAGCCAGATGTACGCCAAGAACATCACCGCCTTTTTGCAGCACCTGGCGCCGAAGGGCGATTTCGCCTGGAATCCCGAGGAAGAGATCGTGCGCGAAACGATGGTGACGTGCGACGGCAAGGTGGTCCATCCCCGCGTGGCGGCTCAGCCGGCGGGCGTGGCGTAGAGGAGATTCAAGTGGGTTCCTACGAAACGGGTTTGTGGGTCTTCATGATGGCCGCGTTTCTCGGCCTCGAGTTGAACCGCCGGGTGTCGCCGCTATTGCACACGCCGCTGATGTCGCTGACCAACG
>SYLY01000014.1 GCA_005808475.1 Acidobacteriota bacterium
GAGACAGGGGCGCGAGCGTCGCCAGTGCTGACGCAGAGCTGGTCAAGCAGGATGTCGCTGGCCGTGCCGCCCACGATGATCAGGCCGTAGCCGTCGATCGCGGTGCCGGTGTTGATCGCGCCACCGACGTTGAAGGACGCCCGGGGGATGAAGAACGTCTGGCCGACGACGCTGGTGATGGCGATCGGCGCGGAATAGACGTACGTTCCGCCCGGAGCGCCGGGGCCCGCGAGGCGAAGGCCGATCTGGACCGTGGCGTTGACCGTGTTGCCGAGATCGTGCTGCGCGGTGAAGGTCACGCCGGTGTCGCCGGCGAGCCAAGTGTAAGACGCGCCTTGGCCGACAAGGAGCAACGTACCGGCCGAGTTCGGCTCGGAGTCGAATTTGAGGTCGTCCCGGACTCCGCCCTGGTCGACGGTCACGGTGACGCAACGGTTACCGGCGGTGCGGGTGACGTTCATGTAGCGGGTCCCGGAGGCCGGGCTGCCCATGATGTTGGTGCCGGTGTTGACTGCGTTGGAAGGGCCGGTGCAGCCGTCGGCGACTTGGTCGTTTGCGGCTTGGCCGACGCCAGCAGTGACGCTGGTGTAGTCGTCAAGGGTGATGGTGGCCGATGCGATCGAGGTCGATAGCGCGGCAGCCGCCAAAGTTAACAGGGTATTTCTCATTCTCTTCTCCTCCGACGAATCGGATTTTGGGAACTCAAAGTTGCTGCCCCAGGAACGCACTAGACACCGGGGTCAGGCATCGATAACATCTCGATTGTAGGCGCATGCGCTACATCTGTCAACGGTTTTTTTCAAAAAAACCCTAGCTAGCCCTTTTTTTCACTTAGACTTACGGGGGGCCGGGTACTGCGTCCGAGGCGTTTTTCCCTGGTACCGGGAGAATCTCGCGGGCGGAAGAGATTCGGCGTAAGCTAAGGAAAATAAAGGATCTGATTTGAGAGGTAGACACCGCTCCCGCAGTGATGGTATTGGCATACCCCACTTGTGGGGTGTGGGGTAGTACGCCTTTGGCTGCGAGCTGGAGGGCGGCGCCCGTACGACGATCGTCGCCGTACCGCGATACTTCCCGCGTACGATTCTAGTGCCACACGTAGCCGCCGTCCACCATCAGGTGTTCGGCGGTGATGAAGCTTGCTTCATCCGAGGCGAGGAAAAGGACAGGGTTCGCGATTTCCATCGGTTCTCCGAGGCGGTTCAGGATGTGGCCGGGCGCCACTTGGCTGCTCCATTGCTCGAAGGTGAGGCCCATCCGCTCGATCTCGCGAAATGAGGCGCTGGTGACCACGCATCCGGGGCACACCGTATTGACCCGGATATTCCACGGGGCCAAGTCTTTCGCCATGCATCGGGTCAAGGTCAGCACGGCGCCTTTGCTTGCGTTGTAGGTGGCGAAATCGGCCTGCGCGATGACGCCGCTCATCGACGCGATGTTGACGATGGAGCCGCGGCGCCGCGCCTTCATCGCCGGGATGGCGTATTTGGCGACCATCGCCGTGCCGAAGACGTTGACCGAGAAGACCTTGTGCCAGTCGGCGAGGGTGGCGTCCTCGATGTTTTTCTGGGTGAAGTCGGCGGCGTTGTTGACCACCACGTCGATCTGGCCGAACTCGGCGATGGCGGCTTCGGAGATGCTCCGCGCTCCGTCCTCGGAGGCGATGTCGGCGACGGCCAACACGGCGGCCGCGCCGGCGTCGCGAACCTTGGCCAGCGTGCGCTGGCCATTGGGCCGGTGGATGTCGTTCAAGACCAGTCTCGCGCCCTCTTCGGCGAAGCGCACGGCGATGGCTTCTCCGATGCCCGCGCCCACTCCCGTGACGATACAGACCTTGCCTTCGAGTCTCATGAAACGAGTAGGGTACCATGGAGCATGCGCGCCGCCTATTACGCCGGGAAACACGCCATCGAAGTGGGGCCATGCCGGCCGGTGGACGCCGGTCCGGGGCAGGTTCGGATCCGCGTTTCCCACTGCGGAATCTGCGGCACCGATTTGCACCTTTACCACGGGCACATGGACCATCGGGTGAAGCTGCCCCAGGTGATCGGGCACGAGATGTCGGGAACGATCGAATCCGTGGGGGTGGACTCCGCCGGGTGGCGGGAGGGCGACCGTGTGACGGTGCGTCCGCTCGACCCGTGTGGCTCGTGCCCCGCGTGTCTGGCCGGGCACGGCCACGTCTGTATGAAGTTGAAGGTCCTCGGCATCGACGAGCCGGGCGCTTTCCAGGCTCTGTGGACCGTGCCCGCGCATACGCTCCACCGGATCCCCGATGGGTTGGACTTGGCGCACGCGGCGCTCATCGAGCCGGTTGCGGTGGCTTGCCATGACGTGCGGCTGGGCGAGTTGAAGGCCGGGGAGTTCGCGGTGGTGCTGGGTGGCGGTCCGATCGGCGCGCTGGTGGCATCGGTGGCCCGGGAGGCGGGCGCGCGGGTGCTGGTGTCGGAGATCAACCCGTTCCGGGTGGCGCTGCTCGGCAGGCTGGGATTCGACGTGGTGAATCCGCGCGAGTCGGACCTGACGGCGATCGTCAACGAGCGAACGGGCGGCGCGGGCGCGGACGCCGTGTTCGAAGTGTCGGGATCGGAGCCGGGCGCGGCGATCATGGCCGATCTGTTGCGCGTTCGCGGCCGTGTGGTGCTGGTAGCGGTGTTTTCCAAGCCCGTGCCGGTCAACCTCCATCGCTTCTTCTGGCGCGAGTTGCGGTTGATCGGGACTCGCGTGTACGAGCCGGAGGACTTCGACGAGGCCATCCGCCTGTTGGCGTCCGGGGCGCAGCCATTCACGGAACTGATCACCGGCGTGTATTCGCTCGATGAGTTGCAGCGCGGACTCCAGGAGATGGAGCGTGGCGCCGACGTGATGAAGATCCTGGTGGATTGCGGGAGTTAGCACATATGGCAGTCACGGTGGAAACGGTTGCTTGGGGCGGCTGGCCGAATTGCCGCCGCATCTCGAACGGGGATGTCGAGCTGATTCTGACGGCGGATGTGGGACCGCGCCTGATCCGCTACGCGTTCCCCGGTGGCGGGAACATTCTGCTCGAGATGGCGGATCAGTTGGGAAAATCGGGCGAGCCGGACTTCCAGCCGCGCGGCGGACATCGCGTGTGGTCGGCGCCGGAGCGGTTTCCCCGCACTTACTATCCGGACAACGAACCGGTGGAGATCCACGCGGCGGGCTCGATGGTGGAAGCGGTGGCGCCGGTGGAGCGCACCACCGGTCTGCGCAAGCGAATGGCGGTCCGCATGGCGGCTCGCGGTTCCGCGGTGACCGTGGTTCACTCGATCGAGAACACGCTGGCGTGGCCGGTGGAGGTGTCTTTGTGGGCGCTGACGATGATGGCGCCGGGCGGCATGGGGATCGCGGGCTTTCCGCCGCGGGGGACGCATCCGGAGATGCTGGCTCCCACGCATCCGCTGGTGATGTGGGCGTTCACCGATCTGTCGGATCCGCGGTGGAAGTTCACCAACAAGTACATGCTGCTGCGGCAGGACGAGTCGCGGCCGGACCCGACCAAGCTGGGGCTGTTTCACGAGCGGACGTGGGGCGCGTATCTGCGCGGCTCCGATCTGTTCGTCAAGCGGTGCGAGGCTCATGCCGGGCGTCCCTATCCCGATCTGGGCTGTTCGTACGAGACCTTCGCCAACGGCTTCACGCTGGAACTCGAGACGCTGAGCCCGCTGGTCAAGCTGGATACGGGAGAGCGCGTGGAGCACGCCGAGCGATGGTCGCTGCATTCGGGTGTGGTGGTGGACGAATGGAGCGACGCCGGATTGGACCGGGCGATCGCCCCCCTCATTTAGAAGTTTTCACCCAGGGCTCTCCTCGAGCGATAATGGGCTTCGAATGGCGAGGGCGAAAGATCTCGAGGCGTTGATGCACCGCGCGGAGTCGGAACTCCGGCTGGTGCAGAGGATCAGTAGATTTTTCGCGAAGACGCCGCGCCTTCCCGACGCGTTGCGGCTCAGCGTCGAGTGGGTGGCGGAGTTCCTCCATGCCGAATCGGGGCTGCTTTATCTGACCTCCGGCGACGAGTTGGTGCTGTGCGCGGCGGCCGGGCCGAGTCAGCGCGCGGTGGGCGAGGTCCGGCTGCGGCTGGACGAGGGGCTCACCGGGTGGGTGGCGCGGGAGCGCCGGCTGTTGGCGATTTCGCGGGAAGCGTACCTGGACCCGCGCTTCAAATACTTCCGGGATCTGCCGGAGGACACATTCGAGGCTTTTCTGTCGGCGCCGGTGATTGCGCGCAACCGCGTGGTGGGCGTTATCAACATCCAGCACCGGCAGCATCGCGGGCACACTGGCGAAGAGATGGAGTTGTTGACCACGGTCGGCGAGCAACTGGGTGGGCTGGTGACGATCGGCTGCGTGGAAGCGGAGCGGTTCGACACGTCCGATTTCGCCGAAATGGTGCTCGGCCAATCGCTGGCCGCCAGAGGCTGACATGCGCGTGCCGGCGCTGGCGCTGGTGGCGCTATCCGCGCTGGCGCAGGCTCCGCTGGACCGGACGCCCATTCCGGGAGCCTCCTGGCGTGCCAGGTTCTTCCACGACGAGGACGACTCGCGGCTGACGTTGCGGGACCTGAAGATCGTCGATACGACGAACGGCATCGCGCTCGGTTCGTTGATTCAGGGAACAGGTAGGCGCGGCGTCGCGGTCCGCACCAGCGACGGCGGCGGGACCTGGGAGATCCTGAAGCTCGCCGAAGAGCCGCTTTCCGCCTTCTTTTTGACCAAGCGCCTGGGGTGGATGTTGACGGTGAGCCACGTGTGGAGCACCGGAGATGGCGGACGAACGTGGAACAGGCTGGCCCGGCACGACGGTCTGCGAAGCCTCAGTTTCGTGGACGAGAACCGCGGGTTCGCCGTGGGTTTGCGGAAACAGGTGCTCGAGACGCGCGACGGTGGCTCGCACTGGACCAAGGTGGCGGCTGCCGCCGAACCGAAGACGGACGCCGAGCGGACGCGATACCTGTCGGTGGAGTTCCGCGGGAAGGTGGGCGTCATTGCCGGCAGCCACGAACCGCGGCGGGCGGGAGATGGCGCGGAAACGTCGTGGCTGGATCCGGCGGCGGCGATGAGGCGGCGGCAGCTTCCTTCGCTGTCGATCCTGCTGCAAACGCTCGACGGGGGCGACACCTGGAGATCGTCCACCCAGTCGATCCTCGGAGTGTTGTCGCACTACAAGCTGGCTCCGCCGAGTTCGCTGCTTACCTTGGTGCAGTTTCCGAATCAGTTCGAGTGGCCCTCCGAGGTGTATCTGCTCGACTTGGCGGCGGCCCAGATGGACCGTGTGTTCCGGGAGAAGGACCGCGCGGTGCAGGATGTGGCATTGCTGGACAACGGTATGTCCTATTTGGCGGCGGTGGAACCGCCAGGGACGCTTCGCGGCATACCCGTGCCGGGAAAGGTGCGGATCGCACGCAGTTCGGACCGGCGCGCGTGGCGGGAGATGGATGTGGACTACCGGGCCATGGCGCAGCGGGTGATGTTGGCGAGCCTGCCGGGCGGACCGGTATGGGCGGCGACGGATACGGGGATGATCCTCGCGCTGACCGTGGGGTCCAAAACAAATTAGCCATCCGCTGTTTTATCCACAGGAAACGCACAGGCGGACGGCCGTAAGCCGTTGATTCAGAAGCCGCGAAAAACCTGTTGAAATGGGCTCTGTAACGCGATTTTCATATTGACGGAAAATCGAATCGGGCGCATGATGGAGTTGGTTCCAAGAGGTTGTAGGGACAACGAACCGGGCGAAGATGTAGCGGACCTGGAGCGGTGATCCTGTCGAGGCATGTGATTTATTGCAGGCCAAGGCGGGGGAGCAATAGGAAATCGGGCGTCTAGCCACGGTAGGTCTGAATCGGCAGGGTAGTCCGAGCGCTTTGATCCGGACGGGACGAAAATCCCGGAGGGGGAGCGAGAGGCAGCCAAGCAGTTTCAGTGGTAGTCAAGTCGGTGGACACGGGTTCCGGACGTCGATCTCCCGGCGGCGCGAAAGCGTCGTGGGAAGGAGTTCAGGGCCAACGATCCAGTGGCAAGGCCGCCATGGTCTCGAAGAAGTAGGCCGGGAACGTTGACCCCGCCGTGGAAACGCTTGAAAGGGCGAATCCGTTGCGGGCGAGCGAAAGGCCATTTCGAGAGTCCGATCTCTTCCGGTCAAGCCGAGCAGACGAATTGCCGAGCGTCGATCTTTCGGGCCGAAAGGCACGGAAGGAAGCAAAGCGATCACCGTTCCGGCGGACCGGTTGCCATGTTCTAGTCGAGCATGCCGGCTGGAGAACGAGTTGCCCTGAAGGTCACTTGGAACCATTTTTTTATTTTTGGCGCTAAAATTCGAGTGTGACCCTCGCACACGCGCAATCGCTCGATCACTTCGGCTTCGTGCACTTGCATGGGTTCGTACCGGCCGAAGTACTCGCTGAACTCCGCTCCCGGGTGGATGAGTTGTTCGCCCAGGAAGGCGCCGCCGCCGGTTCCGAATTCAAGATGGAACCGGGATCCCGCCGGCTTGCCAATTGCGCCGCCAAGGCGGCTGTGTTTCGGCGCTGCGTGGTTCATCCCTCGATCCTCGAACTGGTGGGGCGCGTGCTCGGCCCGCGATTCAAGCTCAGCAGCATCAACGTGCGCTCGGCGAATCCTCACAACGGAGTGACCCAGCCGCTGCACGCCGACATGGGCGCCATCGCCGACGAGCAAGGCTTCTGGGTGTGCAACACGGTGTGGCTGCTCGACGACTTCACCACGGAGAACGGCGCGCTGCGAGCCGTTCCAGGATCGCATCGCTGGAACAAGCTGCCTCAGGACGTTCTGGCCGATCCCGCCACCAAGCATCCGGACGAGGTGCTCATCACCGGAGCGGCGGGCGACGTGGTGGTGATGAACGCGCACCTGTGGCACGGCGGAACGGACAATCGCACGGACCGCGAGCGCCGCGCCCTGCACGGCTTCTACTGCCGCCACGACAAGCCGCAACAGCAGTATCAGAAGAAGCTGCTCGGCGCGGAGACGATCGCGGCTCTGACGCCGGAGGAACGGCGTCTGCTCGCGATCGACGATCCGTCCAACGACGAACTCAGTTCCGCCGATGTGCCGCGGAGCGGCTTTTTGAAGTAGGCTCAGCTCACCAGCGTCTGTGTCACCGCGACGTCGTCTTCCATTGGCGACCGTCCCAGGATGTAGTCGCCGAGTTCGAACCGGCGGTCCGGATTGAGCACCATCACGGTGAGCGCGGCGCGCGGCTTTCCGCCGGAGAAGCCGGGGTCGAGCGCGGCGGTGGCTTCCAGCAGCAGCGCCGATCCGATCGCGCGTGACGACTGGTCGCCGTACTTGGTCTTGACGTCGGCGTGGAACACGGCGGTCAGGGCGGCTCCCGCCTCGGCGAGCGCGGCCACCGCCGCCGTGGGATTGTCCGGCGCGGCCGCCAGCGCGGCCTGCACTTTGTCCACCGCGTCCGCCGCCCCGTTGGCCAGGCGCGACTCCATCGAGAGCAGCGCTTCCATGTGCCGCTCCGATGGCCGGTCGAGCGCGATCTTCACCCACTCGCCCAGTTCCTCCGGTTTGAAGAACCCGGCCTGGCGCCGCTTGTCTTCCGAGATCAGGCGCTGGCGGTGGACCTCCATCGCGCGCGCCAGGCTCGCGCCGGTGGAGCGCAGTCCCGCAACCGCGGAGCGAAGATCGGGGTCGGGCCAATTCCAGAAGACGTCCGTGTCGGTGTTGAGTTTGATGCTGCGCTTGGCGTGGTCCGCTTCGATGGATGTCGATGGCGGCAGCGCCGACCACACCAACAATGGCGCGGCGGCGAATTCCTGGTTCAGATGACCGGAGTCCTGGAAATAGTAGCCGGGCAGTAGCCGCTTCACGGCCGTCTGAATGCGCCGGGACATGTCGCACTTTGCCTTCATGAGGCGTTTGGGATCGATCGGCCGCAGCCAACTTGCCAGGGCCGCCGCGGGCAGTTCCAACTCCATCGAAAGCAGGACATCGCCGAAGTCGTTCTCGCCGTTTTCGAGGATCGATTCCACGGTGCGATCCAGTTCGAGCAGGAACTTGTTGACCGGATCGGGGCCGGTGAGCTGGTCGAGCATATACTGTTCCAGGAACGGTCCCAGGCGGTTGCGCATGTCCGCCACCCGCATCTCCGCCTTGGCTTGGCGGAACTGATAAGACAGCGACTGATCCTCGATGGCCGGACTCACCAGGCGGCCGTTCTCGACGCGGAATGCGCCCATGACCGAGAGTTCGCTGCGGAACCGGTTGCGGTCGCGCACCTCGTCGCGAGCGCGGACGTTGTAGACCAGCACGCGGCCGCCGTTGGTCTCGGCGTCGAGTCCGGCGAGGCTTTCGTTGATGTGCTCCACCTTGGAACTGAAGAAGGGCAGGTTCACTTGCACCGTCGTCTGGCGCTTGATTCCGTGGCTGAGCGCGCCCTGATGGAGCGTCACGCCGTCCACCTCTTCCGACAAAGCGCGGTCCAGCTTCGCGTCGATGACTTCCCGCCACAGTTCGCGTGCGTCCGGCTGGGCCAAGTCGAAGGTGATGTCGAGCAGCGCGGTCTTCGTGGTGGTCTTGGAGTACGTTGCCGCCAGTTCCACGCCGAAGCGGTGATGGAGCGCCTCGCGCGCCTTGTTGTAGACCTTCTTGCGCGCTTCGATCACCGAGTGGATCGCCGCCTGCATTTCGTTGAGGTCGTCGAACTTCAGCGTCTTGCCGAAGAAGTCGCTCAAGCGGCCGACCAGGAAGCCGTCGATGCCGTCCAGGTCCTTGGTCGCCGGATTCGGATTGGCGATGGAGTTCAGGTTGACGCGTTCGCGGATGAACTTGATCAGCCCGCCCGCCTGGCCGCCCTCCAGCGTGTCGAGGGTCTGCGCCGCCAGCGCCTGCACCTGTTGGATTTGGGGTGTCGCCACCAGCAGGCCAAACTCGCCCGCCGCGGCCAGGAACTGGCCTTCCACGGAGTCGCCGAACGTGGCCTTCTGCAGGGCGTCGGCGAACGCCTTGGCGCGCTTGTTCGGATCGGGTTGCAGAATCGCGCGGACGAAGTTCATGAGCTGGCCTTCGCCGCCGCCCGCCAGGATCGAGTAGAGGCGCTGCTGAAGTCCGCCGGGGAGTTTCACCCACTTCTGGACGATGGCGGCCAACCCGGCGCGGGTCGACTTGATGCCGGGCTGGTCGACGGCCCGCGACAGCAGATCGAGGCCGGTTCCATGCACCAGCCGGGCCACCGCTTCGGCGGGATTCCTCGAGGTGAACTCCTCGATTCTGGCGAGGTCCTTCATCACCTGCAGGCCGTGGACACCGAAGACCGAATGGACGAAGTCGTCGACGTTGTTCGGCAGATCGGTTTGGCCGCGGATGCCTACTCCGGCGTTGAAGGCGATGTCCCAGCCGTTCTTTTTCAGCTTGAACAGGCGGAGCCGCACTTCCTTGGAATTTTCGTCGTCCGATTCGCGGCCCGCCACCAGCAGGAAGCGTCCGGCGACGTTGAAGCCGAAGCTCGCCTTGACGGCCGCGTCGATCTTGACGCCGAGTTCGCGGTTCATGCCGAGGATCGGCGTTTCGTGCATCATCTGGATGTCGTAGCCGAGCTTGGCGTTGACGTTGAAAGCGACGGATCCCTCCACCTCGGCCATCACCCAGGTTCCGGGTTCGAGCAGCACGTCGTCCGCGTCATCCAGGATATTGCGGGGCAGACACCAGCTCATGACGGCGTCGTCCATCGCGTCCTTGGAGCCGGTGTCCGGCTTGAACCGCGAAACCAGCCCGTAGAGTTTTTCCGCCGATCCGCTGGCGCCGAATCCGACCGATCCAATGGCGCCGATGGGGTGCTGGAAGCTACCCTTGGCCGCTGCGTTCCAGCCCCAGCGCGTGATGAAGTAGCGGGCGCCGGGCAGGGCATCGGTGGAGAGCTTCATGGCCGGCGGGGCCTCGGGAACCAGCGCGGCCAACGCCTTGTCCGGATCGTCGTAGACGCCGCTTTCGCTGAACGTGCCGCCGGAAGGCTGGAAGCCGACCGAACCGCCCAGCGTCTTGAACAGTATCGGTTTGCCGGCCTCGGCGCGGACGCCGATTCGGCCGAGCGGAATCTGCCCCCCCTCGCGTTTGGGGAAGGGCTTGTTCCCGGCGATCGCCTTGAACACCTCCGCGTCGGTGGAGATGTCGCTCAGTTCGAGCGCGACGGAGCTGTTTCCGGCGATGACTTTGGGGTTCAGCGGAAACTTGATGGTTCTCGATAGCGGTCCGGCCATGACATGTAGTGTCCTTCATCGGACGCTTCGTTGCAGCGCCGGCGCGAAATCGCGTGCGAAGATGACAGAGTCCCGTGAAGGCCGACGTTCTCTTTCATCAGTTCAAGGGCATGTTCCGCGTAGCCCGCGCGCGCATGGGCGCGCTTCGGCCGGGTTCGGCCGCGTACGACCGGCAACTGGCGATGGAGCTGAAACACTATCGCAAGGTTTTCGGAACGGGCGAGGGCGGCAAGTTGATGGAGCCCGCGCCATCGGCGTGGGACGAGACGCTGACCCGCACCGCGGAACGAATCGCCGCCAAGAGCGGCCGCGACATGGATGCGCACGTGTTGGCGCTATTGCGCGAAAAGCCGGGCGGGCGGATGCTGTCGCTCGGCTGCGGCGCGGGCGGCGTGGAACTGTACTACGCGCGCGAATCGCCAGGCGCGGAGATCGTGGGCATCGATATCAATCCGGAGATCCTCGAACTGGGGCGCAAGCAGGCGGCCAAGGAGGACCTGGCGGTCCGGTTCGAGCGCGCCGACCTGAACACGGACGCGCTCCCCGAAGCGGCGTTCGACCTGGTGTTCTGCCATGCATCGCTCCATCACCTGTTGAACCTGGAACGCGTGATGGCGCAGATACGGCGCACGCTGCGGCCGGGTGGGCGCGTGATCGCCATCGACGTGATGGCTCGCAACGGCTACCGGCTGTGGCCGGAGACCAAGCGCATCGCCAACGATCTGTTCCGAGGTCTGCCTGCCCAGTTCCGGCTGAACCACACCGGATATCGCGACGCGCGGCTCGACTCGGCCGTCTGGGCGCCGGACACGCGCGCGGAGGGAATGGAGTGTCTGCGGTCGGAGGAAATCCCCGGCTTGCTGCGCGCCTCGTTCCAAGAGGAGGTGTTCGTGGGCAGCCACGCCTTCGCGCGCCGCTTCTTCGACACCATGTACGGTCCCAACTACGATCTGAACCGCCCGCTGGACCGCGCGCTGTTCGAATGGCTCTGGCTGCTGGACTGCCACTATCTGGACACCGGCGCGCTGAAGCCTGAAACGTTTTTCGGGATCTACGTCAACACGGCAGGAACGTGAAGATGGCGACTCCCAACACGAACCACACCGCGGCGAATATCAGACCGTAGCCGAAGAATTCGCGGAAGTTGACGCGCGCGATTCCACCCACCACCACGTACCAGAACGGCGACGTGAGATTGCCCATGTGATCGCCGACGCCGAGCGCCAGCATGCCGCGCTCCACGGTGACGCCCACGGCGATCGCGGCTTTCGATGTCACGTATCCTTGGATCGCCCACTGGCCGCCGCTCGAGGGGACGAAGATGGACACTACGGTTCCGGTCAACGCGGCCAGCAGCGGGAACGTGTAGGGGGTGGATACCGAGGCCACCGCGCGCGCCAGGAACTCGCCCACGGACGTGTTCTGGATCAGCCCGGCCACGCCGGCGTACAAATGATACAGCACGATCACCGGCCATGCCGCCGTGACTGCCTTGCGCAGCGCCTGGGTGAAGCGGTGAACGTTGCCATGCAGCAACAGGCACAGGAACAGCAGCGTGGTGTTCAGCGCGTTGATGTCGAGGCCCAGGCCCTTGGTGAAGAAATGCGTGAAAATCCAGGATCCGAGCAGCGCGCACAGCGACAGCGTGACGAATGCGTTCCGTTCGATCCGTTCGCTCCAGTTGGTGGGTCCGGCGCCCGGCGGGTCCGGTTCCACGGCTTTCTCCGAGTCGGGGAATTCCGAGAGGCGCCGGCCTTGCTTCGGCATCAGCGCGATCCCCATCGCCATCAGCACCAGGGGGAAGATCACCGAGATCGCGATGGCCGCGGGCGACCAGATGGAGCGCGACAGCGGGATCACGCCGGTGAGCTTTTCCAGGAAGTGGCCGGGCGAGGCCATCAACAAGGGTCCGCTGGCCGAGAGCCCGTATTGCCAGCACGCGTTCGCCGCCCACAGCAGCGCCAGCAGGAACATGAAGTCGATATCGATGCCTTTTCGCTCGGCTTCCCGCGCGAAGTGGATCGCCACCAACGGGCCCAGCGTCATGCCGAGCCCCCAGTACAAATACGACAGCACGGCGGTGACGGCCACCGAAAGCATCACCACCTGCGCGCGCGTGCGCGGCACGCGGGACACGGCTTCGATGCCGCGGCGGAAGAACGGCGTGGCGCCGAGAACCGAGCTGAGCACGATGATCAGCGTCATCTGCATGGTGAAGGGCAGCAGAAGCCAGAGGCCTTTGTAGTAGGCGTCGGCGGCTTTCGAGAGCGGATCTCCGAGGGCGAGCGCGAGTCCGGCCAGGAACAGAACGAGCACGACGGAGGTGGTGATCGCGTCCGGCACGATCTGGCCCATCACGCGGGCGAAGCGGTCGAGGCGGTCGCGCATTCGCTGCATCATATCGCGGCGGTCCCGCGCGGCGCCCGATAATCGGCGTATGCCGCTTCGCTCGACGTTGGCGCGATTCGCGCTGGCGGCTTGCCTGTTGGCGCCGTCCGCCACGCCGCAGCGCGGATTCGGAGGTCCACGCGTGTTGCCTGAGCGAGGGCCGGTGATGCGCCCTTCGCACGAGTTCCACTTCTTGCGCATGGAGTACTCCGATCATCCGTCGATGCGAAGCTGGCTCCGGCCCGGATGGTGGATGCAGGACTGGCCGGAAGCGGAGGCGCACTTCGCGCAGGGCATCCAGCGGCTGACGCGAATCCACACGGGCGAGGGCCGTCACGCGGGGCTGCTCGACGACGGCATCTTCGACTACCCGTGGATCTACGCGACTCAAGTGGGCTGGTGGGATCTCAGCGACGCCGAGACCAAGCGGATGCGCGAGTACCTGCTGCGCGGCGGGTTCCTGGTGGTGGACGACTTCTTCGGCGAGGATTGGGACGCGTTCCGGGGCACCATGCGGCGCGTGCTGCCCGAGCAACCGATCCTCGACGTGGACAACGGCCATCCGATGATGCGGGTGCTCTACAAAATCACCGAGCGGACACAGATCCCCGGGCTGCGCCATCTGCGGCGGGCGCCTGGAGGATCGGTGGTGGTGCGCATGCCGGGCGAGCCGTATTGGCGGGCGCTCCACGACAACTCCGGCCGCATGGTGGTGGCCATCAACTACAACATGGACATCGGCGATGCGTGGGAACACGCCGACATGCCAGAGTATCCCGAGGAGATGACGGGGCTCGCCTACCGGTTCGGGATCAACTACATCCTGTACTCGATGACGCATTGAGCCGGGTGGCGGTACAATATTGCCATGCCTGCACAGGCGGCGCTCTCCGAAGCCGAATACCTTCGCACGAGCTTTCCCGGGGTGGACCGGGAGTATCGCGACGGCGAAGTTGTGGAGAGAAGCGTGCCGAACAAATCGCACGGCAAGACGGTTTACGCGATCAGTGGCTTGTTTTTCAGCCTGCGCCCGTTGCGGCGGGTATTCGGGCTGACCGAAACCCGGGTCCGGATTCGGGCGGGACGATACCTCGTGCCGGACTTTGCCGTTTACCGCGAAGAGCCGGCCGGTGAAGTCCCCGAGACTCCGCCACTGATCGTGGCGGAAGTGCTCTCTCCCAGCGACAGCCTCCACGACGTGCGGCGCAAGCTGGCGGAGTACCGCGAGTGGGGCGTTCCTCATGTCTGGCTGGTGGAGCCGGACGCGCGCGTTCTCCAGGTGTACGATGGCGTGTTGCGCGAAGTCGACTCGTATCATGTGCCCGAACTGGGGCTGACGATCCGCGGCGGCGATCTCTTCGGATAACCTTCAGAATTCGAGCCGCAGCAGAATCTGCGCCTGTCGCGCGGTTTCCTGAAACGGCAGCAGGGAAGGGAAGAACGAGGGGCTGCCCTGGCGTCCGTAGGTCGCGACACCGAAGCCGCTCGCGCCGAACCGGTTTTCCGGACGTCCGAGATTGGCGTGATTCAGCGCGTTGAACCAGTCCCAGCGAATGGTGACGCGGCCCGCTTCTCCCAGCGGCGCGACCGGGAACGTTTTGGCGAGCGAGAGATCCAGGCTGTAGAGTCCCGGCGCGCGGAAGGCGTTGCGGCCGGTGTTGCCTTGCTGGCCTCCGGCGGGAACGCGAAACGCCGCCGCTTCCAGTAGGCGGCGTCCACCGGAAACGGGGACGTTCACCAGCGGATCGGAGATTGCAGTGACGCGCGTATTGTAGATCGCCCCTTGGCCCGCCGGCGGAATTCTGCCCGCGGCCAATACCGAGTAGGGAAAGCCCGTTCGCAGCGCCGCGGTGTGGGCCAGCTTCCATCCGCCCGCCGCCGCCCGCATCCATCGCGGACCCGCGGGCCCCGGCAGATCCCAGAGAGAGTACGTCACGAAGTTGTGGCGTTGATCGAAATCGGAACCAGCGCGATCGAGGCCCGGATCGAACTGGCGCGAGAAGGCCGCGCTCGGACGAACGGCTCCGCTTCCCGCGGTGGCCCGCGTGAACGCGAGGTCGAACGTGTCCGCGTCGAGCGGCTCGCTCTGGTTGTCGATCGCGTGCGACCACGTATACGCGGCGTGCAACTGCTTGCCGCGGCCACGCCATCGCAGCGTGGCGGAGAGCGCATGATACGAGCCCGACGCCTGGTTGGCCACATACGAAATCTCCGGCAGCGCGGGGTTGAATCGCCCCGTGAAGTTGCCGGCGCCCAGCCGCACGCTGAAGTCGCGGTTCACGATGTCGGAAGAGACCAGGCCCCGGGACAGCGAGCCCGAGGCGTTGACTTCGAGCACCGCGGTTTCGGTCAGTTCGGCGCGGGTTCCGAACAGGTAGGAGTGGCTCGCGCCCGCCGTGAGCCGCGGATCGGGCAGGATCATCCGCGGGAACCCGCCGTCCACGGACTGGCCCGCGAAGTTCGTCAGCACACGCGGAGGAGGCGCCAGGTAGTCGACGCGCTGTCCGAAGTCGACTCCGAAGCGCCCGAGGGTCAGGTCGTTGTTTGCGGCGTTTCTCCAAAGGTTGTCGAAAGGGCGGTCGTGGAAGGTCCCGAACGCGCCGCGGACCAGGATGCGGCCGGTTCCGTAGGTGGCGCCGATGCGTGCGGCCGCGCGCGTGCCGCCGTCGAAGAGCGGTCCGGTTGCTGCCCAGTCGATCTTGGCGGCGGCGAGGGTCTGCGCGTTTACCTCGGCGCCGCCCGGTCTGGGAATCGCATCGGCGGCGCCGCCTGTGTTCCGCGGTCCGCCGAACGATTCCAGGCGCAGACCCGCGGTGATCGACGCGCGGCGTCCGATGCGGATGGTGTCCTGGGCGAAACCGTGCGCCTGGCGATACGAATACCGCCGCTCTGGCGCGGTCGCGTGGCGTAGCGTGGGAAGCGGCTGCCGCGCCACCGAGACCCAATAGAACGACGGCGCGTCGGCCACGAAATCGAGGTACGAGTCGAACGTCACCAGTCCATCCCGGCCGAACCCGAGCGCGCCGCTCAGATCGCGCGAGAGCAGCCCCACTCCGGCCTTCGCCGCGTGGCGGCCCCGTAGCAGCGACGCATTGCCGGCGAGTTCGAATGTGCGATTGCGATGGCGGTAGCCATAGGAAGATGGCGACCCGGGCAGCGTCACGCCGTCGAGCGAGGCGATGGAAGGGATCTCCGGCCTGGCCCGGTCCCAGCCGAGCGAGTCGCGGCTCCAGCCTCCGCGTGTTTCCGACACCAAGCCAGAGGAATGATTGAACTGATGCCAGATCGCGATTCCGTGCTGGCGTTGCTCGAGTCCACTGACGAAGTCGGGATAGGGCGACCAGATGAAGTCCGGCCGTTCGGATCGTTGGACGATGAAACGTCCACCCAACCGTTGGCGTCCGCCGCCGGGCAGCCAGTCGGCGCGTTGGACGCCGAGCAGGCGATTCTGCGTCTGTGGCGGTGTGACGTGGATGTCCACCGTGGCGGTTCGGGCGGTGGGCGCGGGTCCGGGGAAGTCGCGCATCAGGCGGCGGGCGAGCGGTCCGCCCAGGGGGAACAGGCGGTCGAAGCCGGCCGAGGGCAGGGTGAACGTAGCGGGCCGTGGCGAGAATCCGCGGCTTCCGGTGCGCTCCCAGGCGGCCGAAACGAACACCCGATCGCGCCGCAAGGGACCGCCGCTTTGGAAGCCGGGCTGCGTTTCGCGCAGCGGCGGTTTCGGCAGTCCGGAGGCGTTGAGTTGGAAATCGTTGGCGTTCAAAGCCGCCGCGCGGAGGTTGTGATAGAGCAGCCCGTGCCACGCCGATCCGCCCGATTTGGTCACAGCGTTGGCCACATAACCCGACGCGCGCCCGTACTCGGCGGAGAAGTTGTTGGTGGAAACGCGGTACTCCTGCATCGCCTCGGGCGCGACCACGCCGAGTGGGCCGCTGTTCAGGTAGTCGTTGTTCTCGAGGCCATCCAGCAGGAAGTTGGACGCGGTGGGACGTTGCCCGTTCGCGCTCAGGCCGAGTCCGCGCGCCGATCCGGTGTCGGAGGCGACGCCGGGTTGCGTGGCGAGCATCGTGTAGAGATCGCGGCCGCCGAACGGCAGTCCGGCGACGTGCGCGGGCTCGATCGCTTCGGAAAGGCTCGTGTCCATGGAGCCGCGGGAGGGGCGCGCCGGTTCGATGGCCGCGGTGCGGCTGGTGTCGAGATCGGGGCCGAAGAAGGTCACGATGGCCCGGCTGCCCGGCAACGTTCGTCCCCGGAACTCGCCGCCGTCGAACACTTCGGCGAGCGGCCTCAGCGAGAAGTCGATGTCGACGCGCGAGCCCACGGCGAGGTCGAGTTCCTGGATCTCCTTGGGTTGGTGGACCGGGCCCGCTTCGACGCGAATCGAGTAGCGCCCGGGAGGCAGGAGCGGACACGCGAACGAGCCGTCGCGAGAGGCCGCCACCGATCCGGTGGTGGCTGTGGCGAGTCCGCGATAGGAGACGGTAGCGCCGGACAGCGGAGCGCCGGTGGACGACGAGCGCACCCGGCCCGACACGATTCCCAGCGTGGTCTGCCCGGCGGCGGCGGCCGTCAGTACCAACGCGACAAGCAGCCGCAAGGCGCCTCCCGTTTGAAGTGCGATACTTGATTATTACCCGATGATCAAGGCTAGAATTTTTTGGCTGCCGGCGCTCGCGCTCGCCCTCGCCGCGGCTTCGACAGGCGCATTCGCGCAAGTGCTGCCAATGAACTGCGCGCTCTCGAGTTCGACTTTCGAGACGTTCCGCACGGAGGCCGTGGCGGACTTCGCCAAGGATTTCAAGATGACCTGCACGGGCGGACCCGTGCTGGTGACGGGCAGCGTCGCGCCCCAGGCCAACATTTCGCTGACGTTCCCCGTTGCGGTGACGTCGCGGCTGGTGGGCGCCGGCACGCTGCCACTGACCGAGTCCCTGCTGTATCTGGACGAACCAGCCGCCGGCCAGCAATTTCCTTGCACCGTCACGACGTGTCCGCTGACGGTGGGAGCGGCCTTCGGCGCGAGCGGCAACAAGAATGTTTACCAAGCGGTGCTGTCCAACGCCAACACGATCACGTTCCTGGGCGTTCCGATTTTCCCGACCGGTTCGCCGGTGCTCGAGCGCGTCTACCGGTTCGCCAATATCAGGCTCGCGGCGGCCGACGCGGCAGGCACGTCGATCACGGCGGCCGCCAGCGTCACCGGCGCGCCCCCTTATTTCTCGCTGTCGCCGTCGACGCTCAACGTGGGGTTCATCAATGCCGGGCACACGTTCAGCCTTCGCGACGCGTCGGACAACCCGATTGGCGCCGTGACCCTGAACGGGAACGCGCCGCTCAATCCCAGCGTGGGTCCGTCGACGCAGCCGGCATTCTTGCTCAAGTTCATCAACAACGGCGCGGACTCGTTCCAGATGCGCAATCCGGCGACGTCGCTCGCCAATCCGTCCGCTTTGCAGTCCCAGGCCGCGCTAGGATTCAGGACGTCCGAGACGGGCTACTACGCGCAGGCGTTTCCCGCCACGAACGGTCTGAACTTGGCGGGATTGGCGACGCAGGGCACGCGTTTGACGGCGACGTTCACGGGATTGCCCGCGGGCGTGACATTGTACTTCGCCACGCAGCCGGGGACGGTGGGCACTTCGGCGGCGGCTGAACTTCGCTTGGTCAACGAAACCACGGGCGCATTCATTCCACCCACCGCGACGATCGCCGGGGGCACACCTGTCGCGCCGCTCACGGCGGTGTCGGGATCCGTCACGGTGGCATGGGAACTGTTCGGCGCCTTCGGCGTTGATGGCGCCGGGTCGGCGGCGTTTCCCGTGGTGGTGTCGTACGCCAGCGCGGGCAACGGCACGACTTTGCTGCGGCCGTCGCTCGGACCGGTGGACACCGGCGCGGCAGCCGCGAGTTCGACTCTCCCGGTTCCTCGGTTCCGAGCTCCGGCGCCCATCACCGCCATCAATTTCGCCGGCGGAGGAACGCCTCCCACGATCACCACGACTTCCCTTCCAGCGGGTCAGCAGGCTCTGCCCTATTCGTTCACGCTCGGCGCCACGGGGGGCTTGGCGCCCTACTCGTGGAGCGCCGGGCCCGGGGTAGCTCCGCCTGGGCTGACGCTTTCCACGGCCGGCGTGCTGAGCGGGATTCCCACGACACCCGGCGATCACACATTCACGGTGCGCGTTACGGGCGCCGACGGATTCTCGTCCACCAGGCAATTCACCTTCACCACCAGACCGCGAGTCTCGGTGACGACGACGAGCCTGCCTGGCGGCTTAGTGAACACGGCCTACGGTCCGGCGACGCTGGCCGCGGCCGGTGGACTCACGCCGTACACATGGGCGGTGACCGCCGGGTCGCTTCCGGCAGGGCTAAACCTGTCGAATACGGGCGGCATCGCCGGCACACCGGCCACGGCCGGAACGTCCGAGTTCACCGCGACTGTCACCGATGGCGCCGGGCAGACAGCCTCCGCCACCCTGCTCATCACGATCAACGCCGCCTTCTCCATCACCACCCCTTCGGTTCCGATCGGGCAAGAGGGAATCGCGTATGGACCGTTCGCGCTGGCATCGGTGGGGGGAACGGCGCCTGTCGGGTGGGGCGTTACCGGCGGCGCCCTTCCGGCGGGAATCGTACTGTCCGGGACGGGCGTATTGAACGGCACGCCCACGGCATCCGGCACGTTCGGCTTCACGGTCACCGCGACCGACGCGGCGGCGAGAACCGCGCAGGCCACTTTTTCGCTCGTCATTCGTCCTCGCGTGACGGTTACCACTACGTCCCTTCCGAACGGCGTGGTGGGCGCGACTTATCCGCCCGCGTCGATGAACGCGACCGGCGGACTGCCTTCCTACACGTGGTCGATCGCTGGCGGCTCGCTGCCGGCGGGCCTCTCCATGGCGGCGACCGGCGGGATCACGGGAATACCCACCACGGCTGGGAGTTCGTCGTTCACCGCGCGCGTCACCGACGGAGCAGGTCAAACCGCCGACGCGAACTTGACGATCACGATCCTGGCGGGCTTCTCGATCACCAGTCTCCCCGTTCCGCCGGGACAGGAAGGCGTGGCCTATGGGGCGGTGACGCTTGCGTCGGCCGGCGGCGCCGCGCCTGTCGGTTGGCAAGTGACCGCGGGCGGACTTCCCGCCGGGCTCGCGCTTTCCACCGCGGGCGTGTTGAGCGGCACTCCCAGCGCTTCGGGGACCTTCGCCTTTTCGGTCACCGCGACCGACGCGACGGGCCGAACCGCGCAAGCGTCGTTCTCTCTATTGATTCGGCCGCGCGTCACCGTGACGACGACTTCCTTGCCCGCTGGCCAGATCGACGTCGCGTACGGGCCTATCCAGCTCCAGACGGCGGGCGGAACGCCGCGATATTCCTGGACCGTTACCAGCGGCGCGCTTCCGGCGGGGTTGACGCTCTCCTTCACGGGTGCGATCGGGGGGACTCCGACGGCATCGGGAACCTTCTCGTTTACCGCGACTGTCACCGATTCCACGCAGCAAACCGCGCAGGCGCAACTCTCCATCGCGATCGCCGGCGCCAACTTCACCATCACCAGCACGTTGCTGCCGAACGGCCAGGTGGGCGCGCCCTACAATGCCACGCTGACGTCCTCTGGCGGCGCCAATCCAGTGACCTGGACCCGGACGGCCGGCGCGTTGCCGCAAGGGCTGACGCTCGGCGCCAATGGCGCGATCGGCGGTACGCCGGCGTCCCCTGGCTTGGCTTCGTTCGGCGTGCAGGCAACGGACGCGACAGGTCGCACCGCGCAGGCGCAGGTCACGATCGAGATCAACTCCGGACCGCAGCCTCCCGCGCTCGTGACGACGACCGTGCCCGTGGCTGTGGTGAGCGAGGGGCTGGGAGCGGCGTTGCGCGTCACGGGCGGCTGCGAACCCTACGTGTTCTCGGCGGCGGGACTGCCGGCAGGCGTTCAGCTTTCGCGCGATGGACGCTTCTCTGGCTCAGCTTCGGGTGACGGAGTGTTCCCCATTACGATCACGGTGACCGACTGCGCCGGCGCTTCGTCCAACACCCAGGTCGCGTTCCGGGTGAATCCGGCGCTGTCGATCGTGTCGCCGGGCGCGATCCCGGATCTGCTTCTGAATCGAGCCGCGCCGTTGGCGTTCTCGGCGGCAGGCGGCGTTCCTCCTTATACTTGGTCGCTGGCGTCCGGATCGATGGGACCGGGCATGTCATTGGACGCGCAGGGGCTCGCGCGAGGACGTCCCGAACAGGCCGGTGTATTCAACTTCACCATCGAGGCGCGAGACTCCACGGGTCAGACGGCGCGGCGTCCCTATTCGGCTCGCGTGCTGCCGAATGCGGCCTGCACGGTATCCTTGGAGCCGGGCTCGCTGAAGTTCACCATCCGGCAGGGTAGCCCGGTGGAGACGAAGGCGGTCAACGTCGTGGGCATTTGCGAGGATCCGATCGCGTTGAACGCCTCGGTGGACGTGCCTTCCGGCAGAAGTTGGCTCGGCGCAAGCGGGGGAACCACCACGCGCGCGAACGCGCCCGGATCGATTACGGTCAACGCCTCTCCCGGCAACCTCCCGCCCGGCACGTATACGGGATTCGTGCGGCTATCGGGCCGGGTGAACGCGTCCATCCCGGTGACGCTCACCGTGACTCCGCTGGCCACGTCGTTCCAGGCATCGCCTGTTGGGCTGACGTTCACCGGCGTGGAGGGCGGTCCGAACCCGGCGTCACAAAGCGTATCTTTGGTGTCGGCGCCATTGGGCAATGTTCCCTGGACCGCATCCGGCCGGACCACGGCGGGCGGCTCGTGGCTGGATGTGTTCTCCACCTCTGGCGTCACCGACACCGGCAGTCCCGGAGTGTCGGCCGTGCCGGTGCGCGTATCGCTGGCCGGACTGACGGCGGGTGAATACTACGGCGTGATCGATTTCACCGCGAACAACGCGCAGGACTCGATCCGGCAAGTGACCGTCGTGCTCCTGGTGCTTCCGGCGAATGGCGCGATCGCGCCGACGCCCGACGTAACGGGCCTGGTGTTCACCGGCGCGGCGGCCAAGACCGTCACGCTGACCAACCCCTCGCGGAACCCGATCGGTTTCACGCTGAGCCGCCATTCGCCCGACGGTCCGCCGTGGTTCACCGTGGACTTCCCGTCGGGGTCGATCGCTCCCGGCGGCGAATTCCCGGTGCGCGTGCGGCCGGATCTGTCCGGTCAACCCGGCGTTCGGCGCGGCTTCCTGCTGATTCGCTTTTCAAACGGCGAGTCGCTGCGGATCGAACTGTTGCTGGTGATCCCGCGCGTGGTCTCGCAGGCGGATCCTGGCGCCAAGGAGATGAGCGAACGAGCGGCGGCCGGTTGCACGCCGTCGCGCCTGGTGGGCGTGTTTACCAACCTTCCGCAGAACTTCTCGATTCCCACCGGATGGCCGAGCGGAGTCGAGATGCTGATCGTGGACGACTGCGGCGACTTCCTGAACTCCGGCAGCGCGGTGGCCGGCTTCTCCTGCTGCGACAATCCGAAGCCGTTGGTCCCCTTGCGGCAAGGGCGATGGTCCGGCACTTGGGTCGCGCGGGCGTCGCAGAACACCGAACTGGCGGTCACGTCGGATTTCGCGAACGATCCCGGCTCGTTGAAGGGATCGCACACGGTGACGGGCACGGTGGCGCGAGCCGGCAATCCGCCGGTAATCAACCCGTCGGGCGCGGTCAGCGCGGCGAGCGCTCCGGTCGATCAGCCGCTGGCGCCGGGCATGCTGCTCAGCGTGTACGGAAGCCGGTTCGCCGACGAAACACGGAGCGCGACGGTGCTGCCGCTATCCACCACGTTGGGCGTTACTTCCGTGTCGCTGGGCGGACGGCTGCTGCCGCTCTACTTCACGAGCGACGGGCAAGTGAACGCGCTGGCGCCGCTCGACGTGCCTCGGAACACCGAGCTCAGCCTGATCGTCCGGCGGGGCGCGGCATTGTCCGTGCCGGAAACGGTGACGATCGCGCCGTCGGCTCCGGCGGTATTCGCCGCCGCGGGCGACTCGGCGTTTGCGCTCGACTTGCAGGGACGTCCGGTGAACGCCGGAAATCCGGCCGCGCGTGGATCAGTCGTGGCGCTGTTCGTCACCGGCTTGGGCGCGGTCGATCGGACAGTGGCGGAGGGCGCGGCGGCTCCCACCGAGCCGCTGGCCCGGACCATCGAGCAGGTGGACGTCGCCGTTGGCGGCGCGCAGGGTTTGGTGCTCTACTCCGGATTGGCTCCCGGGCTGGTGGCAGTGTACCAGATCAACGTGGCGATTCCGGCGGGCTCGGAGGTCGGCGACGCGGTTCCCCTGGTGGTGAAGGCGGGCGAAGGCGTCAGTTCGCGCACGACACTGGCAGTTCGATAGAATTCTTGATAGATCACTTGACGTGATCCAGGGTATCGGTGTATCCTGGTCTCAGACTCGCGGAAAACATCGAAAGCGGGCGGAGACGGGTGGGGGAGTTTGCGGAGGATTCTTGCAACTCGCTCTATTCCGGGCCGTGTACCACGAGTTCGAAGCGGATCCGCTTCCTTCTCGGGCGAAATCGGGACGGTTCCACGATAGTAAGAGTATGGGTGCTACCTCATACTTCGCGGAGACTGAGGAAACCGCCTGGAAAGAGGTGGTCCATCGCTGGAACGCCTCTCCGGAGTCATACCGGATGGTGGAAGTGGAACTGAGCGTGGATCGCGTCGTCGATTTGACCGATCCCGCCGTTCGCGAAGAGCATGGGATGGAAGGGAACGATCTCGTTGGCGACGACTACACGCTCTGTCAGGAGTTGGCGAATCGACTCCGGCGAAAGGGAGTACAGGCGATCCGGACGTACTCCCGCGCGAATCGACCGGACGGAAAGACTTGGGTGGTGTTTCTAGAATGCCTACACTCGAAGCCGGATATCAAAATCAGACGCAAGCGGGCCGTAAGGGTCCGCGACTAAGCGGGGAAGCGCTCATGGACAACATCAAGCGCCTGCGCGCCAAGCACGATATTTCGCAGGAAGAATTGGCCCGGCTCCTGGGAGCCTCGTGGCCCACCATATCCCGATGGGAGCGCGGAGTCGCGCAGCCGGCCGCCGACGCCGAGAACCGGCTGCGCCGCTTCGTCGAACTGGGGCAGCGGGTGGGTGACGCCTTGCCGAAGGGCGAACTCTGCCGCTTCCTATTGACGCCGTCGCCTCTGTTGCGCGGTTACGAGCCTCGCGACCTGCTCGGCAGCGCCTACGCCTTCGAGGACCTGCTCGATTTCGTCGAGGCAGCCAAGAGCGGCGACATGGTGTAGCGCCGGCTTGACCGCGGCGGCGCCGCGACATACCATTGGCAGGAGCCCAGTCAAGGAGACTCCATGCCAATTGCCATCGCCGCGGCCCTTCTCGCCGCCTCTGTGTGTTTCGCCCAGACGTTCACCGCCAACCTCACCGGTCTGGTCACCGATCCCGGGGGCGGTGCGATTCCCGGCGTCTCGTTGAAGCTCACCAACACCGCGACCAACGAGGCCCGGCAAACCACAAGCGGCGCGGAGGGCCGCTACACATTCTCGCAACTGCTGCCGGGCAACTACGCGCTCACGGCCGAGGCCACCGGATTCAAGGCGTTCATTCGCAGCGGCATCGAACTCCGCGCCAGCCAGTCCGGCGCGGTCGACGTGGCGCTCCAGGTGGGAGAAGTGTCCCAGCGCGTGGAAGTCGCCTCGTCGATCGTGCAACTGGACACGCAAACCGCCAACCAGTCGGTTACTCTGAATCGCGATATGGTGGCGGCGCTTCCCACCAACGTACGCAATCCGTTCGTGTTGGTGCATGCCACGGCCGGAGTCACCGCGCCGGCTACCGGCATCTCGCAATCGGTAGCCGACCAGAATCACGACCGCTTCGGGTTCAACGGCGGACGCAGCACCACCACCGGCATCCTGCTCGATGGAGTATCGGTCACCACCGGCAACGGCTGGAACGGGCTGATTTACTCGCCCTCGGTGGACGCGGTGCAGGAAGTGCAGATCATTCGCAATTCCTACGATTCGCAATACGGCCGGTCTGGCGGCGGCGTGGTGAGCGTGGTCACCAAGGGCGGCGGGGCGCGGTATCACGGGACGGTGTTCGACTTCCTCCGCAACTCCGTCTTCGACGCCAATTCGTGGATCAACAACCGCGGCGGAAATGCCCGCCCGATGTTCCAGCGGAACCAGTATGGCGCCAATTTCTCCGGTCCGATCTGGAAGTCGAAGCGGCTGTTCTTCTTCGCCAACTATGAAGCGTTGCGGCAGGGATCGCCCGCCAATTCCACGGTGACGCTGCCCACCGAACGCGAGCGCGCCGGCGACTTCTCCCAGACTCGCAACCCGAACGGGACGCTGTCGCTCGTCTACAACCCGTTCTCCAATCGCGCCAATCCCAACGGCGCGGGCGTGGCGCGCGACGCCTTTCCCGGCAACGTGGTTCCCGCCAGCCTGTTCGATCCGGTGGGCGTGAAGGCCGTCGCTCTCTATCCTCAGGCCAATCGCGCCGGCAACGCGATCACCCAGGCGCTCAACTATTCGGCCACGGGTAAGTCGGTGAACGTGAGCGACCGGGCCGATATCCGGGTGGATTGGGCGCGCAGTGAGAAGCACACGATCTACGGGCGCTTCTCCGACGCCTGGCGCATCCAGGGCCGCCCGGCGGCCATTTGGCAGTCGTTCACGACCACGGGTCCGATCTCCGGGAATCCCCGCTATCAGACCATGATCGGCAACACCTTCGTGCCGAACCCCACCTGGGTCATCAACGTGCTTGCGGGCCACGGCCGTTGGAATGAGCGTCAGCGCGCCAACGAGTTCGGACGCACGGGAGCCGAATTGGGCTTGCCGGGGGCGCTGGTGGGCCAAGTGGATATCCCCAACCTGCCGCAGTTCTACATGACGAACTACTCCAACATCGGCCACTCGCGCGATCTGAACAACTACAGCCGCACCGACAATTTCCAGGTCAACGTGACCAAGGAACGGGGTGTTCACAGCATCCGGTTCGGGTTCGCCTGGGAGTCGAACAAGACGACGGGCGGCAGCCAGTTCGCGCCGGAGTTTACGTTCAACCGCGATATGACGTCGGGTCCGGTGGCGCAAATCGGTGCAACGACATCGGGGAACGCGGTCGCCTCGCTGCTTTTGGGAACGGGGGCGTCGGGCAACCTGCAGAAGCCGGTGCTCGGCGCGAGCAACCGGCTCTACTACGCAGGGTACTTCCAGGACACGTGGCGCATCGGCCGCCGGCTGACCATCAATCCCGGCATTCGGTACGACATTCAGCGCGGTCCCACCGAGAGGTTCGACCGCTACAGCAACTTCCACTACGCGGTGGACAATCCGCTCGGCGCGCGGGTGGGCTTCCCTTTGAAGGGAGGGCTCGTATTCCTGGATTCCAAGAACCGCGCGTCGTGGGATACCGACTGGTTCAACTTCGCGCCGCGGCTGGGGATTTCGTACAAGCTGAACGACAAGATGGTGGTTCGCACCGGCTACGGCATCTTCTATCCGCAGGTGCTCGGCAACGGCGACATGACCGGGTTCTCCGCCACCACTCCATGGGTGCCGTCCGTCGGCGGCGACGGGATCAACCCTCAGGATCCGCTTCGGAATCCGTTTCCCAACGGATTGGTTCCCGCGCTGGGCCGGTCGGCGGGACTGCTGACCAACGCCGGGTTGGGCGCCGGATCGTTCCAGCGTCATCACCCCGATCCCTACATGCAGAACTTCAGCTTCGACATCCAGTACGAGGTCAGCCGTTCCACGGTGGTGGAGATCGGCTACGCGGGACACCAGGGACGCAAGCTGTCGTACGGCGTGGGGCTCAACGATAACCAACTCGATCCCGCGCTGCTTTCGATGGGCGCCACGCTGACCCAGCAGGTTCCGAATCCGTTCTTCGGATTCATCGCCACGGGCGCCCTCTCCGGCCGCACCGTGCCGCGGCAACGCCTGCTCCGGCCATTCCCGCAGTTCGACTCGGTGAACCGGAGCGGCGCCATCGGCGGCGGGAGTTCCAGTTATAACGCGCTGTTGATGAAGCTGACCAAGCAGTTCTCGAGCGGACTGATGCTGATGTCGAGCTACCAGTGGTCCAAGGCGATCGACAACATCGGCGAGACCGAGCCGAACCCCGGCGGCGCGGCCGACGGTTACCGCAATAATCGCGACATCTCCATCGAACGCTCCCTCTCCGCGCACAACCTACCGCATAGCTTCGTGACGGCCTTCGTGTACGATCTGCCAGTGGGCCGCGGCAAGGCGCTAGGCGGCGGAATGGGCGGCCTGCTGAACGTGATCGCGGGTGGATGGCAGACCGCCGGCATCGTCCGGTTCTCGTCGGGTCTGCCTGTCCGGATGACCGCGCCCAGCCAGATCTCGCAGTTCGGTTTCGGCGTGCAGCTTCCGGACATCAAGAACGGCAACGACGTCGCGGTTGACCGCCGGACGCCGGACCGCTGGTTCAACACGGCGGCCTTCACGGCTCCGGCTCCGTTCACCGTCGGGAACTCGCCACGCCGGCTGCCGCTGCTCACGGCGGCTCAGCAGAAGAACGCCGACGTGTCGCTCATGAAGAACTTCCGGTGGCGTGAAAGGGTCCGCGTCCAGTTCCGCGCCGAAGCATTCAACCTTACCAATACTCCCCAGTTCGGCTGGCCCGACACGGCCTTCGGTTCCAACACGTTCGGCGTCGTCTCGAGCACGATGAACATCGGGCCGAGGAACATTCAGTTCGGTCTGAAGGCCGATTTCTAGGCCGCGCGGAGCCAAAAACCGGCGTCCGCCGCGCGGCTGGAATGAAGCCTGTTTCATCTACTTTGCTTTCAATCAGATAACGTGCTATCGTAAGAGATTCCATGCGCACTGTCGACCTGATCCGCCGTAAACGGGACGGCGAGGAGCTTTCCGCGGAAGAGATTTCTTCCCTCATCGAGCAATACACGCAAGGTGGCATCCCCGATTATCAGATGTCCGCGTTCCTGATGGCCGTGTACTTTTCGGACATGACCGACCAGGAAGTCACCGCCACGACCAAGGCCATGGTGGCGTCCGGCTCGACCATCGATTTGAGCGGTATCGCGGGCGTCAAGGTGGACAAGCACTCCACCGGCGGCGTCGGCGACAAGACCAGTCTCATCGCCGCTCCGCTGGCCGCCGCTGCCGGTGTCATGGTGCCGATGATGTCGGGCCGCGCGTTGGGCCACACGGGCGGGACGCTCGACAAGCTCGAGTCGATCCCCGGCTTCCGCACTTCGCTGAGCGTCGATGAGTTCCGCGAGCAGCTCCGCATGTACAACCTGGCGTTCATGGGCCAGACTCCCGAGGTCGCGCCGGCGGACGGCAAGCTGTACGCTCTCCGCGATGTCACCGCCACCGTCGAATCCATCCCGCTCATCGCCAGTTCGATCATGTCGAAGAAGATCTCCGAAGGCATGGACGCGCTGGTGCTCGATGTGAAGGTCGGCTCGGGCGCGTTCATCAAGAAGCAGGTCGACGCCCGCAAGCTGGCGCAGTTGATGGTCGCCATCGGCCGCCGTCACGACAAGCGCGTGCAGGCGCTGATCACCGACATGAATCAGCCGCTCGGCTACGCCGTGGGCAATGCGCTCGAAATCATGGAAGTGTCGCAGACGCTCCAGAACGCCGGTCCCACGGATCTGACGCGGCTCTCGCTCGAACTCGCCGCGCGAATGATCTTCCTGGGCCGCGTGACCATGACGCTGGACGACGCTCGCGAACTGGCGCAGCGCAAGCTGCTGGATGGTTCGGGCTACCGCAAGTTCAAGGAAGTGATCAAGGCGCAGGGCGGCGACGCCAATGTGCTCGACCGCTTC
The DNA here is from genome assembly GCA_005808475.1 of Acidobacteriota bacterium. Classification (GTDB taxonomy): domain Bacteria; phylum Acidobacteriota; class Terriglobia; order Bryobacterales; family Bryobacteraceae; genus SYLY01. The sequence continues at coordinate 28,471 of SYLY01000014.1, forward strand.
GACCTGTTGCCGAACGCCACCGGCGTGCGCGAGATCCTGTCTCCGCGCAACGGCTTCGTCACCGCCATCGACGCCGAGTACATCGGCATGGCCTCGGCGATGATCGGCGCGGGCCGCGAGACCAAGGAAGACGCTGTCGATCCCGCCGTGGGTATGATCCTCGAAGTGAAGATCGGCCAGAAAGTGGACGCGGGCGCCGTTCTCTGCCGCCTCTACTACACCAAGGACGAGAAGCTGGAAGAAGCCGCCGAACTGGTGGAGGACGCCTTCCGCGTGTCGGGAACGCCCGGCGACGAACGCGAGCTGATTCTCGAAGTCGTCGGCTAGCGGCGCCATGGAGAGGTTCACCGGACTCCTGGGATTGTGCGCGATCCTGGCGGGAGTCTGGATCTTCTCCGCGGACCGCAAGCGAATCAAGGCGAAGCTGCTGCTGTGGGGTCTGGGCCTCCAGTTCGGCTTCGCTTTTCTCGTGTTGAAGACCGGCTTCGGCCAAGTGTTCCAGACCGCCAGCGTGGCCGTCAACGCGCTGCTCGAATACGCCGAGTCCGGCAGCAAGTTCGTGTTCGGGCCGCTCGGCGAAAAGGCCGGTCCCTTCGGGGTCGTCTTCGCGTTCCAGGTTCTGCCGATCGTGATCTTCATCGCCTCGCTGTTTTCGATCCTGTACTATTTCGGCGTCATGCAGGTGGTGGTGAAGGCGATGGCCGTGGGCATGCAGCGCGTGATGGGCGTATCCGGCGCCGAGTCGACCAACGTGGCCGCCAGTATCTTCATGGGCCAGACGGAGGCTCCGCTCACCATCAAGCCGTTCCTGCCGAATCTGACGCAATCGGAGTTGTTTACCGTCATGACCAGCGGCATGGCGCATGTCTCCGGGGCCGTGATGGCCGCCTATGTGAAGATCGCCGGCGTGGAAATCCAGCATCTGTTGACGGCCGTGATCATGACCGCTCCGGCCACCATCATGCTTTCCAAGATGATGATTCCCGAGACTGGCACGCCTGAAACCGCGGGTTCGGTGAAGATCGGCGTGGAAAAGCCCGGCGTCAACATCATCGACGCGGCGGCGCGCGGCGCGGGCGAAGGCCTGCATCTGGCGCTCAATATCGGCGGCATGTTGATCGCGTTTCTGGCGCTGATCGCGATGGTGAACGGGGTGCTCGGCTGGGTTCATGGATTCCCGGGCATGGGCTGGTTCCCGGAGTCCATGCAGGGCCTGTTCGGCTTCGCGTTCGCGCCCATCGCCTGGTTGATGGGAGTGCCGTGGAAGGATGCGCATACCATCGGCAACCTGCTGGGCACGCGTCTGGTGTTGAACGAATTCGTCGCCTTTCTGCAACTGGGGCCGCTCAAGGCCGGGCTCGATCCCAAATCGTTCACCATCGCGACCTACGCTTTGTGCGGGTTCGCCAACCTGAGTTCCATTGCCATTCAGATCGGCGGCATTGGCGCGCTGGCGCCTACCCGCAAGTCGGACTTGGCGCGGCTGGGGCTGCGCGCGGTGATCGCGGGCACGCTCGCCAACTTCATGTCCGCCTGCATCGCCGGCATCCTGCTCTAAGGATTATGATCGAAGCGATCGAATATCTTCGCGCCCGCATTCCCGCCGCGCCGCGCACGGCCGTGGTCCTGGGCAGCGGACTGGGCGCGTTCGCCGATACGGTGGATGGCGGGCTGTCCATCGCCTACCAGGACATCCCTGGCTGGCCCCGCTCGACGGCCGTTGGCCACGCGGGCAAGCTGGTGTTCGGAACGTTGGGAGGCGTGCCCATCGCGGTGATGAGTGGACGCGCCCACCTGTACGAAGGCCACTCGATGGAAAAGGTGGTGTTCGGTGTGCGGGCGCTCGGGCGGCTCGGCGCGCGATCCATGGTGTTCACCAATGCCGCGGGCGGCATCAACCTCGCCTATGGCCAGGGATCGCTGGTGCTCATCTCCGACCACATCAATCTCCAGGGCGCCAATCCGCTGGCGGGTCCCAACGACGATTCGCTGGGGCCGCGCTTCCCCGACATGTCCGACGCCTACGACGCCGGTTTCCGCGCGTTGGCGAAGGAAGCGGGGCGGCGCCTCGGCGTCGAACTCCCCGAAGGCGTCTACGCCGGTCTGACCGGCCCGAGCTACGAGACTCCCGCCGAGATCCGCTATCTGCGCGCCATCGGCGCGGACCTGGTGGGTATGTCCACCGTGCCGGAGGTGATCGCGGCGCGCCACATGGGCGTCCGCTGCCTGGCCATCTCCTGCGTGACCAACATGGCCGCCGGAATCCTGCCTCAAAAGATCGACCACCAGGAGGTGCTCGAGACCGGGGCTCGCGTGCGCGGCACGCTGGTGGCGCTGCTCGGCGCGGTGGTTCCGGCGCTCGAGGACTAGGCATGGAACCGATCCTCACCGCCGCGATCGAGGCGCGCGAACACGCCTTCGCGCCGTTCTCCAAGTTCAAGGTGGGCGCCGCGCTCGAGGACGATTTCGGCCGGCTCCATACCGGCTGTAACGTCGAGAACGCCAGCTACGGACTTACCGTCTGCGCCGAGCGGGTCGCCGTGTTCAAGGCGATCTCGGAGGGCGCGCGACGCTTCCGCCGGATCGCCGTGTGCGCCGATACCGAATCGTTGACGCCGCCCTGCGGGGCCTGCCGTCAGATCCTGTGGGAGTTCTGCGGAGACATCGAGGTGGTGCTGGTCAACCTGGCCGGCAAAACCGAATCCATCCGGATGAGCCAGTTACTGCCGAGAGCCTTCGATGCGTCTTTCCTGGGTTAGCGTTTTCCTCGCGGCTTGCTCCGCGGCCGCGGAACCCGCCGACTGGATCGTATCGGCGGGCACGGTGGTCACCATGGATGGTTCGCGCCGCGTCATCGAGAACGGCGCCGCCGCCATCAAGGGCGCCTCTATCTTGGCGGTGGGGCCGCGCGCGGAAATCGACCGCGCCTATCAGCCCCGCCAGCGCATCGACAGGCCCACGGCGATCCTGGCCCCCGGCCTGATCAACACCCACACGCATGCGCCCATGTCGCTGTTTCGCGGCATCGCCGACGATCTGCGGCTCCAGGAGTGGCTGGAAAAGTACATCTTCCCCGCCGAGGCCAAGAACGTCTCCGCCGAGTTCTGCCGCTGGGGAACCCGCCTTGCCGTCCTCGAGATGCTCCTGAGCGGCACCACCACTTATACCGACATGTACTATTTCGAGGACGTCATCGCCGAGGAGACCAAGGCGGCCGGCATGCGGGGCGTCCTGGGAGAAACCGTGATCGGCTTTCCGGTCCCCGACGCCAAGACCCCCGCGGACGCGCTGCGCTTCACCGAGGGCTTCCTGCGCCGGTTCCAGAACGATCCTCTCATCGTGCCGGCCGTCGCTCCTCACGCTGTCTACACCAACTCCGCCGAAACACTGAAGGCCGCGCGCGCCCTTGCCAACAAGTACGGCGCGCCGATGTTGATCCACCTGTCGGAGACGAAGAAAGAGAACGACGATCTCCGTGCCAAGCTCGGTATGAGCCCCACGGCGTATCTGGAATCGCTGGGCGCGCTGGAAGGGCGTACGCTCGGCGCGCATGGCGTGTGGCTCGATGACGCCGATCTCGAGATCCTCCGGCGGCGCGGCACGGGCCTGGCGCACTGTCCCTCGTCCAACATGAAGCTGGCGTCCGGCGTGGCGGCGGTGGTAAAACAGTTGTCGCTCGGATTGAACGTGGGACTGGGACCGGATGGTCCGGCCGGGTCGAACAACGACTTCTCCCTGTTCGAGGAGATGGACCTCGCCGCCAAGCTTCAAAAGGTGACCACCATGGATCCGAGGGCGCTGCCCGCCGAACAGGCGTTCGCCATGGCGACCATTCTCGGCGCGCGGGCCCTGGGTCTGGGCGGCAAGATCGGATCGCTCGAGAAGGGCAAGCTCGCCGACATGATCCTGATCCGTACCGACCAGGCCCATGCCTCGCCGATGTACAACCCGTATTCCCACCTTGTCTACGCCCTCAAGGGCAGCGACGTCACCGACGTGTTCGTGAATGGGAGGGTGGTAGTGCGGAACCGGGCGCCGCTCACCCTGGATTCGGGTGCGATCCTCGCCAAGGCGAAGGAATACCGCCAGCGTATTTCAGCATCGCTGAAGAACTAGCCCCGCCCCTATCCCCGCGATCTTTTGAGGGGTCCTGAGATTTTTCGCCCCCTCAACGCACTACTTAATAGATCATACAAAACCACTCCAGGAGACGTGGCTCGCCGCCGCGCCTCCACCGGTTCGCCAGGAGAGGAATATCATGCGCAATACCAGCAAGTTCACGAGGACGCTCATCGCGTTGGCGATGCTGTCGATCCCACTTTGCACGCCGCTGCAAGCGACTATCATACAAACCTACAACGACCGGACGACGTGGCAGGCTGCCACCTCCGGCCAGTCCGACATCGACTTCAGCGATCTCACGCTGGGCAATGGCGGAACCTACACGCTCTACACCACCTCGGCAGGCCTGACCTGGGGCGGAGTCAACTTCACCGGCGTTACCGGTTCTGGAGGCTACTATATGGTGGCGTCCAATCCGGGAGGATCCGACAGCTTCGGCACCGGCAATCTGCTGCGCGGACCGGCGTATTGGCAGGGTGGCTACATCGAACTCCTGTTCGGCGCCAATGTCACCTCCATCGCGCTCGATCTGATGACCATGACGCCCAAGGGCGCTTCGATCAGTCTGGTTGTCGACGGCGTGAGCGTGGGAGGCGCCATCGCCACTTCAACCGGCAGTCCCACGTTTTGGGGTGCGACCGCGGATAGCCCGATCACCTCGCTTCGCGTCTATCTCAGCATGTCGGGCTCGGGCAGCGACACCCAGGCCATGATCGACAACATCGCGTTCGGACAGGCTGGACCGCCGCCTGGATCGGAGACGCCGGAGGCCGCCACGCTGTTCTATGTCGGTGGCGGCGTCTACCTGATCGCCTGGAAGAAGAAGCGGAGCCTTCGCCTGGCTAGGACCTAGCCCCAGCGCTCGGCTCCGCCGGCGGTCAGAATGAGAAGGGGAACCTGCTCGCTTGAATCGAATCTCGTGTCTCCTTCTCGTTCCGGCCGCTTTGCTCGCGCAACAGCCGAAGAACTTCCTGCAGCGCGTCTATGCGACGACGGACTCGGCGGTGGAGCCGATGCTCGGTCCGGGCGCTCCGGCATTCACGTTGAACATCGCCGCGCAAGAGTTGGCGGTAGAGCGCGGAGCCTCGGCGCTGACGCTGAGCGTCCCCGGATCGCCCGTCCGGCTCCAAGCGCGGCGCGAACGCCGCGACGGCATCGACCTGTATCGCATCCGGCACGCTCCGGGTTCCCCGATGCAGGGTGAACAGATCCGTCTGAACTGGGTATTCCCGGACGAATTCAACGAATCGATGACGCTCGACGCCGGCGCGTTACAAGGCCAGCCGCTCTTCCTGCCGGACGGCAAGGTTCCCGACAATCAATTCACGAACTGGGGCTCGCTGTTTTACGACCGGACCGCGAACCTGGCGGTGGGCGCCGCGCTCGACGGCGCAGTGGGATCGCGTCACGCGCGCCGCGGGCACTCCCGTTTCACCAGGACATCCACGCTACAGTTGATGGCCACCACCGGCAATCCGGCGATGGAGTTGATCTTCTTCGCGTATCGTCCGCGCGACTCGCGGTTCTGGTGGGCCGAGTGGTATCAGCTTCGGCTGGGCGCTGACAAGGACCTGCCGCCGAACCTGTTCCCGATCCTGAGTCCGCGCGACCTCGGTTGGCGCCCCGGCGAACGGCAAACGATCGACGTGATCCCCGCGCCGGCCGATCGCGGCCGCAAGATGGAACTGGTGCTGATCGACGAGATTCGCCAGAGTCTGGCGGCTCGTGTTCCGTTCGAAATGGCGCTTCCGGTCACGCACGTGGAGACCGCCGTGGGAGAGTGGCGATCCGGGCTGTATCGCGCGGTCGTCGTCCCCGCTGGCGCTGCCGTGGATCCCGGACGCATCGACCTCAACGGCAAACTGACCAACGTGATCGTGCGTCCGGCGAGTCCGCGCGGCCGCGTCCTGTTCGGTGCGCCCACGGACATGTGGTGGGCGTACTCCACCAACGGCGGGCACGACTTCCACGGCTGGCGCACCGGCTACGATGGCAGCGTGGGCTATTCGCCCACCGTCATGAGCAGCCGCCAGCGCCGCTTCAACCACTTCTTTTACAGCCTGTACGAACGGTACAACGACATCCATCACCTCCGGTATCTCGACGAACTGGCGCGCGGCGAGGGGATCGGGATCGACTACGCCACGCAGCTCGACGTGGCGCGCGGGCGCGTCCGGCTGGACGGCTACGATCTGGTCCTGATCGGCAATCACTGCGAGTTCACCACGGAGGAGGCGCACCGGCGCTTTTCCGAATACATGGGCCGCGGCGGCGCGGTGATGCTCCACGGCGGCGATTCGTTCGCCGTGCGTGTCGACTATCTCCCGAGCCTGGAGGAGCCGCGCTACATCCGCCAGCGCGGCCATATCTGGGCGCACCTGAGCGATCAGCCGGGCGAGTTCCGCTCGCCCCGCATCGAGCCGCCGGACCCGGGTGACGCGCGCGACTATCTGAACGCGTTCCACACCACGGTCGGTTACTGGATACCGGGTTCGAAAGCGGTGATCGCCAACGCGGATCATCCGGTGACCCGCGGTCTGAAGCCGGCCCAAGAGGTTCCGGGTCCCTGGGGCGGCGAGACCGATTTCGTCTACGAGCCCGCCGCGTGGGACATACTCGTGCGGTCGGACCGGACCGCTCCCGAGCAGCGCGAGTTCGGCGTGGACGCCCACGATCCCACTCCGCTGCATCGCGTGGGTCTGGCGATCCACAAGAACCTGCGCCTGGCGATGGTGGGCGGAGAGAACTTCCCCAACATCCTGAAGGATCCGGAAAACGCGCTCTACCGCGACCTGTACCGGCGGACGTTCCAATATCTGCTTGACGGCGGACTCCGGAGCAAGGCCGCCGATTGGCGTGCAGCGCCGCTCGACCGGGCCGGGACGATCGAGGCCGTGCGCTACCGTCTCCCCGTCGCGGTCGACTACGCCAATCCCGAGTGGCACCGCCGCCCCGCTCCGTACGCGCACTATGTGGTGGAGGGGTCGGAGGACGGCCGGGTCTGGTCGATGCTCGCCGATCGGCGGCATGGTCCGTGGCGCGATGTTCAGACCGACTTCGTGGCTCCGGCGAGGGTTCGTTACGTGCGCCTGGTGGGTGAGACGTCGAGCGGAGTTCCGCTGCGTGCCGCCGATGTCGAGGTGCTCGTGCGCGGGCGCTAGAGCTAGACTGGTCCCAGGAGGCCGGCGTGAAAAAAAATCTTCTCGTGGCTGTGCCGTTGTGTGCCGTCTCTGTTTTCGGCCAACCGATGCAACCCTTGCCGGCCTGTCCGGACGGGCCTCTGTTCCAGGTCATCCCCATGGCGGCGGACGACTACATCGCGTTCCGTCCTCTCGGCTTCATCACCGTGCCCACGCACTTCTTTCCCGCCAAGCACTCCAGCTTCATCCTGGCATTGCCCGGCGAGCCAACCCCGGTCAAGGAGGTTCGATTTCCTGGAGACGCATGGGTAGTGGATATCCTGTCGACCCGATTCTCCACGGGCAACACAGGGTATCAATTGCAGTTCCAGCCTTGCGACAAGGTGCGGTCCTACTTCTATCACCTGAAGGACATCTCCCCGGCTCTGAAAGACGCGTTCGAGGGCGCGGAGAAACGCTGCTTCGATCAGGAGTTTCCCGATGGATCGGTGGTGAAGTGCCAAGCCCGAACGTTCGTCCAGGTCGCCACCGGCGAGCTTGCCGGATACACGGGCGATGGCAGCTCTGGAATCGACTTCGGGCTCGTCGACCTTCGTTTGGAGCCGAAAGGTTTCACCGATCTGGCGAATTACCCGTTCGACTATCCCTACTACGCTTCCCCCATTGACTACTATCCGCCGGACGTGAAGGCGCAGTTCGAAGAGAAGCTCGCAAGCTGGGACGGCAAGTCGAAGCGCATCGCCGAGCCCAGAGTCGGCACCCACCGGATCGACATCCCGGGCGCCGCCCAAGGCGGGTGGTTTTTCCCGGGATCGAACATGCGGACCAATCCGGACGACATGACAGCCCATCTCGCCCTGGTATCGGACTACATCGCGCCAGACCAACCCGTCATCGTGATGGGCAACAAGGTCGCGACCGCGCGAATCGGCCTGTACAGCTTGCAGCCGTCCCCGTCCGGCGACGTCAATCGCCCCTTTCATGAAGTCTCGCCAGGGAGCCTGTATTGTTACGAGGGCATGCGGAGCGGACGCACCGCCGGCCAGTTGCCGCTCGGGAACCTGGAGGGCGTCCTGCTGATTTCGCTAACCGGCGAGACGACGCTGGTTGTCGAAAAGCAGGGCGGCGCGGGGGCGTCCTGCGACTCGTTGCGGCCATGGCGCTTTACCGAAAACGCCACGGCGTTCCGGCGATAACGCGATTCGAGATCCTGGAAAAGGCGCGCCCGGCTATCATGGGAACGAGCCTCATGAAAGCGACAAAGCAAGCGCCTGGGCGGATGTTCGAAACCCTCGGCGGCATCCCCGTCGAGCCGGTCTACTCCGCTCGTCCGTCCGATCCGCCGCCGCCGGGCGAGTTCCCGTACACGCGCGGCATCCACGCGTCGATGTACCGGGGCAAGCTGTGGACCATGCGCCAGTTCTCGGGCTTCGCCACCGCCGCCGAGACCAATCGCCGCTACCGGTATCTACTGTCGCAGGGACAGTCCGGATTGTCGGTCGCATTCGACCTGCCGACGCTGATGGGGCTCGACGCGGACGATCCGGCGGCGCTCGGCGAGGTGGGCAAGTGCGGCGTTTCGATCTCGTCGCTCGCCGACATGGAGACTCTGTTCGATGGCATCCCGCTCGACCGCGTGAGCGTCTCCATGACGATCAACTCGCCCGCGTCCATTCTGTTCGCCATGTATCTGGCGGTCGCCGAAAAGCAGGGCGCCGGGTGGGGCCGTCTCGAAGGAACGCTCCAGAACGACGCGCTCAAGGAGTACATCGCGCAGAAGGAGTACATCTATCCGCCGCGTCCGTCGATGCGGCTGGTGACCGACTCGATCGTCTTCTCCACCCAAAGCGTTCCCAAGTTCAACCCGGTATCGATCAGCGGCTATCATATTCGCGAGGCGGGCTCGACGGCGGTCCAGGAACTGGCGTTCACCCTGCGCGACGGCATCGAATACGTGGATTGGGTGCTCGAGCGCGGCGTGCCCGTGGACGCCTTCGCCGGCCGGCTCAGCTTCTTTTTCAACGCGCACTCGGACTTCTTCGAGGAGATCGCCAAGTACCGCGCGGCGCGGCGCATGTGGGCGCGCATCATGCGGGACCGCTTCGGCGCGCGGGACGAACGCAGTTGGAAGCTGCGCTTTCACGCGCAGACCGCCGGATGCTCGCTCACCTGGCAGCAGCCCTACAACAACGTGATGCGCACCACGATGCAGGCGCTGGCGGCGGTGATGGGCGGATGCCAGTCTCTGCACACCAACTCGCTCGACGAGGCCTATGCGCTGCCGTCGGAACACGCGGTGACTCTCGCGCTGCGAACGCAGCAGATCATCGCGCACGAGAGCGGCGTGGCGTCGACGCCCGATCCGTTCGGGGGCAGCTACTTCGTGGAGACGCTCACCGATCGCGTGGAGGCGGACGCGCTCGACTACATACGGCGCATCGACGAGATGGGCGGCATGATCCCGGCGATCGAGCGAGGATTCCCGCAAAGCGAGATCGCCAACGCCAGCTACGCCTATCAGCGTCAGGTGGAAGCCGGGGAGCGCACCATCGTGGGCGTCAACGCGTTCGTGGCCGGGGAGGAGCCGGGGCTCGAACTGTTGCAGGTCGGCGAGGACGCCGCGCGCGCGCAGGAAGCGGCTTTGGCCGGTCTTCGCAAGCGGCGCGACAACAACCGCGTGGACCGCTCGCTGGAAGCGTTGCGGGAAGCCGCGCGCGGATCCGCCAACACGATGCCGCCTATCCTGGATGCCGTCCGCGCCTACGCGACCACCGGCGAGATTTGCCGCGCGCTAGGCGACGTGTTCGGGACCTGGACGGAGAAAAGCGTCGTGTGACAACGCCGCGGTCTTGCGGCTCCACGCCACGGTGAGCACGACTCCGATCAGGATCAGCGCCACGCTCAGTCCGGCCCACAATCCGCCGGCTCCCCAGCCGGCGGAAAAGCACAACCAGTAGCCGAGAGGCAGCCCGATCAGCCAGTATCCGATGCCGTGAGCGGCGGCGGGGAGCCGGGTTTCGCCCGCGCCGCGCAACGCGCCGACGGCGACTCCTTGCGCGCCGTCGAAGAGTTGGAACAACGCGCACCAGGCCAACAGCGGCGCGGCGGCCCGGATGACCGAAGCGTCGGAGGTGAACGCGCGGCCGATCCATCCGGGAACGGCGACGAACGTCACGCCCGCCACGGCCATGAACGCCGTGCCCAGCGTGATCGCCGCCCATCCCGCCTTGCCCGCGGATTCGAACTCCCGCGCGCCGATCGACTGGCCGACACGCACCGCAGCCGCCGATCCGAGGCCGAGCGGAATCATGAACGACACCGAAGCGGCGCTCAGCGCGATCTGATGGGCGGCCGCCTGCGACGGGTCGAGCTTGGCCACCAGCGCCGTCGCCAGTCCGAATACGCCGACCTCGAGGCACAACTGGATCGACGCGGGCAGCCCGATCGAGACGATCGCGCGGATACGCGCCGCGTCGAACGTCCAGGGTCCGCGCAACGGCCAGGCCGCGTATAGCAGCACCGACGCCATGTAGACGCGCGAGATCAGCGTCGCCCAGGCCGCCCCTTCGGCGCCCATCGCGGGCATCCCGAACTTGCCGAAGATCAGTGCGTAGTTGCCCGCCAGATTCACCAGATTCGCCGAGATCAGCGAGAACATCACCGGGCGCACCCGGCCGGTTCCTTGCAGATAACGGCGCAACGCCGCGTAGACCAGCAGCGGGAACGTGCTCCACGAGACCGCGTTCGAATAGGGGACGGCGATCTCGAAGATGACCGGGTTCACCTCGAGCCACGCCAGGAACGGAATCGCCGTCCGCTGCATCGCCATCAGCAGCACCGACAAGGGAATCGTCAGCCACAGGCCGTTGATCAGCGATTTCCTCGCGTCGTCCGGCTTTCCCGCTCCCCACGCTTGCGAAACCAGCGTGTCCAGGCCCAGCAGGATTCCCATGCCGAACACGGTGACGGTGAAGAACAGGATGCCGGCGACGCTCACCGCCGACATCGGCGCCGCGCCGAGCCGGCCCACCATCATCGAGTCGGCGATCCCCATCGCCATCCATCCGAGTTCGCCGAGGACGATCGGGACCGCCAGACGCAGCAGCGGACGGAACTCACGCCTCATCGGCGCCCGGGGGCCTCTACCGCCGGCCGCGACGGTCCAGGGGCGGACGAGGAGCGGCGGGCTGCGACGGCATGCCGGCGGGGTAGATCACCACGTTGCGGCGCGGTTCGCCGCCTTCGCTTTCGCTGCGGACTTCCTTGAAATCGCGTAGCGCCAGGTGGAGGATGCGGCGCTCGCGGCTGTTCATCGGGTTGAAGCGGAACGGCTGGCCGCTGTCCCGGACGCGTTCGGCGGCGGTGAGCGCGCCGTGGCGCAACTCCTCGATGCGAAGCAGCCGGTGGTCGTTGGCGTCGAAACAGATGCGGCTGTGATCGTCGGCCGAGGTTCGCAACGCTTCGAGCGTCAACTGTTCCAGGGCCAGCAGCAATTCGGCCTTGTTCTCGAGCAGGTCGTCCACGCCGCTTCCAGAGAACTTGACTCGGATATCCGGATTTTCGAAATCCGGATGAGGCGTCTCATCGTCGGCGATCTCGTATTTCACGTCGAGTCCCGCCAAGGGAAGGATCTTGTTCAGAAACCCCTCGATGCGAGGCCCCACTTTGTCCCGGGTGTACTTGCGTTGGCTCACTTTTTCTTCAGTCCGGACGAGGCAGTGACTAGAACCGGCTTCGACCCGAGCTTGTTGAACAACCATTGCTGGGCGATGCCGACTACGTTTCCGGTCAACCAGTATAACACCAGTCCGCTGGACACTCCCCAGAACATGAAGCCGAGCATCAGGGGCATAATCAGCATCATCCGCTGTTGCGCTGGATCGACGGAAGTGGACGGCGTCATCTTCTGCATGAGAAGCTGCGTGGCCAGCATCGAGATGGGCAGGATGCGAAAGTCGCCGAACGCGTCCTCGGGCCGGCTCAGGTCGGCCACCCACAGCCAGGACGCGCCGCGCAACTCGATCGCGTTGGCCAGTACGTTGTAGAACGCGATGAAGAAGGGGATTTGTAACGCCATCGGCATGCATCCGCTCATCGGGTTGACGCCATGTTTCTTGTACAGCGCCATCATCTCTTCGTTCTGTTGCTGTTTGCGCGGATCCTTCATGCTCATGCCGGCGAACTTGTCCTGGATCTTCTTCATCTCCGGCTGAATCGCCGACATCTGCTTCATCGATTTCAGGCTGGTGAGCTTGAGCGGCATCAACAGGAGATTGATGAGCACCGTCGCGGAGACGATGGTCCAGCCATAGTTGCGGAGGTAGTTGTCGTGCAACCATTTCAGGCTGAGGAACAGCGGTTTGGCGAGCAGCGTGAAATAGCCGAAGTCGACCAGTTGCTCGAGCTTGGGCGAGATCTTACGGAGCAGCGACGTGTCCTTGGGTCCGACGAACAGTGGAAAGCGGTTGATCGCGTCGCCGCCCACGGCCATGCCGGGGAACGGATCTTCCTTGCCGTCGATCAGATTGGCGGCTTTGTCTTGGAACGTGTGCAGCTCGAACTGGCGGCCTTCCGGCAGCGCCACGGCCGCGAAGTAGGAATCGGCGATCCCCGCGAAATCGAACGAGCCCCGGTTGGCTTGCGGACCCTTTTCCGCCGTATCCGCCGTCTTGGGCGTCAAGCCGGAGGCCGTCTCGAAGTAGACGTTCTTCTGCGCGGCCGCCGCGCCCACCACCGAGAAATCGCCGAACCCGCCGCGCCACGCGAGCAGATGCGGCTTGGGCGATCCGGCCGCGGTCACCTCCGACTCCACGTCGACGACATAGGAGTCGTTCTTGAAGCGCAGGCGCTTCCTGGCCCGCCAGGTTCCATCGAAGTACTCGAACGACACACTCAGCTTGTCGTCCGACACCTTCATCGCCCAGAGGGCCTGATTCAGCAGATCGGCCGTCTGCGCTTCGTGATAGCGGAGCTGCAGCGGATACCCGTATTGTTCCACTGCCTTGGGGTTGATCAGTTCGAGCGCCTGATTCTTGGAATCCTTGAAATTCCGGAGCACCCAGTGGCGCGCCACGGCTCCGCGGTTGGAGAACTCGACGCGGTGGAGGGCGGTCTCGATTGTCGCGGTCTCTTCTTTTTGGCCCACCACGCGCGCCGGCGCCCGCCCGGCTGGCAATCCTGGCTTTGCGGGCGAGGAGGCAACGGGAGCGGGAGCCGGCGCCGGGGAGGCGGGAATGGCCGCGGATTGCTTGGCCGGGGCGGACTTCGGATCGGCCTCCGGTTGCTTGGGCATCAGATAGGTCGAGACGATCATCACGACGATCATCAGACCGAAGGCGATGAGCAGCCGCTGCTCCATCGATGTTTCTTGATTCGGCTGGGGTAGCTTGGGGTCGCTCATGGTACGGGATCTAGTCCGCCGTCATGCAACGGATGGCATTTGCACAGGCGCCACGCGCCGAGCACGGCGCCGCGTGCGGCTCCGTGCCTTTCGACGGCTTGGCGCATGTATTCGGAACAGGTGGGATGGAACCGGCAGGCGGAAGGCAGGGCGGGGGAGATCCATCGCTTGTAGAAGACGAGAATCGCCACGATCACGTTCTGCATTTGAGGAACACCCCTTCCACCTCCCGCAACAACGCGGGAAAGCCGGTGTCCAGCAGTGTCCGCCGGGGATTGAACACGAAGTCCATCGCCGGATCGGCCTTGGCCAGGTTCATCCGCACGGCCGCTCGCAATCGTCTCCGGATGCGGTTGCGCGCCACGGACTTACCCACCGCGCGCGGCACCGTGAATCCGGCGCGAGCGCCCGAAGCCGGCCTGTCGGCGCGACGGTAAAAGACGGCGAACGAGGCGCTGTTCACTCGTTTGCCTTCGTCGTAAACTCTCCGGAATTCGGGTCGCGCCAGAAGCCGGGACGACTTGGGAAATACCGCCGGCCCCATACGCCGGGCGTCTCTAGTTGGTGAGCTTCGCGGCGCGAACCGCGCGCTCGTCGCTAACGGTCAGCTTCCAGCGGCCTTTGGCGCGGCGGCGGGACAGAACGTCGCGGCCGTCCTTCGACTCCATGCGGGACATGAATCCGTGCACTTTGGCGCGGCGGCGGTTGTTCGGTTGGAAAGTTCTTTTTGGCATGCGGTGCTAGTGTCGCCGTGGCAGGCGGTGCGTCGGACGCACAAAGGGTGGAGTGACCGGAGAGGTCCGAGACTTTCAGTATAGGGGCAGGCGGGCGCCGTGTCAAACGGTCACGCCGGGGAGGAAAGCCGTTGCCGCCCGTGGAGGAACACGCCGCCCGCGGCCAGTGCGCTCCAATGAAAGATCCCTCTCGGTATTCCGGCGAATGGAACTGAGCGCCCGTTTTCTACTCGACATACTCTCTATCGTTCTGATCGACTGGCGGCGGAACGCGGGTCTGGTTGTCGATGACGGGCGGCGCGGCCAAGCACGATCCGGAGAAATTCGTCCGCGACGCACTGGCGGCGGGACTCGATGCGGAGCCGGGGAGCCCGTTCGGAGTTCGTGGAATGGCCTGGGGCGCGTGGGTCGAGGATGGCTGGCATCCGGCCTATGCCGGGGCGCCGGACGATGGCCGGGGCTGGGATTCACCTGCGCTTCCGGAGGTCGTTCGCGGCGGCGCCTTCTTGTCGTGGCCTTGGCAAATCGACTGGGAAGCCTTGTTGCTGCACGTGGCGCACCGGGAGCGAAAGCGAGAGGGTAAGTTTCCCCGATTGCTCGCTCGCGACTTGCCGCGAGCCGCCGGTTGAGCCGCGTAGCCTACTCGACGGGACGCCGGCGGTTCACGGGGCGGGCGCTTCGAGTTGGCGCAACACTATTCGAATGCAGCTCACGAGAGTGGCGTCATGCCGCGCGACCTTTCGCATCAGCGCGCGCAACGCGGCTGACATGGCGGGAGAGCTCAGCTTCCGTTCCGCGATCATGAGCAGCAGAACCTCCATGCGATGCCGCTGAGAGATGCGATCCGGTACGTTCGGGGACGGCGTCATCGGGATGGCGCCAAGGGCGTCGATCAATGTCGTTGCCAAATCTGGCGGCGCTGGCGAGCCGGCGCGAAGCATGGCGAGCGCGGAATCTTGCCTGCCTGTCCTTAGCGCTCGATCGAGCAGGTTCAGGGCGTCGGTCCGCTGGACCAGCAGGTCAGCGGCGATCGCGCTGCTGGCGTAGGCGCGATCGAGGAGATGCTCCGGATCGGACTCAGGCGTGAGTTGCAGATCGTTCCACACCTTCGCGAAGATGCTGAAGTCGTTCGGCAGATTGGCGGGCGGTGCTTCGGTTGGAAAGCCGCACCGTACCAGCCGGTCACGCATGGTCAGCCCGGTTTGTTCAATCATGAGTCTCGCTTCCTGTTCGTCGAGACGAGAGGGCGTTCCGCAACGCAGTTGCGCGGGCGCGTAAACGCGCTCGGTGCGCACCAGGCTGGGATGCATGAACCAGAGGGCTTCGTGAGCGATCACCTTCACGCGCGGCCATTGTGCGATCCAGCGCATCACGTGGCTGGAATGTTCGATGAGCACATGCACGACGCAGGACCGGCCCGTGTAGCGTCCGTCGTCGCCGCGCGCTTCCGAACAGGTGACGGAGCCGCACTTCATGCAGGCGCGAAGGCTGCGCGGCGAGAGCGCCTCGACAAGCACGGGCCGGACTAGTTGCGCATCGCATCCGCATGTCGTTGCGGTGTCGCCGAGGAAGGTCTCGGCGGGCTTTGGGTGGGCGAACTGATGGCGGCGGAGAGCGTTCATGGGAATTGCTGTCGAGGCTTCGCGTGGTTCATTGTAGCGGGGATCGCGCCGGCTGGGGCCGGTGCGCTACAGTGAAAGGTCCCTCTCGGTATTCCGGCGAATGGAACTGAGCGCCCGCTTTCTACTCGACATACTGTCTATCGTTCTGATCGACCTGCTTCTGGCGGGCGATAACGCCGTCGTTATCGCGCTCGCGGTGCGGAACCTGCCTCCCGCGCAACGCCGCCTCGGCATTTCGGTCGGCGCTGGATTCGCCGTCGTGCTGCGAATCGTCGTCACCTTCTTCGCGGCCCGCATGCTCCAGATGCCCTATAT
The DNA here is from genome assembly GCA_005808475.1 of Acidobacteriota bacterium. GTDB lineage: Bacteria > Acidobacteriota > Terriglobia > Bryobacterales > Bryobacteraceae > SYLY01. The sequence goes on from SYLY01000014.1 coordinate 44,804, forward strand.
CAAGCTGGTGGGAGGGCTGGTGCTGCTGTGGATCGCCGTGAAGGTGATCGCCGACAGCAAGCAGGAAGAGGAAGGCGGACGCGAGGCGGGCAGCCTTTGGCAGGCGATGTGGATGATCATGGTGGCCGACATCACCATGTCCACCGACAACATTCTCGCCGTTGCCGGCGCGTCCAAGGGCAATATGTTCCTGCTGCTGTTCGGACTGGGCCTCAGCATCCCCTTCGTGGTGTTGACCAGCGGTCTGTTATCGCGATTGATGGATCGTTATCCGGCGATCGTCTACATCGGTTCGGGGATTCTGGGCCGGGTGGCCGGCGAGATGATTCTCACCGATCCCTGGGTGGTGGAGACGTTCCACCCGGAGCAATGGATGGTCTACGCGGCGGAGGCCCTTGGCGCTGCCGGCGTGCTGCTGGTGGGCAGTCGATTGCTGAAACGGAAACACTGACAACCGCTCACTTCGAAGCCCGGCCGCGCAACAGCATCGCGCGCGGACCCTTGTCTCCGATCGATTCGGTCCAGGCCAGGAACGTCCGCCCCGACATGCCGATCGCCAGCGATGGATAGGTGACCGCGCCCTCTTTGGGAACACGCGCCTTCACCAGCGGCGATAGCGTTCCGTTGGGCAGCAGTTCGCGGTAATAGACTCTCATTTTGCCCCACGAATCGGCCTCTCGCGCGTCGCGAGCCTGGAACGCAACCGCCAACCGGCCCTCGCCGGCGGCCGTGAACGGATGGGTCGGATCGGTAGTGCCTTCCGACAGAAGCTTCCGCGCGGAGAAGTCCGACCCATTCGTGGTGGAAGTGGAGTAGATCGACGGCTTGCCGCCCGCCTCGCTGAACCACACCATGTGCAGTTTGTCGCCCACGGCCGCCAGGCTGGGCCCGACATGCGGGCACCCCTTGATCTTCCAGTTGTCGCGGCTGGTGGCCTTCGGCTTCGACCAGGTGGCGCCGCTATCGGCCGACACGGCCGTGAAGATGTCGCGGATGTCGCCGGTCTCCACGCCGCGCCACGCGATCACCACGCGTCCGCCCGTGAAGCCGAACGCGGGGCGGCAGCACGGGCACACATCGGCGGCGATGCGCGCGTTCTTCGACCATGTCTTGCCGCCATCCACCGACCGCGTGAGGTAGACGGCCGACGCGCCAGCCGTATAGTCGCCGGTCTTTGCCGCCTCCTTTTCCCGTCCGTCGAGCCACGCCGCGTACAGCGTTCCATCGGGACCTACCGCCGCGCCTTGGAAGCCATGCGAATTCGGGCCCGGATCGTCGTCGACCGTCACCGCGGGGGACCACGTGGTCATCATCGCGCCGCCCTTGGAGAAGCGCACGTGCGAAGCTCCCGGATTCTTCGGATCGCGCGCGTTCCAGAACGCGTAGAGCGTCATCTCGTCCGGCGACAGGAACAGTTGCGCCGAGTTCTCGCCGTGATCGGACACCTCGCCAGGCACGTGGTTGATGCGCTGCGGATCGGTCCACGTTTCGCCCACGTCGTTCGACGTGGTGAAGTACAGATCGGCGCCGCGCTCTCCCGGCGAGGCGTAGATCGCCAGCAGTCCCTGAGCGCGCCGCGAGATCAGCTTCAGACTCTTGGCCGGCTTGCCGCCATGCAGCGCTTGTGGCTCTCGCTCGAAACTCACCGGGGCTATCGGAACGGCGGCGGCCAGCGCCAGGGATGCGAACGCGAAAAAGGATCGCATGGTGGTCTCCTCAGAAAGTCAGCCGCAGCGCGATCTGCGCCTGGCGGGGATCGTTGGCGGTCAACGCCTGCCCGAAGTTCGGCGACGTCAGGACGTTATCGGCAGGCGCGTAGTTCACGGTGTTGGTGAGGTTGAAGACCTCCCCGCGAAGTTCGATCCGCGTGCGCTCGGTGACCGCGAAGCTCTTGTGGACGCCCACGCTCGCGCCGGTCTGCCTGTCTCCGGTCAGCGTGTTGCGTCCCAGCGTGCCGAAGGCGCCGCGCGCCGGAGTCAGCGCCGCGCGAAGGGCGGGATCGGCGATGGTCACCGCGCGCCGGGCGGATGGATCGAACGACAGCGCGCCGGGCACGTTCATCAACCGGTTGTTGTTGGCGCCGAAGGGAGAGTCGGTTCCGGAATAAAGCGTGAACGGCCGGCCGCTTTGCATCGACAGCGTGCTCTGGAAACGGAAGCCCCACGGCAGATCGTATCCGAAGGCGCTCGAGAATACGTGGCGCATGTCGAAGTCGGAAACCGCGCGATTCAGCCGCCAGTTCCGTTCGTCCAGCGCCAGAATGCCGCGGTCGATGCCGGTGTTGGAAGTGGGGAAGTCGCTCACCTCGTCGATGTACTTGGACCACGTGTAGGAGGTCAGCAGGGTCAGCTTTCCAACGCGTCCGCGCAGGCTTGCCTGCAGGCCGTTGTAGCTCGAGTTCGCCGCGGTTTCGAGCACGTTGACCACGCCCACCGACGGATCGGGCCGCGACGCCTGAGCGAGGCCGTCGCCTCCGTTGGGCCGGGAAGCGCGCGGCATCTTACGCGCCAGCGTGCCCACGTACGACACGCTCAACACCGTTTGGGGATTGAGAATCTGGCGTTCCACCGAGAGGTTCAGGTGCTGCGAATAGGGCTGCCGCGCGTTCGATTGCGGGATTACCAGTCCGGTGGCGAGCCCCGCCAGGGCCGACGCCATCGGATCGGGGAACGAGGGATTCGCCGCCGCGAAGTTGCGGATGCGGGGCGCGTTGAACCGCGTGAGTCCCACGAAGCTCAGTTCGAGCACGTTGTAGTAGAGCCCGTATCCGCCGCGCACCACGGTCTTCTCCGAACCACCGGCCTGCCACGCGAACCCGAATCGCGGAGCCACGTTGTTGCGGTCCGGCGCGAACCGGTAGCGCTCGTCGATCAACCCGTTCACTTCGCGCGGCACGGAGTTGTATTCGTAGCGGACGCCCAGGTTCAGCGTCAGCCGGCGATGCACGCGCCAGTCGTCTTGCGCGTAGAGGTTCGTCTCGGCCGCCCGCAGCCCGATGTACGGATTGCCCACGTTGCGCGAATACGACGCCGCGCGGCCGGCCAGGAAATCGGCCACCGAGTTGAATCGCAACGCGCCGGTGAACGAGGGCGCGAACGTTCCGCTGTTCAGTTGGAGGCGGCGGATATTGACGCCGGCCTTGATCGAGTGAGCGCCGCGAGCGATGCTCAGATCGTCCGCGTACTGGAACGTGTTCTGCGCGGTCCTGCGCGCCATGAACGCGAAATGGCCGAGCGAGGTCAACCCGTTGACCGCCACGGTTCCCACCAGCCCGTGCCGCGCGGGATCGCCGAGCGCCACCGGGTCCACCAGATCGTCGTTCAGATTGAACCGGGTGTAGTTGAGGCGCGCCTCGTTGAGCACGGTGGGCGAAGGCGTCCAGATGTGCTGCAGCGAGTGGCCCGTGGGGCCAACGCCCGATTCGTAGCGCGCGAACGAAGCTCCCGTGGCGCCTTTGTTGATCGCGTTCAGCCGCGTGGTCCGCCAGAACACCCGTTGCGACGGCGCGATCTGGTGATCCACGCGGAACACCTGGCTATTCTGGTCGACGCCGGAGGACGGGTTGGCGCGGAACAGGTTGGTCCCCGGCACGTTCGGATCCGGGAAAAGGTTCGCCAGCGGCGCGATCGCCGGGGCTGCCTGCGCTTTCTGCGCCGGCGTCAGAGTTTGCACGGTGGCCGCGCTGGTGGTGCGCCTCACATTCCATTCCGAGTTGGCGAAGAAGAACGTCTTGTCGCGCCGGATGGGGCCGCCGAAGTTGAATCCGAAATTGTTGGCCCGCAGTGGCGGCTTGACGGCATCGAACGTGTTCCGCGCGTCGATCTTCTCGTTGCGGAAATAATTGAATGCCACGCCGTGGAAATCGTTGCCGCCGCGCTTGGTGACGATCGATACGATCGATCCGTTCTGCCTGCCGTGTTCGGCCTTGAAGTTGTGCGTCAGCACCTGCATGCCGTCGATCGCCTCGGTGGAGATGAGCTGCTCGGATGCGCCGCGGCCCATCAATAGGCCGCCTTCAGCCTCGTTGAAGTCGTTCGAATCGACGAGGTAATTGTTGTTCCGGTTGCGCGATCCGGAGACGGTGAAGGGGCGATGCGCGGCCGTCGATAGCGCGACTCCCGGCGTCAGATAAGCTTGCGTGCGGAAGTTCCGTCCGGCGCCGCCGCCGAGCATCGGCAGGTCGTTCATCAGCGCCGCGCCGTAGCTGGAACCGCGCTCCGGCGTATCGGTGCGCAGCGACGAAACCTCGGCGGTGACCGTCACCGACTGCGCGCTGGCGGCGGGCGCGAGCGTCAGCCGCACCAGCGGGGAATCGCCCGCCGCGACACGAACTTCGCTTGCCGTCGCCGGGGCCAAGCCTTCGCGGGAAGCCGTGACACGGTACACCGACTGCGGAAGGCTCGGAATGACGAAGCGCCCCGAGCGGTCGCTTTCGGCGCGAAGCTTCGCGCCCGTTTCGAGATTGACCGCCTCGATCCCCGCCTTTTCCACGGGGAGACCTTGCGAGTCCAGAATTTGGCCTGAAATCGAGCCTCCGATGTTTTGCGCCCACGCGGAGAGAGCGCAGAGCAAATAGCCGGCGAGCCGGCGTGACACTCCAGTCATAACGGTTCCTTTCCGTTCTTGGTTTTTGTGGAAAAACGCTAGAGGAACGGAAGGGATGGAGGAGGCCGCTGAAGCAGCGAGTCGGGCAGCGGAACCGGTTGGCAAAAACCAGTGCCGGCGATTCGGAGTGGCGTTTCGACGCGGACCGGAGCGATCCGTTGGAGGGGAGCCGCCAGAGCCGCCGCGCCCGTGGGCGGCTGCGCCTTGCAGCACGACTGCTGGCCGCAGCCCGGCTGAGCCGACATCGCGGGTCCGCCGGTCTTGGCCTTGCGCGCGCAACAGGAATGCGTGGTCCCCTTGCGGCAGCATGCCATGCCGGATCCGCGCGCTGAAAGCAGAGGCAGGAGAGGTCCCGCCAGGACGCACACCACAAGAGCGAGACCCGCCAGAAGGCGCGCCAAGCGGCCGAAGCCGGCTCGGATTTCGCTCATTGCGATCAGAGTAGCACGCCTGTCAAGTTCAGTCCCGGCGAAGCGTAACCGCCGGATCCACCCGGGAAGCCCGCCATGCCGGCGCCGAACACGCCGCCAGCGCCGAGACGCCGAGCACCGCCAACGCCCCGAGATAGCTCACGGGATCGCCGCCCGGGATTCCCCGGACCATCCCTTGCAGCACTCTCCCCAATGCGATCGCTCCCACCATTCCCACGGCCATGCCCGCCAGCGCCAGGGACATGCCGCGCCGCACCACCAGCTTCCGCACGCCCGCCGGGCTCGCGCCCAGAGCCAGCCGGATGCCCATCTCGCGAGTCCTTTGACCCACCAGATACGACATCACGCCGTAGATCCCGATCGACGCCAGCGTCATTGCGACGAACGAGAACAGCACCAGCAGCGTTCGCGACAACCGCAGTTGCCAGATGCCGTTGAGAATGCGCTCGTCCCACGTCTGGAAGTCGAAGCTCGACTGCTCGGGATCGATCGTCCACAGCGCGCGCTCGGCCTGCCGCGCGAAGTCCGCCGGCTTCAGATTCGTTCGCGCCAGCACGTACTGATTGATCTGGAAGGCGTCCTGCTTGTACGGAAAATAGATGTCGAGCCCCGCCTCGCCTCCCAGTTCGCGGTTCTTCACGCCGGCCGCCACGCCCACCACTTTGCGCCACTTCGAACGGCGCGAAGCCGGATCGTGCAGGATCCGTTGCCCCACTGGATCGGCGCCCGGCCAGAGTAGTTTAGCGAGGCGCTCGCTCACGATCGCCGCCGGTTCGCTCGTCGCGTTGTCGAATTCGTTGAACGCGCGTCCCGACTTCAGCGGGATCCGGGCGAACTCGAAGTAGCTTTCACTGACGTCCTGCCGCGACACATACGGATTGCGCGCCGCGTCCTGAATCGTCTGCCCATCGCGAATCGCCGTCGCGGGCGCCGTTTCTTCCTGGCGCGCCATGGGTGGATTGGTGGATAGCGCGGCGCCGGTCACGCCAGGGATCGCGGCGATCCTCGCCAGCGCCTGCTCGTAATAGCGGACCGTCGCCTCGCCCTGGTAACGCTTCCATCCCAGCGCGACGCGGAAGGTCGAGACCGACCCGGAGTCGAAGCCTTTGTCCTGCGACTCGAGGCTCTGGAATCCCCGGATGATCAGGCCCGCTCCACTGAGCAGGACCACCGCCAACGCCACCTCCGTCACGATCATCCAATCGCGCAGGCGGGACGAAGCGCGGCCGCCCGTGCCGCCCCGGCCCTCTTCCTTCAACGCGTCGAACAGCGACGCGGCGCTCAGCCGGATCGCCGGCGCCAACCCCGACAGGACGCCCGCGGCCATGGATATCGCGACCGTGAACAGCAGCACGCCACCGTCGATTTGCACCGGCATCCAGTCCGGCAACTCCGCGCCTATGAACCGGCGCAGCAGCCCTACGGCGGTCCACGCGAGGGCCACGCCGAGCAACGCTCCGATCGACGCCAGCGCCAGACTCTCCGCGAGCATCTGTCCCGCGATCCGCCGGCGGCTCGCCCCGAGCGCGACGCGGACCGCCATCTCGCGGTTCCTGCCGATGGCGCGCGACAGCAACAGGTTCGCCGCGTTTCCACACGCGATCAGCAGCACGAAAGCCACCGCGCCCGACAGCAGCATCAGATACGGGCGGACATCGCCCGCGTAGACATCGCGGAGGGGAACCGCCTGAAAGGAGAGGCCGGCGTTGGTATCCGGATACTCGGCGGCCAGCCGTCCGGCCACCGCGTCGAGTTCGGCTTGGAATCGCGCCGGAGTGGACGGCTGCTTGATGCGGGCGACGCCGACGAGCGTGCGCGCGTCGCGTTTCTGGCGGCTGGTGTAACCGCCGACCGAGCGGTAGATCTGGATGCTCCGCGGAAAGTCGATGCCGGGCGGAGAAACGCCATGAACAACGTAACCGGGCGCGTGATCGAGCGTGATCGTCTTACCCACGATGCCTGGGTCGCCTCCGAACCGCGTGCGCCAGACCTCGTGGCTCAATACGACGGATGGATGCAGGCTCCTGTCGGAGGATTCCGGCCATTTCGACCCCGCGGACATCGGAAGTCCCAGCACCTCGAACAGATTTCCCGTCGTGAGCAGCGCCTTCCACTCTTCCGGACGCCCCCCGCCCGAATAGTTGTAGCCGCCCACGGCGCCCTGGTGAGCGGCGATCGATTCGAGCGAGCCCGCTTGACGGCGGATATCCTCGATCTCGAGCACCGACAGCTTGCCGCGTTGTCCGCCGCGCATCGAATAGACTTCCACTAATTGATCCGCGTCGCGGAACGGAAACGGCCGGATCAGCAACGCGTACACGAAGCTGAAGATCGCCGTGTTGGCGCCGATCGCCAGTCCGAGCGTGAGGATCACGCCGGCGGCGAGCCCGGGATGCCTCCCGATCTGACGGAAAGCGCCGGTCAATCCGCGTGTTATCGAATCCATGTTCGCCTCCAGGCCACCTAGGATTTTACACGAAATCCGGCCCGGGCGCGAACCTGGGTTACCTCAGGCGAGCAGTGGCTTGACTACATTGCCGTGAATGTCGGTCAGCCGGAAATGCCGTCCCTGATATTTGAAGGTGAGCTTGGTGTGATCCACGCCCAGGCAGTGCAGGATCGTCGAGTGAAGATCGTGGACATCCACCGGATCGTTGGCGATGTTGTAACTGAAGTCGTCGGTCTCGCCGTGGCTGACGCCGGGCTTGACGCCGCCGCCGGCCATCCACACGGTGAAGCAGCGCGGATGATGGTCGCGGCCGTAGTCGTCCTCGGTGAGCTTGCCCTGACAGTAGACCGTCCGCCCGAACTCGCCGCCCCACACGACCAGAGTATCGTCGAGCAGTCCGCGTTCCTTCAGGTCGGTCAGAAGCGCCGCGCAGGGCTGATCGATGTCCCTGGCTTGGCCCGGCAGAGCCTTGGGCAGTTTGTTGTGCTGATCCCAGCCTCGGTGGAACAACTGGATGAACCGCACGCCGCGCTCGGCCAGACGCCGCGCCAGCAGGCAGTTCGCCGCGAACGTCCCCGGCGTGCGCGATTCCTTGCCGTAGAGCTCGAACATCCGTTCCGGCTCCTTGGAGAGATCGGTGAGTTCCGGCACCGATGTTTGCATGCGGAACGCCATTTCGTACTGCGCCACGCGCGTCGCGATTTCCGGATCCCCGTAGTCGTCCAGCTTGAGCCGGTTGAGCGCGTTCAGATCGTCGATGAAGCCGCGGCGCGCCGTCTGGTCGATGCCGCCGGGATTGGCGATGTGCAGCACCGGGTCGCCGATGGAGCGGAACTTGATGCCTTGATACTTGGTGGGAAGAAAGCCGCTCCCCCAAAGCCGGTCGTAGAGAGGCTGGTCCGCCGGATTGCCGCTGCCCTGCGACACCATCACCACGAACGCCGGCAGATCCTTGTTCTCCGTGCCCAGCCCGTAGGCGAGCCACGCGCCGATCGACGGTCTGCCGGCCAACTGGAATCCGGTTTGAAAGAACGTAACCGCCGGGTCGTGATTGATCGCGGTGGTATGCATCGATTTCACGAACGTGAGCCCGTCCGCCATCTTCGACAGGTGCGGCAGCAGGTTGCTGATCCAAGCGCCGCTCTGCCCGTGCTGCTTGAACTCGAAGATCGTCGGCGCCACCGGGAAGTTGGTCTGCGTCGCCGTCATGCCCGTCAACCGCTGTCCGCGCCGGATCGAATCGGGAAGCTCGGTCTTGCGCAGCCCGGCGAGCTTCGGCTTCCAGTCGAACAGATCCATCTGCGACGGACCGCCCGATTGGAACAGGTAGATGACCCGCTTCGCCTTGGCCGCGAAATGCGGCAGCCCCGCCATGCCGCCGGTCGCGGCATCGCCCGTGGCGCCACGCATCGAGCCGGGCAGCAGGCTCGCCAGCGCCGGAATTCCCAGCGTCGCGCTAGCCCGCGAGAAGAAATAACGCCGCGTTGATTGGAGCGCGTTTTCCATGGCTACTCCTTCGTTACCGTTTCGTCGAGATTGAGGATCAGGCTCGCCACCGTGGAATAAGCCGCGAGCGTCACCGGCGCGATGCTCTTGTCCGGCTCCGATTCGCCCTGCTTCAGCAACTGCGCGGCGGCGGCCGGATCGGTTTGGAAGCGGTCGAGGTTGCGTTGGAAGCTTGACGCCAGCACACGCGACTCCCTCTCGTTGGGCTGCCTCGCCGTGGCGATTTCGAAGCCGCGCGCCAGCCGCGACTCTGGCGAGTTCCCGCCTTCGCGGATCATCCGCTCGGCGAGCTTTCGCGCCGCTTCCAGATAGGTCTCGTCGTTCATCAGCGCCAACGCCTGCATCGGCGTGTTGGTGCGATTCTCGCGAACCACGCAGGCCTCGCGCCCCGCCGAGTCGAACGTCATCATTCCCGGAGGCGGAACCGCCCGTTTCCAGTACGTGTACATGCCGCGGCGGTACAGGTTCTCGCCGCGGTCGCGTTGATAGTCGGTCCCGCCCGCGAGTTCCTTCCATAAACCCGCCGGCTGGTATGGCTTCACCGAAGGACCACCGGTCTTTTCCACCAGCAGACCCGCCATCAGCAGCGCCTGATCGCGCACCATCTCCGGCGCCAGGCGCACACGCGGTCCGCGCGCGAGCAGCCGGTTGTCCGGATCCTTCTGCGTGAGCGCCGGCGTGCTCTTCGACGACTGACGGTACGTCGCGCTGGTGACGATCGTCTTCATCAGCTTCTTGACGTCCCAGCCGCTTTCGCGGAAATCCACCGCCAGCCAGTCGAGCAACTCGGGATTCATCGGCCATTCGCCCTGCGCGCCGAAGTCCTCCACCGTCTTCACCAGCCCCGTGCCGAAGATCCCCTGCCAGAATCGATTCGCCGTCACGCGCGCGGTGAGTGGATTCTCGGGCGACATCAGCCAGCGCGCCAGTCCCAGCCTGTCGGCCGGTGCGTCCTTGGGCAGCGGCGGCAGCGATTTGGGCACGGCCCGGTCCACCTTGTCGCCGGGCCGGTCGTACTGGCCGCGAATCAGCAGGAACGTGTCCTTCTTCACCGGACGCTCCTGCATCACCATCACGGTCGGAACCGAGTCCAGGAAGAACTCGCGCTTCCTCCGCCAATCGTACAGGCCGTTCCACGCGTCGCGAACCGGCGCGGGCGCGAACTTGTCGAGGAAGCACCACTCCACCTTGTCGGCTTGCGGACGTCCGCGCTTTTCCCGCGGAATCGCGGCGAGTTCGTTCACCGAAGCCGCCTCCGCCAACACCGCCGCCTCGGCCGCCGAAATCGCGACGTTGTAGACGCGCACGTCGTCGATCTCGCCCTGAAAGCGCATCCCGCCGCCGGAGCCGATGCGAAGCGGCTCCTTGGTCTGGAAGTTCTGGTTCAAATCGTCGACGATGTACTTCAGCTTGGCCGCTTCGCCGTTCACGTAGATCTTGATGCCATCGGCGATGCGAGTGCCGTCGTAGGTCATGGCGACGTGTGTCCACTCGCCGGTCTTCACCGCGTCGACGGTTTCCACCCGCAGGCAGTCGTCCAGCCAGCGGGCGATCAGGTTCACCTGGATCTTGCCATTCTTCAAATAAATGCCGTAGCCCGCGGTTTCGTCCGCCTCGTTCGCGCGTGTCACCACCGCGCCGTCCTTGGCCGAAGGCTTGATCCACGCCGCCAGCGAGAACTTGCTGTAGAAGCCGAACGGAGCCAGATTGCCGCCGTCCACGTAGCGCTTTCCGTCGAATCGCGCGGACTGCCCGTGCTTGCCCGGCGCGAAGTCCGCGCTGCCTTCCTTCACCGCCGCCGGCAGCGTCTTGCCGCCGGGACCGGCCGCGTCCGCCGAACCGTCGAACGTGTAGTGAGCCAGCAACTCGCGATGCGGAGCCCATTCGATACGCGCGGATTTGTCGAGCTTCGCCTCCCAATCCTTCTGCGCCGCCACGCGATCGGGGTGGAGCCTCTCATACGTGTTCGCCGCGCGCGAGAGCTCGCTCTCGATCTCCTTCAACGATTCCTCTTGCGCCGCCGTCGGAGCCGGAATCATCGGCGGCGAGTTGCCGTACTTGAACGTCTTGCCCTTCTCCGGAATGTTGTTGAAGAAGGCGAACATCGAAAAGAAGTCCTTCTGCGTGAACGGATCGTACTTGTGGTCGTGGCAGCGCGTGCAGGTGAGCGTCATGCCCATCCAGACAGTGGAGGTGGTCTCCACGCGGTCCACCGAGTACTCGACGATGAACTCCTCCGCCAGGCTGCCGCCCTCGCCATTGCCGCGATGATTGCGGTTGAAGCCGGTGGCGATGATCTGATCGCGCGTCGCGTTGGGCAGCAGGTCGCCGGCGAGCTGCTCGATCGTGAAGCGGTCGAACGGCATGTTCTTGTTGAACGCGTCGATCACCCAGTCGCGCCAGCGCCACATGAAGCGCTCGGCGTCGGTCTGGTAGCCGTTGGTGTCGGCGTAGCGCGCCGCGTCCAGCCAGCGAATCGCCATGCGCTCGCCGTAGCGCGGGGATCGCAACAGGCGGTCGACCACCTTTTCATACGCGTCCGGCGACTTGTCCGCGACGAACGCATCCGCCTCCTCGGGCGATGGCGGAAGTCCGGTCAGATCCAGCGAGACGCGGCGGATGAGCGTGCGGCGGTCCGCCTCGGGCGAAGGCTTCATGCCTTCCCGGTCCAGCCGTGCCAACACGAAACGATCCAGAGGCGATTTCGCCCACGCGGCGTTGGACACTTGCGGCGCGGCCGCGCGGACCGGCGGCATGAACGACCAGTGCTTCTGCCACGGCGCTCCCTCCCGAATCCACTGCGTCAGCAATTCCGTCTCGCGCTCGCTGAGCGAATTGCCGGTGGCGAACGGCGGCATGCGCAGCCCCTTGCTCGCATGCGTGATGCGCTGCACCAGGGCGCTCTTGGCCGGATCGCCGGGCACGATCGCGGCGCGTTTTCCGAGATCGGCTTTCGCGCCCGCCTCCGTGTCGAGCCGCAAGTTGGCCTTGCGATTCTGATTGTCGGGCCCGTGACACGCGAAACACTTGTCGGAAAGGATCGGGCGGATATCGCGATTGAATTCCACCGGGGCGGCGGACACCAGCGCCGCAAGGGCGGCCATTGCCGGTAGCAGTTGAACCCTCATTTGGACAGATGACTCCAGTTGCATTGTATCCCAGCGCCGCGCCGGGATCGCTCCGCGCCGCCGCCCCACGCTATCCTGACAGGACGGCATGAGGCTCGACGACAAGTACACTCTCGAACGGGGCTCCGCCTATATGACGGGCATTCAGGCGCTGGTGCGGCTGCCGCTCGATCAGATGCGGCTGGATCGCCGCGCCGGACGCAACACCGGCGCCTACATCACCGGCTACGAAGGCTCCCCGCTCGGCGGCTACGACTTCGCTCTCGAGCGCGCCGGCTCGCTGCTACGCGATCACGGCGTCGTGTTTCAGCCTGGCCTCAACGAGGATCTCGCCGCCACCGCCGTGTTCGGCACGCAGGTGGTGGGCGTGCTCGGCAAGGCTCGCGTCGACGGCATCGTCGGCATCTGGTCCGGCAAAGGTCCCGGCGTCGATCGCTCCGGTGACATCTTCCGCCACGCCAACCTTGCCGGATCGCCGGGTCTGGGCGCGGCGCTCGTCCTCGCCGGCGACGACCACCCGTGCAAGAGTTCTTCCATTCCGCACCAGTCCGATTTCTCGCTCTACAACGCCAACATCCCGATCCTGTTCCCCGGCAACACGCAGGAGATTATCGACTACGGGCTCTACGCGATCGCCATGTCGCGCTACAGCGGAGCCTGGTGTTCGATGAAGCTGCTCACCCAAACCTGCGATGGCGGCGGCATCGTCGCGTTCGATCCCGATGCGCACCGCTTCGTCCAACCGGACGAAGGCTACATCAAGAGGAGCGACGCGAGGCTGGTTCCCGGCATCGCACTTGGGCTCGAGCGCGAGACCAATGTCCACCGCATCGCCGCCGCTCGCGATTTCCTCCGGGTCAACCCGGTCAACCGCCTGTCCGGCGCCGGCTCCAACGCCCGTATCGGCATCGCCACCGCCGGCAAGTATTACTACGACCTGTTGCAGGCGCTGGCCGGCTTCGGATTGCGCGAGTCCGATCTGCGCGATCTCGGCGTGCGCGTGGCCAAGTTCGGCGCCACCTATCCGCTCGAACCCGGCTTCGTGCGCGACTTCGCCTCCGGTCTGGAGTCGATCCTCGTCGTGGAGGAGAAACGTAGCTTCCTCGAACTGCAACTGCGCGAAGCGCTCTACGACGCGCCGTCGCATCCGCGGATCGAAGGCAAACGCGACGCCGCCGGAGCGATGCTGCTCAAGCCCGATCACGAACTCGATCCGGACGACATCGCCCGCGTGCTTGGCCCGCGTCTGTTGGCGTTGCGCGATCTCCCCGCCGTGCGCGACCGCCTCCGTTATCTCGACGCGGCGAAGGCCTCTCCGCTCGAGCTGCCCGTCCTGCGCACGCCGATGTACTGTCCCGGGTGTCCGCACAATCGCAGCACGCTCACCTTCGGCGATCAGATCGCCGGTGGCGGCATCGGCTGCGCGGGCATGGGATTTCTGCTCGAGGACGCGGGACGCGGCTACAAATTCGCCGCGCACATGGGCAGCGAAGGAGCGCCGTGGTTCGGCATGGCGCGGTTCGTCGACCGCAAGCACATCTTCCAGAACATCGGAGATGGCACCTAC
>SYLY01000139.1 GCA_005808475.1 Acidobacteriota bacterium
CAAGGACGAGTACGAGGTGGCGCGGCTCCTCTCCGATCCAGCCTTCCGCGTTGGGGTGGAAGAAAAGTTCGAATCGGTGGAGAGAATCGAGTATCATTTGCATCCGCCGCTGCTCCGCCGATGGGGTCTGAAGCGCAAGCTGACGTTCGGCTCCTGGACCACGCCCGCGTTCCGCCTCCTCGCCGCCCTGCGCCGTCTCCGCGGAGGCCCCTTCGACCTGTTCGGATATGCCGCGCACCGCCGCATGGAGCGGTCCCTCATAGAGTGGTACCGCGGCGTCGTGGAACTCGCGCTCACAAGGGACGCGGCCGTTGCGCGCGAACTCTGCGAACTGCCGTCCACGATCAAAGGCTACGAAGGCTTGAAGGAAACATCCGCCGCGCGCGCCAAGGCCCGCGCCGCCGAACTATCGAACTCTCCCGCCCATGCAACTACCCGCTGATATTCGAGCGCGCATCGAAGCCGAGGCGGAAGGCTTGCCGTTCGCGGATCTGCGCCGCGCGGTGGAACTCCTCTCGGAACGGTACCGCTCGGGAGCTTCCACGCGCGATCTGAACCTCGCTCCCTCGTTTCGTACCGCCGCCTACATGCTGACGCGATTCCCCGCCACCTTCGCCGCGTGCGACGCGGTGATGCGCGAAGCGGCGGCGCGGCTGCCCGCCTGCGAGTCCCTGCTCGACTTGGGCGCGGGCGCGGGCCCCGCCTCGCTCGCGGCGCTAGCCCACTTCGGTCCCTCGCTAGGCGAGATCACCTGCGTCGAACGCGATCCCTATTTCGCGCGCACTGGCGCCGGATTCCTGCCCCACGCCCGTTGGATCCAATCCGACTTCGCCAAACTGAAGCCGCTCCCGCCGCACGATCTGATCGTGCTGAGCTACGCCTTGGGAGAACTGGCTAGAGAAGAGGCGGCCCGAGTCGTCGAGGCCGCGATGGCCGCTTGCCGCGTTGGCGTTGCGATCGTCGAGCCGGGAACTCCGCGCGGATTCGCGCTGATCGAGTCGCTGCGCGGCAAGGGCGAGATCGCGGCGCCGTGCACATCGGGCGCGCCTTGTCCCATGAAGGCCGGCGACTGGTGCCACTTCGCCGCCCGCGTCGAACGCTCTTCGCTCCACCGGCGTTTGAAGGGCGGCACGCTCGGTCACGAGGACGAGAAATTCAGCTACCTGATTCTCGCCAGGAACGAAACCCGGACCGCCTCGGCGCGCGTGATCCGCCATCCGCAACATCGCCCCGGTTTGATCCAACTGCGCGTGTGCGCGGATGGCGCCGCTCTCGACGTGAAGATTCCGCATGGGGACCGGGCGCGCTTTGCCGCCGCGCGCAAGATCGCCTGGGGCGGCGATTGGGACCTGCCTACAGCCCCGCGAACCGGCGAGCCCACTCGCTCCGCTTGACCGGACCCGTTCGATTGGTCTCGAACACGGGCAACGCGCGAGGCAGTTTGTCCGCGCGCAGATCCGGCCAGTAGAACGGCAGATCCGCGTGGAACCAGTTGCGATGGTCCACCGCCATCCATCCTCGCTCCACCGCCAGCGCCACCGCCGCCTCGCGCGTCGCCGTGTATCCTAGCCACGCGGCCAGTGCTTGCGCCGCTTCGGCGCGCGTCACCGGCGCGTCCGGCGAAGCATGCAGGTCCGCCGCGCTCAACGGATAGAACCCGCGAATCGCCGCGATCTGCACCGCTGCGAACGCCGGATGCGACGGCGGCAAATCGTCGAACCACACCACGGGAGCGCCGCCTTTCGCCAACTCCTCCTGCACGCGCGCCGCCGGCGCCGCTCCGCTTTGGATCGACAGCGACGCGATCACCGCCGCCGCCTCGCCCACCGACCATTCGATCGGATGCAGCCGGAACGCGCCATTGGTGATGTGCGTCACGCTGATGTTCTTCCCCGCCGGCAGAAAGTTGCGGACGTTCGGCGCGATCATCGCTCCTATCGGCAATTGGAACGGCTTCGGCATCATCATGCGTCCCCGCTCGTTGGCGCCGCACGGATGGATGTCCACCATGTAGAAGCCCGTCGCCACCGAATCGGCGAACCACCGGGCCCGCGATCCCGCCTGCTGCTCCGCCACGATGTCGTGCTGCAGGACGCGCACCGCGGCCTTCAGGCGGCGCGATTCGCGGATGTAGGGATACAACGACAGTCCGTCCGCCGAGCCCATCATCTCCTTGCGCAGCGCGATGCCCGGATAGCCGGCGCCCTGCAAGTCGTCGCGCGGGATATCGGTCTGCATCCAATAAAGGAACGCCATCGAGACGCGCTTAGCCTGTTGCAGGATCCGCGCCGCCGCGGCGGGCTCCTTGTCGAGCACGGATTCGTCGTGGTAGTCCTGCCGCGGCCAGTTGAACAGCGACACGTCGCGCCGCGCGTAGGAGCCGGTGAAGTTCTTCGCCGCCAAAAGCCGCCGCCACGAAAAGAACGGCCCCGGCGACATGTTGTTCGGCACCGGCGGATCGTCACCGAACACCTTGTACGTGAACGGCCCCTTCCAGCCGAACTCCACCTGATAGTTCATGCGAAGTCCGAACGGCTGCCCGTCGCGGAACTTCTCGTACTGGGGCGGCTTGGCGATCCGGTTGTTCTCGCCTTCCCGATGCTCGGCCACGAACGGATAGGTGAAGCTCTGCACGCACGCCGGATTCGGCTTCTCCGCCGCGTGCGACTCGCCCGTTTCGCTCCGCGCCTCCGATCCCACGCTGTACGGCACGCCGGCCAACGGCAGCAGATCGCCCATCTCCGTCGCGTCGAGCACCCACTTGGCGCGGATGCGCACCACGCGCCTGGTCTCGAACTCGTAAGCCAGCGCGGACCGCACTTCGCCGCCTCCGGTTTCCAGCCGGATGATCGCGGTTCTGAGCATGGTCTTGATCTTGGCCCCGCGCCGCGCGATCATCGCCTCGATCGCGGTGACGCCCACCTTCGGCTCGAAGCAAAGCGACGACACGTAGCAGGACCCGGGATTCAGGTTCTCCCATTTCTTCGCGGCCGGAGTGAGCGGCGTGCGCTGCCGGTACCAGTCGCGGATACGCTCCCGCATCTCGTAATAGGAGCGCGTGGCGCCAGTGTTCTCGATGAACCGGTTTTCGTCGAGCGCGGAGACGCCGCCCGCGGTCGCCTGGCCGCCCACCCATGATGTCTCTTCGGTGAGGCAGACGGTATGGCCGCGATCGGCCGCGCGCAATGCCGCGCCCACGCCGCCCATTCCGGCGCCGGCGGCCAGGATGTCGCACGAGACTTCGGGGGGCGTGGCGGAGATCGTCACCGCATGCACCCACGCCGCCGGATCGCCTTCGGCGCGCACGCTCTGCACGTCGAGCACGGAGACCGTCTGCGCCATGGCGGCGGAGCCGAGGAGAAGGAGGAACGAACGCATCCTTTCCATTATCGGGCTGGGCCAGAGGGCCGCGGCGAGCGAAATGGCTCTCCCGTCCCGCGTCCTCGCATCGGCTAGCTCTACCCTTCGCGGCTTTGTGCGAGCGGCTCCTGGATGAGGGCTCGCTCGAGCCCAGCAGGCGGCTTGGAGTCTCCTCGAACGGTTTTATCGAAAGAATGCCCGCGTCCACGCGCGGATGACGCCCAGGATGTGCGCATGGGGCGTAGCTGCGCGAACATCCTCCGCCCACCCATTAATCCCTGCCCCGTCCGGGGGCCCGAGATGGCGAATATCGGTGAAACTATTGTGCGACACTCCGGGCGTCCTGATCGTGACGTGGTAGCTTCCGCCCGCAACAGTGCCATAAATAAAGCTTCTCCCTGGCTTCCGCCCGGCGCGCGGATCGGCGCGCGACATGTTCTTCGCGCGTGACTCTAGCCTTGAACGGAAGATCGATTCCGCATTGGCGTTCAGGCGCGGCAACTGATCGACTACGAATCGGATGTCCGCCGCACGCATGTCAGCGCGCCTCTTCGACGCTTTCCGCGCCGCCAGTCTGACGTAGCGGACTGCTTGGCGTTACTACCCTTCCGTCTGGGAGCACGACGCTGGGTAAATCAAAGAAGTGGTTAAAGCCGGCCACGACATAACCATGACTCGCGAGATCCTCCATCTCCTCCATCTGAACGGTTTAAGTTGCAACTGGAGCACCGCCTCTGGAAGAAATACGTAATAGTTCAGGTGGTCGCGGATTTTGCTGGGCAAATGGTTTGGAGTCGAGTACTGTAGGGTGGTTGAGTGCGAAGAACCGCCCCGGAAAATGTACGGCAGCGGGCGCGCATCGTCACTCGAGGAGTGGTCCAGGACACTTTCGAGCTGTTTGCGGAAACTGATCTGCCTGGGACTCGGGCGGCATCACTGGTAACGTTCGTTCTGATAAATAAAGCGCCACAGGCCGGCTCAAACCAGGAGATCGGCCACTGGAACCCCCTTCCCATCCTTGGTCGCGTGGAAGGGCCGGCCCTCCGTCACATAGTGCGTATCGGGAGGAATGCCAAGGGCGCGATAGATGGTCGCATGCGCATCGACGATAGACACCGGTTTCTCCACCACCGTCATCGGGTGACGATCCGCCGTCCGTCCGTAAGCCAGCCCTTGCCGGAAACCTCCACCGAAAAAGAGCATCGCATTGGAACTGCTGAAATGGCCGTGGAATCCATACATGCTTTCGGTATCGATGGTAAGATCCTCGCCGGTATGGTTCTCGGCGAAACCGTCGGCCTCGCGTCCGGCGGCGCGGCCGGACGCAATCGTCCGCCCGAACTCAGTGGCGATCACTACCAGCGTGCGCCGCAACAGCCCGCGCTCATCGAGATCGCGGATGAGTTGCGCGATCGGCCGGTCGATTTGCCGCTTCATCTCCATCATCCGGTCCCGGCCATGCTCGTGCATGTCGAAGCCCTTGAACGGACCGTACTGGTATTCCACCTGGATGAAGCGCGCGCCCCGTTCCACCAATCGCCGCGCCAGCAGCAAGCCATGGCCGAAGCGATGGCCATAGTAATAGGTCTTATCGCGCACCTGCTCCGGACCGATCGCCGGCTGGTAGGCGCGCAATGTTTCCGGCCGCTCCTGCGAGTGGTAGTCGAACGCAGCTTTCACAGGCGAATCCATCATCGCGCGGGCCTCTTCCATGTTGCGAAGCCACAGCGCCGCTTGCGGTGAGTCCTTCACACCCGGTTGCAGCGCGCTTGCACGCAGCAGGATCCGCTGACGCAGTTCCAGCCGCTCGCGGCTCATTCCCGCCGCCGCCGCAAGCGTCGCAAGACCGCTGCCCGGATCGGGGATCATAAACGGCGCGTGCTCCGGTCCGTAGAATCCCGGGCCGATATACTCACCGATGAATTGCTTCTCTTCGTCGGACGTGTCGATATCGCGG
This sequence comes from Acidobacteriota bacterium, assembly GCA_005808475.1. GTDB lineage: Bacteria > Acidobacteriota > Terriglobia > Bryobacterales > Bryobacteraceae > SYLY01. Next base: position 5,318 of record SYLY01000139.1, read on the forward strand.
CCGATGTAGATGTAGGCCGGGATGCCGCGATCGCGTCTGCCCAGGGTGCGCCCCACCACCGCGCCGATACCAGGCGCTTTCACGCCGGCCGGGAACAGGTAGCCGGTGTTCATGTAATGCTGCGCCTTGAGATGAACAGCGCCGAACTTGGTCTCGCTCGTGAGCGACCGCAAGATACAACCACGATCCATGACTTCGGCGATGCTCTCCAGCCCCGAGCCGATCCGGACGCCGTCGGCCGCGGTGTGAATTGACTCGCAAGTGCCAAGCACCTCGCTCCCGCGCATCCCGGCCCGGTAGGGAGTGTGCGACTTGGGATCCCACGTGTCGGTCTGCGCGATGCCCCCTGGCAGCCAGATCCAAACGACCGAATCGGCTGTTGCCGGCGGCGATGCCGTGGCGGCGGCTAGTTTCGCGCCCGCGCCCAGTGTCGTTGCGAAAAACCGGCGTCGATCCATTTCATTGGACATAGTGGAACTCCGGACTGTTCATCAACGCCCAGGCCATGTCGCCGAGCGGCGCGGCTCTCGGATCGAGGCGCTTCTTCCGCACCCCCAGGCGATCCCAATGCGCGACGCCGCCGGTTTGCCGGAAGCGCGCGCCGTTGACCGCTCGCGCAGCCGCGCCGAGCTGCTCCGCCGTAGCCTCCAAGCGCCGCCAGACGCCTGGCGAGGGCAAGCGTGCGCCATTCCACGACACGTCGTAGGTGCGTACTCCGTCGGTCAGCGTCAGACCGATTTCAGTGGGCGGCTTCCGTGGGTCGAGCCACACCTCGCTATACAGCGTGTCGCCCGGATCGATCCGCAACGGTGGATCCGCCAGCTCGAATCCATGCTCGCCATCGCCTGCGTGCCGGTGCGCTTTGCCGTGCGCGGCGGGATCCTCGATCCACTCCCATGGGCGAAACTCCTTCTTCGTCACCGTCCTCGCGCTTTCCGGGATCGCGTCATCCATCCACGCGATTTCACGCTGTAGCGCGGTAGCGCCCGCCTTGGCCAGTTCGCCGAGGCTGCGCACGCCCAGAGCCAGTTCATCCGCGCTGGGGGCCCGGGTGAGCACGGCCCAATACAGCGCCTCGATCTTCGCGCCATCGTCCCGCTCCCGCGCGGTCTGCTCGATCCAGTCTCCGCTGTAGATCAGGTGGTGCAGATCGCCGCCGTTCAACAGTTCGAGCGCTTGTACGACCGCCACATCGGCCGGTCGAGCCGTGCTCACTTCATTCCGCATCGCCGGACGGCCGAGGGACCGGCTGAGCGCACTCGACGATTCGTCCTGATACAGGCGCAACCGCGGATCGAACCGTTGCGAAACAGCCACACGCGCGCTATCGAGAAACTGTTCGGCGGTGAGCCTACGCAGTTGGGGACTCGGGAAGGAACTGCCGGCCAGTTTGGCGTCGTAGGCCGCCTGATAGGTTCGGCTATTCAGGATCCGGCGAATCGTGTGCTTCAGGTCGAAGCCGTGCTCCATCAAATCGTAAGCAAGCCACTCCAACAACTCGGGATGGACTGCCTGCCGGTCTTCGCGGAAATCGTCAGCCGGTTCATGGAGGCCCAGGCCAAGATACCGTTTCCAAAGCCTGTTCACGATGGTCTGGGCGAAGCGCGGATTGGCAGGGTCCGTCAGCAACGTAGCAGCGTAGTGGGCACGTTCCCGCGCGTCCACCGGAACGGTGCTGGGGGCGCCGCTGAGTGGGAACGGGAAGCTCGCGGGTATGGTGCGCTGCAAGGAACGCTCGCAGCGGATCTGTTCCATATCGCGGCCGGCGAACAGTCCGGCGAACGCCAGGAATCGCGACTGCGGCCAGGCCGCGTTCTCCATGTGGTCATGGCAGCTTGCACATTTGAGCCGCATCCCCAGGAACACCTGACCGGTATTGGCCGCGCTCATCAGGGCCGCGGGCTGCGAGTCGTTGCGAATGAACGAAATCACGCGTGTGCGATCGCCGAACTTCACGGTGCTCGCGGGATGGCCTGGCATGGCGGGGTCCAACAGTTCGGCCACCATCAAGTCATAGGGTCGATTGTCGCGGAAATTGCGGGAAATCCAGTCGCGGAAATCGCCGTTGGTGGGGATGCCGCCGAGCGAGTTGTAGGCAACGCTCGCCAGCGCGTCCTCCCAGAAGGGTCGCCAGTTCGCGGCGTAGTCTTCGTGGCGGGCGAGCAGACGGTCGATCAAACGCTCGCGCTTACCGCTTGTGGTATCGCTTGCGAACTCTCGCGCTTCGGCGATAGTCGGGATAACTCCGATCACGTCCAGGTAGACGCGGCGAATGAAGGTAGAGTCATCGCATGGCGTCCCGAGACGGCCTTGCGGAGACCGCGCGAGGATGTAGGCGTCGATGTCACCAGGCCCGGCCGGCTTGGGAACCCGCGCCAGCCTCTGCCCGCGGCGCGCGATCAGCGCGGCCTCGCCCGGTTCGGACAGCGCTTTGAGCAGCGCGGGATCGGCGGGAGCATTACTGGCAATGGCCGCGGGCTGGATTTCAGGCCATGGCGCTCCGGCATCGATCCACGCACGCAGGCGCTCGATGTCGGCAACGCTCAGTGGCGGCCCTGCGGGTGGCATGCGGTTGGTTTCGGCTGTCACGCGTTGCATCAACCGGCTGGCGGAGCTGTCGCCGGCAATCACCACCGGTGATCCGGGACGGCGATCGAGTCGCAGACCCGCCGAGGGCGCGGGCCCGCCGTGGCATCCGGCGCAGCGGCCGTTGAGCAGCGTTTGGACTTCCGGACCAAGGCCGGCCCCGAAGCCAGCCAGCGGCACGGCAAGAAACAACACGCGCGAGATCAGCTTTCCAAACGTTTTCGTTCCCGATTCCATTTCACTTTGCGTCCCAGACGTAAGGATTCGTTCGCCATCTGTCCGACCAGCGCCGCCTGAAAGCCGATCTCCACCGGCGCCGACGGCTGGCGGCGTGTACGCACGCATTCCAGAAAATTTCGCACGTGCAGCCGGACCGAATGCTGGAAGCCCTGAGCGCTCCGCATGGATTCAACCGGCGTGGCTTCCTGGCCCTTCTGATAAACGGCGAACTGCTCGCGGCCGATATCCAACCGGGCCTTTTCGCCGTCAAGCTGTGTTAACTGATCGTTCTCCTGCTTATACTTCATCGCGTTGTAGTTAAGCGAGAAAACAGCCAGGAATCCCACCGGATACTCGACGGCGACAACCACAGTCTCCGGGGTGTCGACCTTTTCGGTGCGGACCGGCGCCGCCGTGGCGTTAACCGCGGCCGGATAGCCCGCCCCCATCAGCATCGTAATCCCGTCCATCACGTGCGGGCAAATGTCGGTGACCGGTCCGCCGGAGTAGTCGGTGAACCGGCGCCATTCAAAGTAGCGAAGGGGATCGGGGGCATGCGAGGGCGCCGATCCCTGGAACTGCTTCCAGTCGAGCGGACCTTCCAGCTTTTTGGTGCTCAGCCGCTGGACATTGTCGAGCCACCACGAACGAACCATGCTGATTTGCCCGAGCTCTCCTCTCGCTACTACTTCGCGTGCCTTGAGAAACAGGTCGTAGCTGCGGCGCTGCATGCCCACCTGAACGATTCTATCCGAGCGGCCCACTGCTTCGAGAATCGCAACACCTTCCGCCGGCGTGTTGCAAAGCGGCTTCTCGACATACGCATCCTTGCCCGCCGCGACGGCATCGAGGAGCATCCGGGCATGCCAGTGATCCGGCGTTGCGATAATCACCGCGCCGATGCTCTTATCATCGAGCAGAGCTTTATGGTTGCGGTACGCTCGCGCGGAGCCTTTCGCGATCGACAGGCCGGCTTCCAGGTGCGGCTCATAGACATCGCACACTCCGCCGAACTGCACGTCGGGCTCATCGCGGTAGTAGTTCATCAGGTAACGGCCACGGGAACCCGCGCCGATCACCCCCATCCGGATCTGCCCGGCGGGAGGAGCCGCCGCGGCCGCCGTGGCGCCGGCGGCCAGGAAATGCCGGCGGTTGATGTCCAGTACCTTGTTCATTAGAGTTCTGTTTTCTCCCTGAGTAATCTAAGCCGTGTAGCCGCAAGCCGTGAGCAGTGTTCTTTGCACGGCAAGGTCGTGCTCAACGGAATAATCGGACCGTTTCTGTCCCCGGATGATGGCGGCCATGTCTTCGAAATCCGGGGTGAATACGGGTTGCGTATCCGGCGGCATCGTGATGTCCTGCCGGCCTTTCGGATAAGGCCCGGCTGCCTCCCGTAAGTCGGTATAGCCCCGGTACGGGGAGAATGGCTGCACCACGAAGGTTCCGTTGGTCCCAAGAATTTCAAAGGTTCGATAGGCGTTGCCGTTCGGCTGCTGCGCCGCCACATAGACCTCCGCCATGGCTTTGTCGAACTCGAACAGGGCGAACGTATTGTCGGCGAGATCGTCCGGAATCGGGGAATGGTGGTGGCACCGCGCGGTAATACGTTTGGGTTCGCCGAGCAGGTCAACGATGCGATCGATCAAATGGCAGCCGAGTTCGAACATCATCCCGCCTTTGAATGCGGCCAGCGGTGCGCGCTGCTCCGGTCTCAGCGCCTGATTGATGGTCGCCCGCACCATGTAGACATGCCCTAGCCAGCCTTTCCGCCCGGCTTCCACGGCGGCACGGAGAACGGGATGATAGCGCCACTGGTATCCCATCTGCACCACCAGACCCTTGCGCCGGGCTTCGATCAGGAGGCGCTCCAGTCTCTTCCAATCCGTCCCGGGTGCTTTATCCAGATGTACGAACTTGCCCGCCGCCACGGCTTTTTCCGCATGCGCCAGATTTTCCGCCATAGTGGACTCGACCGCCACCAGGCTGATGCTGGAATCGGACAGCAGTTCTTCCTCGCTCATCCAGCGCAGACCGGAGAAACCGCTGCCCTGCGGCCGGCGGCGCGAGTCTTGTTCGCTCACGCCGACCAAGTCCACGCCTTCCATGCGCAGCAGGGCTGTGATCTTGCCCGCCGCATGCGCGTGTCCGGCGCCAAGTACGGCGGTGCGGATCGGTTTCGCGGCGGAAAGGACGGCCGCCGCGGTACTAGCCGGCAATAGTGCTCTTCGCGTCATACGCCACTCCCGGCTAAACATCCAAGGCCGCCTGGAAGTCGTTGAGCGCCTTCGTCAGACTGGCCACCTGTTCGCCGGCTGGAAAATACTCCATCGCAACATGCCCTTTGAAACCCGTTTGCCGCATCGCCTTGTAGACGTTGGAATAGTCAATCTCTCCGGAGCCGGGTTCGTGCCGCCCCGGGTTGTCGGCGACGTGGAACGCCGTTACCCAGGGCGACGCCGCGGTGAGAGTTCGAATGACATTCCCGGCCTGCACCTGCTCGTGATAGACATCGAACAGCAGCCTAACGTGCGGATGGTCCACCTGCCGGATCAGCCTGAGCCCTTCGACACAACTATTCAGGAAAAACCCTTTCCGGTCGACCAGCGAATTGAGCGGTTCGAGGGCAAGGATCAGCCCGGCTTCGGCTGCCAGGTCGCCGGCTCGGCTTGCGCCCTCGACCACGCTGGCAAATTGCTCCTCGTAGGTTCTTCCGGCAATGGCATTGCCGCTTAACAGGAGGATTTGGGAGATCTCCAACTCGCGGGCACAGCGAATTGCGGTACTCACGTCGTCGAGGAAGTTCTGGCGTTGGGCGGGATCAACCATGGAAACGGGCCGCTTGTCCCAATCGGGAGTCGCCAGCAACATGTCCATCCCAAGCCCGAACGACCGGCACAGTTTCTTGACTTCGGCAATCCTCGAATCCGGCCAACTGGCATACTCGTCGACTAACTCGACCGACTGGAAGCCAGCCCGGGCCGCGGCCTCCAGCCGCGTCTCGAAAGAGCCCGTCAGTGTCCAAAGCATCACGGAGGAAATCATGGTTGTTTGCTTTACTCGCCGGAAGACGCGCCGCTACCCGGGCGGCCGGTACGCGATCGTCTCTCCGTCCGAAGCGCGCCCGGCAGCGCCAGATTAGCCTAGAATGTGAGCCGCGCGTTGAGTTGCAGGGTCCGCGCGATGGCCGCCGTTACACGCCCAAAGTTCGCGGCGTTGATGTCGCTGCTGACTGACGTGAAGTTGGTGTGGTTCATCGAATTGAATAAGTCCGCGCGGATCTGCAGGCGGTGGCGCTCGGTAAGGGCAAGGTTCTTCGCCAGCGAGAGGTCCAGATTTACCAGCCCGGGGCCGCGAAGAGCCCCTCGTCCGAGGTTGCCGTTCCGCTCGGGAACGCCGCTCAACCGGACAACGGGCACCGCCCGGAACGCGTCGCGATTGACGTACTGCAGAGTCTCGCGGTAGTTGCCCAGAACGGCTGAGCCGCCGATATAGTCGGGCCGGCTGCCGTTGAAGGGCGAAGACTGTGTGAGAAACAGGGGCAAGCCCGAATTGGCAGTGAGGATTCCGCCGAACTGCCAGCCCGCGAGAAGGAGGCGGGCGCCACGACCGGTGGATCCGCTCATTTTCTGTAACGGCAGCTCATATAGGAAATCCGATACGAACGCATGGCGCATGTGAGAGGGCGGCGGACCCTTATCGTCCTGCCGGCGGTCTTGCGTGGTCTGTCCCAGGTGAGCCAAGTCGCCTGTCTGGTAGGAAAGAAGACTCGACCAGGTGTAATGCGTACCGAAGGTCAAACCGGAGCCAAGGCGTTTGCGGAGTGAGGTTTGCCAGGCGTGATAAGAACTCGAGTCCGCCGGTGTCACGAAGACGAACTGGAGGAAGCCTGGATTC
>SYLY01000140.1 GCA_005808475.1 Acidobacteriota bacterium
AGTCAGTTGCTCTGCCAATTGAGCTACGCGCCCGTTCCCTGACGAAACTCCTTCGATTGTACCATGCGATAGCCCGCGATTCCGCATCAATCGCCATTCTCCGGCCCGGCGGGACTCGTCGAATCCCGGCCCGGTGGGCCACGGCCCCAGCCACCGCTCGGGCGGCCGCCCCCGGACCAGGATGTACTCGACTCCGTGGTATTCGCCCTGGTAGCCGCCTTCCATGCCGATCCATTCGCGATGGTAGGGTAGACGGTCGAACCCCGCCTTCCGCCGCACCACGCCGAACCGGTAGTCCACGGCGGATGTCCCCGCGATGCCCTTGTTCCAGACGATGTGGTAGTTCGGGAAATGCACGTAGAGCGGCCAGCCCCAGAACGTCGATTCCTGGACCATCCCCGCCATCCGCGATTCCTTGGCGGGGAGGAAGGCCGGATCGAACGCCGCGTTCTCCCGGTTGAATTCGCGGAAGTAGTTCCAGCGGAGACCTCCGAAAAGCAGGCATCCGCCAATGATCGCCACGCGCGCGCCCGCGCTGGAAGGAAGCCGGCTCAACAGCACGATCGCCGCCAGGTACAGGAATACGGAGAAGCGCTGGTTGAGCACCGGTTCGCGCGGAATCTCCGGCGGCAGCAAGGAGCAGCAGGCCAGCGCGAACAGGAACATCGACGCCAGCGGATGCGCCGCCGCCCCCGCGAACAGACGCTTCCGGTGCGCGATCAGCGGAACCAGGATCGCCGCCGCCACCACCATGGCGAGCAGAGGTCCCAGCGCCCCCGGCAGGATCTGGTAGAAGTCCATCAACGGAAAGGTGGCGCGCCGCGGCAGGTTCTCCAGGAAGTGCTTGGTGTAGTAGCCGGCCATGTAGGCGAACGTGCTTTCTTCCACCGGCCGGCGGATCCACCACGCCACGAACACGGCGAAGGCGGGCGCCGCCGCGATGGCGCGGGGCCAGTTACGGCGGCCGCGCAGGCAGCCGAGCAGGTAGGTTCCGAGTCCGAACAGGAACGCGAGGGCATGGCAGCAGAACAGCGCGACGAGCAGCGCGCCCGACGCCGCGGTCCAGCCCCAGCCGCCGCGGAATCCGCGAAGGGCCGTCCACATGACGAACAGCACCACCGGCGCGGAGGCGGTGAAGCCCACGAATCCGAAGACGCAGTTCAGGTTGTAGAGCAGCAGGAATCCGAGCAGCGCGTACCACGGGTCGCCGTCCACTTCCCGAATCAGCAGCCAGAGGCCGAGTGGCACGAGCAGGCCGTAGAGAATGTAGAAGGTCCGGTTGGCGAACTCGACCGAAGGGAACAGGTCCCAGCCGGCGAACAGCAGATAGGCGACATTGGCGTTCGGGAACAGCGGTCCGATCGTGAAGAACTCGGCGAACCGGTTGTCCGCTCCGCCGATGTGGCGGTAGATGGTCGCCGTGGCCAGGTGATTGGGCAGGTCGACGAACGGGTAGATTCGGCTGGTAACCAGCATCCCGGCGTTGATCGCCGTCAACACCGCGAACGCGAGCAACAACCAGCGGCCGGGAAGCTTCATCGCCTCTCGTCCATCGGCCGAATGCCGCCGTCTTGTTAGGCCCTGGTCCGTTCGCGCAGAATGCGGCGGCCGTGCACCCAGCCCGCGAACGCGAGCAGATAGGCGAGCGTCAGGGGGAACAGCGCCAGGCTGGTCACCACGCGCACCGCGCCCGCGCCCGCCAATCCGGCGCGGAACATCACGACATGCCAGATTGTGGACCATTGCGAGTAGTCCAGCCAGAAGTAGTCGCCATTTTCGTTCAGCGCGTAGAACTTGGCGGGCAGGCGGAGGGCGAGCATCCACTTCCACTTGGTCATCACCGGCTCGCCCGAGCAGACGATGCAGCCGACGGTATAGCGCTTTGCCGCCAATTCGCGATAGAGGCGGCCGCGTCCCTGACGGCCGGAGTAGCCGCCGACGCGGAAGATCTCGCCCCGGTCCGGCCGGAACGAGGCCGGCGAGCCCGGGTAGCAGGTCACCAAGTCGAGCTGCATCCGCGGATAGAGGTCGTAGATGCCCGGCAGCAGCGAGTCGACCAGATAGCGCGACCCGCTCTCGACCACCACCACGCGGTCAAACGGCGGAATCAGCTTGCGAAAAAAGTAGCGCACTACCGCGGTTGATTCTTCGCCAGATGCGGACCGGGCACCGGCACCGAGTTGATCACCAGATTGCGGAACGATGGCACCAGATTGCGGAACACCGTGGTGGGCAGCGCGCTGGTGAAGTGCTGCGAACCCGCCTGCTCGCCCGGCACGTAGGCGACCACGGTGCCGAAGAACCGGTCGCCGATGAAGAATACGAACGCGGCGGTGCGGCTCATCACTTTCGATCCGATGAGCCAACCGCGGCGGTCGTGCGATTCGCGGCGGTTGTCGCCGGTGCCGGTCTTGCCGCCGATCGGGAGGGCGGTTCCGTTGGGAAGCACCACCGCCCGCCAGGCGCGCGCGGCCGTGCCTCGTTCGACCACTCCCGTCATCGCGTCGCGAACCACGGCGGCGATCTCGGGCGGCAGGACCCGCTCGCCCTCGCGCAGCTTCCGCGCCATCACCGTTTCCACCGGCGTGCGTTGCGCGAAGTGCAGTTTGTCGAGGCGGACCGTGGGCAGGCGAACGCCGTCGTTGAGAACGATCCCGACGAGTTCGGAAAGCGCCGCCGGGGTGTCGCCCGAGCTGCCGAGCGCGGTGCCGTACGACGGAACAATAGACGGGAAGGGATATCCGACCCGCTTCCACGACTTGTGTATCTCGTTGAACGCTTCGCGCTCCATCAGCGTCTTGATGCGGACGTTCTGCGCGAAGGTCTTGTCGCGTTTGATCAACCAGCGGTAGGAGAACTGCCGGATCTCCTTGCTCTCCCGAACCACCTCGTCGAGCGACGCCTTCGGATGGTCGCGCAGATACTCGAGCACCCACATCTCGAGAGGGTGGATCTTGGCGAGGTAAGCGAGATCGTTGAGATCGAACTTGTTGGGCGCGTACTTCCGGTACAGCACGCCGATGTCTTCGCCGTCCAGCCCTTCGGCCGCCGGATTCGCCGCGAGGTACGCGGCCAGTTCGCTTTGCGGGGCGCGGGGCTTCAGCGCGCGGAAGATCAACGCCAGGCGCTTGGGCGTCATGCGGGGATCGGTCAGGAAATTATCGAGCACCTGCGTCGTGGTCAGCGGCGCGTACTTTTTGTGGTAGCGCCCCAGAAACTGCCGTCCCTCGTTGTCGGCGAACCGCTCCAGGAATTCGGCCCGCTTGGGATGCTCGGGATTGCCGAGGATCGCGGCGGCATCGGGCACCCGGTAGATGTGGTAATTCACGATTTCGCGCATCATGCGAACGAACGGAACGTTGACCGAGCGGAAGAACGCTTCCCGGATGGTCATCCTGCGTCCGTTGTCGCGCTCGTCGAAATTGGAGAAGACCTGCATGCCGCCGCCGGTATAGAACAGGTCTGCCGATGCCCAGACCACGCGGTTCATGGATGCCTCGAGCATCACGGTGAGGCTGGGATCGACGGTTTTGATCAGGTGCTCGAGCGCCCATTGGCGCAACGTATCCTGGGGATTCGGAACGACCTTCTCGAGCTCGGACGCGGGTTTGGATGCGTATTCCTCGTGGAGCCGCCAGATGGTCTCGAGGTAGGAGACCAACGTGCGCAGCTTGGCGGTGGATCCTAATTCCAGCCGCGATCCCTCGTTCAAGTTGAGCGCGTGTTTGTAGTTGTCCACCTGAATGCGAAGCAGGTTGGCGTCGCCGCGCCGCTCGTACAAGGTGAAGCTGTAGATCACCTCGCCGGCCTTGTGCATGTCCAGCATCTGTTCGCCCAGCATGCCGCCGGCAGCCGCGCCGTCGGGCGTGGCCAGAAACTGGAGCTTCGCCGCCGTGGCTTGCGAGGCGGGGCCGTCGAGGTGAGTGTAGGCGGTGAGATCCAGGCGGTCGAGATCGTAGGTGCTGACGAGCCCGAGGATATTGACCAACGAGCCCCGCAGCGAATCCGCCGTCTTGCGCTCGACGAACGACGCGGGCGGTTGGCCGCTGTAAACGGAGCGTAGCGCGGGGCGCGACGCGGCGACGGCATTGCGCATGCGGGCGGAAATAATGCCCGCGTCCACCAGCAGCGGCAGGTAGGCATCCAGCCGGTCGTCGAGAGACGACGGGTCCTGCTGCAGATACTTGCCGGGCCTGCGGATCGCCAATAGCAGGCTCAGCACCTGCCGGTACGCGGCGGCCTTGTCGGAAAGGTTCGCGTCGCCGGGAGCGGCGAGAAGGCGGTTCAGACGGTCGAAATCGGAACCGTACCAGGCGTTGAGCGCGTCGCCCATCCCGTGGATTTCGCCGTATCCGGCGAGCGATGCGAGCGGCACCGAGTTGATATAGTCGCAGATGATCTGCTTGCGCGCGCCGAGCGTCTCCTCGCCGTCCTGATACGCGCGGATCGACGCGGAGAGCATTTGCCGGAACTTTTCGGTTACGCCTTCGGTGCGTCCGCCCGGTGAGTGGCGCACCTTTTCGAGTTGCGTGGCGAGTGTGCTGCCGCCGCTGACGGCGTGGCCGGAGTGAATCTGGCGGATGCCCAAGTCGAGCATCGCCTTGGCGAGGCGGTCCCATTCAACCGCGGGATTTCTGTACGGCGTCTCCGGATCGAGGATCTCACGGTTCTCCACGTAAAGAAGGCTGTTGACGACGATCGGCGGAATCGAGTCGTAGTCGCGGTAGACGCGTTGCGGGAACTGCGTTGCGTAGAGAGGCTGCCCGGTGTAGTCGAGGATGCGGAGTCCGGCTTGATTCTTCTCGCGGTAGATGGGAACGCGGGTGAAGTTGGCGATGTAACGATAGAAGCGGGAGGCGTGTGCCTGCGCCTCCATCTCGAATCCAGCGTTGCGCAGACGCGCTTGAAACTGCGGCAGTTTGGCGTGCCCCAGGCGTGCATCGTACGGGCCCGCTTCCGGATACTGAATGTCGGGATTGGCGCCAGGCCGCATGTCGTAGCGCAACGACCGGGCCGCGTAGGACAGGACGCGCGACTGCGCCCACGCCGTTTTCAACTCGAACAGTCCGATGGCGAGAAGAGAAAGGCCGGCGATCCACCAAATGCGGGAGGTGTGCGATGCAGCCGGTTCCAGCGCGGGCGCGGCTTCCGGCGGCGTGGATTCGGACGCCGGGACGAGCAATGGAGCCACTCTTGGCTCCGGGAACCGGGGTCCGGCGAGCCGCCGCAACGGGAAGCCGCCGGGGACCTTGACGCGAAGTTTCATGTATCCCCTTCTATCTTCTACAAATATCAGAAATCGGCGCCAAAGGGGAAACGCTTTAGTACGAACGCGCGCCGGTTCCAGTACTCCATTTGAAATTGCGGGGGTACTCACCCACTTCCGCGGTGGTTGTAGCTCTACCGCTTCCGCTTCGGCGGAGCATTGACGGCCGGCCGCCCGGCGCGCAGTTCGTCGCGGATCTCGACGAACGCGGAGGGCAGGGAAGGCTCGCGTGACGGCGCTCCGCTGAGGCCTTCGAGCCGCTCCCGTTTGGTTGGCATCGCCTGGTTGCGGCTGTCATCCTCAATGGTTCGTTCGAGATAACGTCCGAGGGCCGACGCGTCCCAGCCCGCTTCCGCCGTCCAGAGCGCGGCGAGGCGATCGGCCTCGAGTTCGAACTTGCGGGCGAACTGGGCAAAGCCGGTTGGTATCAAGATTGCTCCCAGCTGTCCGAAGCCGGTCCAGCCGCCCATGTAGATTAGCGGAATCGCCGGTGCTCCGGCCAACTCGCCACGCGTGGCTTGCCGCGTTCCGTGGCGTTCGGCCGAGTGCGCCATGGCGTGGGCGAGCATCGCGGCGAATTCGTCCTCACTCTCGGACGCGGCGATGAGGCTCGCCGGGACCAGCACCGTTCCACCGGGTAGGCCAGCGGGCTCATGCGAGCCGGCGCCGTTCGCGGTGATGACTTCCCACGAAAACTCAGGACCGCCGCCAATTACCGCCGCGATGCGCCGGCCAGCGCCGGCCACATATGCCGCGGCGCGCGGGTTGCCGATGGGCGGACTCGTCCGCTTCATTTCGGCGGCGAGCGAACGGCCGAGCGCCAGTTCTTTTTCGCGCGAATAAAGGTTCACGCCGCTCCCTTGTGGCTGTTGCGCGAGGAGCGCGCTGGCGGTGAAGGCGATGGCGGCGATTTTCATTAGAAGCTGAACGTCACTTCAATGGCGGAGTTGGTCCACGAGTCGCGGGTTTGGATGGCGGGCACGGCGCCGATCGACTGGCCGGCGACGTCGGCGCGATAGACGCGGGTCGAGAATCCGAGGCGGATCATCTGCGCGCGGTCGATGGCGACGCTGGCGCCCACGAGTCCATAGTAGCCCCAGCCGTCGCGCGCGCGGCAGACCGGGCAGTCGATGCGAAAGTTATCGCCGAACGGCTGGCGAACCCGTTCCTGGTATCGCATGTAGGCGCCGCCGCCGCCGGCCGAGAGCAAGACGCGGTTTCGCATCAATGGCACGATGGCTCGGCCGCCCATCGGCACGAAGAACTGGTAGTCCTTGATGCGCAGGTCGCCGAAATCGGATTCGTAGAAATCGCGGACGCGCGCCGCGTAGAACACGGTGTCGATGCCGGCGTCCGCTTGAAAGTAGCGATGGAAGCGGTATCCGTAGTTGAAGCGGAAGGCGGGGCTCGGATCGAGCAGCGGCTTGATGTCGCCGCCAGGTAGGCCGGCGCCGCCGCCGACGGAGAAGTAGTGTTTCCGATACCAGTCCGGACTCTGGGCCAGGAGCGGCAGCGCCAGCAGAGCGGCCGCGGTCACGATTTTCATGCCTTGCGGGACGCTCTCGCCGCGCCAGCGGTTTCAAATTGTGTTCTAATTCCAGCATGACCAGCCGCAGAAGAGCACTCGGCGCCCTTGCCGCCACCTTGCCGGTATCGAAACTCGCCGCCGCTTCCAAGCGCGCGCCCGCCCAAGGCGTCTACGCGCGGCTGGGCATCCGTCCGTTGATCAACTTCCAAGGCACGATGACGACGATCGGCGCGTCAAAGATGTCCGACGAGGTGAACGCGGCGATGGCTGAGGCGTCGCGCGACTATGTGTTCCTCGAGGACGTGAAGAACGCGGTGGGCGAGCGGATCGCGAAACTGGCGGGTACCGAAGCCGCGATGGTGTCGAGCGGCGCCGCTGGCGGCATCTGCGTTGGCACCTGCGCGTGTCTGACCGGCGAGGATTCGGCCAAGGCGCGGCAGCTTCCGAATCTGGCGGGAATGAAATCGGAAGTGATTATCCAGAAGCGCCACCGGAACGGCTACGACCACGCGGTGCGCAACACGGGAGTGAAGATCGTGGACGTGGAGACGCGCGAGCAGTTGGCGGCGGCTCTCGGTCCGAATACCGCGATGATGTACTATCTCGGCGGCACGTCGCACGATTGGGAGTGGGAGACGCCTATCCCGCTCGCCGAGTGTCTGAAGCTGTGCAAGGCCGCCGGCGTACCCGTCCTGGTGGACGCGGCCAACATGCTGCCGCCGTGGGGTAACATCCCGAAGCTGGCGGCGACCGGCGTGGATCTGCTGGCGGTGAGCGGCGGCAAGCACATTCGCGGACCGCAGAGTTCGGGCATTCTCGCCGGGCGCGCGGATCTGATTCGCGCCGCGTGGATCAACTCGAGTCCGAATTCGGATTCGCTCGGCCGCGGCATGAAGGTGAATCGCGAGGAGATGATCGGGCTGTGGGTGGCGCTCGAGCGGTATTCCAAGCTCGACTTCGAGGCGCTGGACCGCGAGTCGGCGCGGCAGGCTTCGTTCCTGATGGAGGAGTTCCGCAAGATCGGGTTGGGAGTGGAGAAGCTGCCGTTCGATCGTACGCGGCGTGTGCACCGTGTGAAGGTGACGTGGGACGAGGCGAAGATGGGGATCGACATCAAGGGCGTGGAGAAGCAGCTTCGCGACGGAGAGCCGCGGATCGTGATTCTGCGGTCGGGCGGCAAGGGGCTCGAGTTCACCTGCTTCATGAACGACCCGGGCGACGAGAAGATCGCGGCGCGGCGGATGAAGGAGATCTTCGCCGCGGCGAAGGCTTGACGATCCGCGTTCCCGGCCCCTCATACAACGGTTGACTACTAGTACAATTTTGTATTAGAGTGGACCTCATGGCGCGCGCCCCAGCGAGAGATCCCGCCGAGCAGCTCCCCCTCTCTCCGCTGCACTTCCACATTTTGATCGCCTTGGTGGAAGGCGAACGGCACGGCTACGCGATCAAAAAGAGCATCGCCGATTCCTCGGCCGGTATGCTCGAGCCCGGCGCCGGAAGCCTCTACCATGCGATCAAGGGGCTGCTTGCCGGGAGCCTGATCGAAGAAGCCGGTGAACGGCCCGATCCACACCTGGACGACGAACGGCGCCGCTACTACCGGATTACCCGATACGGACAGCAAGTAGCACGAGCCGAGGCCGGCCGGCTTGCAGCGCTCTTGAGGCGAACCCGGAGACTGCCGGGCTTCGCATCGGACTAAGAGGTTTACCTCCAATGCCGCGGGTTCACGCATTCCTCCTCCGAATCGCCTGCCTCGTTCTCCCAGCCTCGTTTCGGCAGGACTACCAGCGGGAGATCATGCTGGTGTTCCGGGAAGAACTGTCAAGCCGATCCGGGGCGTCCGGCGGGGCGATTCGAGTCTGGCTCTCGCTGTTGCCGGATCTCATCGAAACCGCGATTCGCGAACATGCCGGGCTGTTCAAAAGCGATCTCCTCCTTTGGCTCAGGTTCGTGGGCCGGCGAAAGGCGTTCGCCGCCGGTCTGATCGGCAACTTCGCCGTGTCCATCGCGCTGGCCAGCGCGATGTTCAGCGTGACCTACGCGTTGCTGCTGCGATCGCTTCCCTACCACGACCCGGATCGAATTGTCCGGCTCGAGAATTTTCCGGCCGTGCTGGCGCAATCCAATCCTGGCGTGGTGCGCGACTGGTTGAAGACTCAAAAGGTCTTCGAAGATCTCGCCTACTACAGTCCGTGGGGCGGCAATCTCGAAGGCGAGGATCGTACGGTCCGAGTGAAGGCCGCCAGCGTCTCGGGTTCCTTTTTCGGCGTCTTCGGCCAGTCGGTGCTGCTCGGATCCGACTTCGACGAAAGCAGCGGCGCTTTCGCGGTGCTCGGCGAACAAGTTTGGCAGGATGTGTTCGGCGGCGATCCAACAGTGGTTGGGAGGACCATTCGAGTAAACGGGGAGCAACTGCGTGTCAACGGGGTGATGCGGCCTGGATTCCGGTTCCCGGAGAGCACTCAGGTCTGGACCTACACTCGCGGAGACGAGACGCTTTCGAGGCTGTTTGAGGAACAGCAAGCGGTGTTCACCTTTGTTGCCGCCCGGCGGGAATCGAGCGTGGCCCCGCCGGTGGACTCGGGGCCGGAGATCAGCTACCCGCTTGCCGAGAGGCCCCCCGGCTTTCTCAGCCTCCTGGTTCGCGTGCACGGAAATCCGCTCGACGCGGTGCGTCCGATTCAGCAAGCCATCCGGGATGAGGCTCCCCAGGCGACGGTGTTCGACGCGCGGCCGATGACCGAGTACGTTGCCGAGAGCCTGACGAGTCATCGTCTCTATGCGTTGATTCTCGGGACGTTCGCGATACTCTCGACCGCCACGTCGATCGCGGGCCTGATGTCGGTCGCGTTGTTCTACGTGTCCAGCCGGCGCCAGGAATTGGGAATCCGGTTGGCACTCGGAGCGTCGATGTTTCGATTGACGTCCCTGGTCGCAAGGCAAGGAATGCCGCTCTTGTTTGCTGGAGTCTTGGTTGGGGAGGTTCTGGCTTGCGCCGGCGGCAGAGGCATCGCCGCACTATTGGCCGGCGTCCAACCCCTTGACCCAGCGGTGCACCTCGCCGTGTCGACCGCTTTGTTGCTCTCGGGCATTCTCGCGATGCTGATTTGCAGCCTGAAAGTGATTCGGTTGGATCCCAACGTAACTCTGCGCGCGCAATGATCTCCGTGCTTCAAGAAGATATGGTCTACATTCCGGACGGCGATTTTTGGATCGACCGATTTCCCGTGACGAACGCCAGTACCGGCGCTTCCTCGAGGAGACGCCGGCCGGGCCCGGCAAGTGGTACGAGGCCGGCCACCGATTCAACGCCGCTGGTTACCACGATCATCCCGCCACTCAGGTGACTTGGCTCGGCGCGTGCGCGTTCGCGGCGTGGCGCAACGCCCGCCTTCCCAGTGCCACCGAATGGCAAGCGGCCGCGCGGGGACCCGAGGGACGCATCTATCCGTGGGGCAACGAGTTCGATCCCAGCCGTTGCAACGTGGACAGCGAGGGCACGACTCCGGTCGACTACTACGGCGCCGCGGGAGCGTCCTACCATGGCTGCCGCGACATGGTGGGAAACGTCTTTGAATGGACTTCCTCGGACGCTCCCGGAAAGGGGCGAGTGTTCACGTGGGTGGACGGCAGCAAGCATTTCGGCCTGAGTTTCAAGCTGCTCTGTGGAGGCTGCTGGGCGATGTTCGCCGACGTTGCGCGCGCCGATTCATGCCGCGTGGACTTCACTCCGGTTCAAGGCAGCGGGTGTGTAGGATTCCGCTGCGCGCGCCAGTTAGAAAGAGCCCCGTCGAGCCAGCCACAACACCCCCAGGCCGAATAGCAACGAGACCCCGGCCGCGCCCGGCAGCCAGCAAGCTTCCCATCCGGCGCCGGGTTCCAGCACCGCCAGTTGGGGATTCTCCGGGGAGTAGGATACCGCGATGGGCGAGCCCGGCGGATAGGCCGCCGCGATCTCTTCCGCCCAGTCCGCTCCGGCGGCCGACAGTTGACCGAACCGGCGTTGGTTGGAGTAGTAGGTTCGGCCGGCTATTTGATACTGGTAGATCAAGTGTGAGCCGTGGGACGTCTGCGTGGTCCCCCCTTCTCCGGCCCCGGCCGTTCCCCGCGATTGATTGGAATCGATCTTCTGGTAGACAATCTGGCCTTGTGTTCGCGGCCACCCCACGCTGGCGCGGCCGCGCTGGATCTCGACGGCTCCATGAGCGAGTCCGATCAGTCCGAGCGAGGCGAATACGCTTCCGAACATCGCGATTCCCGCCCTGAAGGCGCGAGTCGAATCCCGGCCGGCAAACAGCAGCGCGAAAGCCGCCGCCGCGATGAAGAACAATCCGCCGCCGGGCAACCAGATCAGGTTGGCATGGAACCCCGGCTCCGCGACGGCCGAGGCCGGATTGGCGGGGTCGTAGTAGACCCAGGTGTTCGCGCCGATGGGGTAGCGTAGGCGAAGCAGTTCCGCTTCCGACGAATCCGTCGATCCCGTGGTCTGGCCAAAGTGCCGCGTGGACGTCGAGTAAGCGGCCCCGTTCACTTGATATTGGAATTCGATGTTGGCCGAGTAGGAGGTGGCCGAGCGAGTCCCGTCCGCTGCCCGTGAGCTTGCTGACGAGACATTGGAGACGGTTACCGTCGCATCCGCCTTGGGAAAATGAACGCTTTGCGCCGATCGGCGAATGTTGCCGATCCCCTTGGCGGACATCCACAATCCCAGCGCCAGGAACGGCGACGCGGCCAGAAGGACGGCCCCGCGGATATGGCGCTTCGGCCGCATCTCTCCATGATAGCGCCCGGTTAGGAGCCGCTTTCCATCAGTTCGCGCAGCAACACCGCCGGGTGGCGCGCCACGCGGCCGGTGAAGTCCTTGACTTGGTGGCGGCAGGAGGTCCCCGCCGCGACCAGCGTTTCGTCCGCCTTCATCGCACGCGCGGCGGGGAGCAGTTTCCGTTCGCCGATCGCCTCCGACACGCCGTAGTTCTCGCGCGCGTAGCCGAACGAACCCGCCATGCCGCAGCAGCCGGCGTCCAAATCCACCACTTCGGCGCCGGTCGCTCGTTGCAGCAGGGACTTGGCCGCGCCCACCAGTCCCATCGACTTCTGATGGCAGTGGCCGTGCAGCAGGATACGCCTGGTCGGCGCGGAGATCGCGAACTTCGCTCGTCCCGCCGCCATTTCCTTATCGAGATACTCTTCCCACGACATCGAAACGGCCGCCACCGCACGGGCGCGCTCGCGCTCCTCGCCTCGCAACAGCGCCGGAGCGTCTTCCTTCACCGCGGACAGACAACTCGGCTCGCAAAACAAAATCGGCGCGCCTTGTTCCGCGATGGGGAACAACAGTTCCGCGTTGCGCAGCGCCAACGCGCGAGCCTCCGTGAGCAGGCCCTGGGAGATCAGCGGACGTCCGCAGCACACGTTGGGGGCGGGCGCCGCGGCGATGCCCGCGCGCTCCAGGACCTCCACCGCCGCGATGCCTATGTCCGGATCGTAGTACTCGGTGAACGTGTCGCCGAACATCCAAACCGCGGGGTTCGCCGCGGCGCGTCCGCGGAACCAGGATGAAAACGTGCGCCGGCTCCACTCCGGCGGACGCCTTCGCGCGTCGATCCCCAACAGCCGTTCGTTCAGCCATCGCGCCGGGCCGCTCGCCGCGATCCAATTGGATACCGGCGCGAAGGCGCTGCCGAGCGCGGCCAGTTCGCGCGCGTGGCCCAGCACTCGCGATCGCAACGGCGCGCCGTGCTCAGCGTGCCAGGCCGCGAGGAATTCGCTCTTGAACCGCGCGACATCGACGCCCACCGGACACTCGGCCTTGCAGGCGCGGCATTCCAGGCACAGGTCGAGCGCTTGCTTGACCCCTTTCTCGAGCAGTCCCGCTTCGCCGAGCCCGCCGGTCATCGCCTGCCGCAGAACGTTGGCGCGGCCTCGCGTGGAGTGCTGCTCGTCCTTGGTGGCCATGTAGGACGGGCACATCGTGCCGGCGAGCTTCTTGCGGCACGCGCCCAGTCCGCTGCACATCTCCACCGCCTGCCCGAACCCTCCGTACTCGGAGAAATCGAAGTAGGTTTCGAACGGAGGCGTGACGTAGCCCGCGCCGTAACGCAGGTTCTCCGTCATCGGCGGCGCGTCCACGATCTTGCCGGGGTTGAGCACGCCGCGCGGATCGAACGCCATCTTGATCTCGCGGAACGCTTCGTACAGGCGCGGTCCGAACATCTTGCGCATGAACGGGGATCGCACCAGTCCGTCGCCGTGTTCGCCGGAGAGAGCGCCGCCGAACTCGAGCACCAGATCCGCGACGTCGCCGGCGATCGCCTGGAACTTCGCCACGCCACTGGCGGTCTTCATGTTGACCACGGGGCGCACGTGCAGGCATCCGACGGAGGCGTGGGCGTAGACGCCGGCCACCGTGCCGTGCTTGCTAACGATAGCGAGGAATCGCTCGATGAAATCGCGCAGCCGTTCCGGCGCCACCGCGGTGTCCTCGACGAACGACAGCGACTTGTTGTCGTCCTTCATCGCCATCGACAGGCCGAGAGCCGCCTCGCGCAATCCCCAGATCTTCGCCTGCGTGGCGGCGTCGGCGGCATGCACGAAGCGGTAGCCGAGGCCGCGCGCGCGGAGATCGTCTTCCACGGCTCGCATGCGCGGCGGCAGTTCGTCCGCGCGATCCGCGTAGAACTCGACGCATAGCAGCGCGCCCGGATCGCCTTCGATGAAGCTCTGGCGTTGGCGGTGTAGCTCGGGGTTTTCCTTGGTGTGGTCGAGGATGAAGCGGTCCATCACTTCCACGGCGGACGGCCCGTGCTTCAGGATCGCGGGAGCGGCGCCAAGGGCTTCGAGCAGACTGGCGAACTGGATGGCAAGCACCGATTTCGCCTTGGGCAGCGGGACCAGCTTCAGCTTGGCCTCGAGCACTACGCCCAACGTTCCTTCTGAGCCCACCATCATTTTGGTGAGGTCGAACGGTTTCGACGGATCGGTGAACTCGTCGAGATTGTAGCCGCCGACGCGGCGCAGC
>SYLY01000141.1 GCA_005808475.1 Acidobacteriota bacterium
GACGAGCCGCTAAACGGGCTGGATCCGCTGGTCCGCTCGGAGACCATCGGTCTGTTCCGCACGCTGGCGGGCGAAGGCCGGCACGTCATCGTGTCGAGCCACGTGCTGCACGAGGTGGATCTGATCTCCGATCAGGTGATTCTGCTGAACGGCGGCTACGTGGTGGCCGAGGGCCAGATCAAGGGCGTTCGCGGCGAGATCGAGGAGCATCCGATGCAGGTGCTGATCCGTTGCCCGCGGCCTCGCGCTCTGGCGTCGCGGCTGTTCGCGGACGATCGCGTGGAAGAGGCGCTGGTACACCCCGATGGCGGCGGGCTCTCGGTGAAGACGAAGAACGCCGACGAGTTCTTTCTGGCGATGAACCGGATTGCCGCGGACGGGTTCGAGGTGACACAGGTGGCGCCGGCCGACGACGACGTGAATTCATTGTTCGAGTACCTGATCGGCGAGGAGGCGGCTCGATGACGCGCGGGCGCATATCGCAAGTGTTGGCGGTGCTGCGGCTCGAGATCCGCAAGACTTTCTTCGCGCGGCGCGGGCTCTGGATCTACCTGCTGGCGCTGGCGCCGCTGGTGGTGATCGGCGGGCATTCGTTCGAAGTGAAGCGGCGCGAGGTTCGCCGCCGCGAGTTGGCGGCCGAGTATCCGGGCATCACACTGCAAAGGATGCGCGCCGTTCGCGAGGGGATGAGCCGCGAGGAAGTGGTGAAGCTGCTCGCCGAGCCGAACCGCCCCGTCAAATTCACGCGCCGGGGCCGCGGCGGCGTCCGGCACGACCGTGAATTGATGCGCTTCAGCGACGGCGGCAGCGAGATCTTCGTCGACTTCGAGGACGGCCGGGTTCGCTCCCGGAGCATCCGCGCCCAGTGCGACTTTACCCAGGAAAGCAAGGTCTTCGCGGGCATCTTCCAGTTCTTCTTCGTCCGCCTGTGCATCTTCTTCGGCTGCGTGTTCGTGTTCATCAACTCGTTCCGGGGCGAGATGCTCGACAAGAGCCTGCACTACTATTTTCTGGCGCCGGTCCGGCGGGAGGTGGTGGTGATCGGGAAGTATCTGGCCGGACTGATCGCGACGGCGGTGATTTTCGGAGCGAGCGTTTGCGCGCAGATGTATTTCTGGTTCCGGCACTTTCCGGCCGGCTCGTTGGACGAGTACCTGGCGGGCGGAGGCTGGAATCACGTGTGGTCGTATCTGGGCGTGACGGTGCTGGCGTGCGTCGGCTACGGCGCGGTGTTTCTGGCGGCGGGGGTGCTGGTGAGGAATCCGCTGGTTCCGGCGGTGTCGATGCTGCTGTGGGAGTCGATCAACCCGATTCTGCCGGCGGCGCTGGCCCAGATCAGCGTGATCCACTATTTGAAGTCGCTCTGCCCGGTGGAGGTGCCGGTCGACCCTGGCATGCCGGCGGCGCTGGCGATCCTGGTGGTGAACGGCAACCCTGCCTCGGCGTGGGCCTCGATCGGCGGGTTGTTGCTGCTGTCGGCGCTGGTGCTGTTCGCGGCGAGTTGGCGGTCGCGGAGGTTGGAGATCGCCTACGGGGCGGAATAGCCCGGCCGTCGTTTCCATGCCCAAGCGCGCATTTCTCGGAGAGATGGAACTGATGGTTCTGCTTGCCGTAGCGCGGCTGGGCGGCGAGGCGTACGGCGTCCCGATCTCGAGGGAACTGCTGGAACTGGCCGGCCGGGAGGTCGCGCTCGGAAGCGTGTATGCGGCGTTGGAGCGGCTGGAGGAGAAGGAGTACGTGGCATCGACTCTGGGTGAGCCGACGCCGGAGCGGGGCGGCCGGGCCAAAAGGTATTTCCATGTGACGCCGGCCGGGCTTCGCGCCCTGCGGACCACCCGCGAGGCGCTCACCAATCTATGGAGCGGTGTACCGCTGCTGGAAGGGAATCGTCCCTGATGCGTGGCAACGGATCCTCCCGCGCCTGCCATCCGTCTGCTGGGCTATGGCGTCCTGGCGGGACACCGAGGCGCTAACGGGCGACCTGGTCGAGACGTAGCGCGGGGGAGGGGAGCGCGCTACGAAGGCGCTGGCCGCACCTGTGTTATGCGGTGGCAGGAGTGTCGCTCCCGTTGCTGTTCGGCTTCGCGACCAACACAGTGCGTGTCGCCATGCGGTGGTGGTTGCTGCCCTGGCCGTTGTCGATGCTCGTGTTCGACCTGAGTCCGGCCACGCTTCGGCGCTGGCGGCGCCACCTGTTTTCGCGTCGGCGTCGGCGATGAACGGCTCGTTCCGCTGGCGTGGGTTGGTCAGGCCTGCGGTGGCCATGTTGCCCGTGGACGCGACCCCGGCCGGCGACGCTGGGATCGGGTTGGCGCGGACGAGCGGCATTTTGCTTCTATGCGCCGGGCGCCCTCAACGGAGGATTCAACGGTGCTAACCAACTAAGACAGCCAAGCGGGCAGTATCGCTCGCCGGTACGAGACTTTGCCTTGTTTCGATTCCAGCACCAGGAGCGGGGCCGCACCCCATTCGCTGTTGTCGTAAACGCGAACCACATCCAACTCGCGAATCGCACGACCAAGGTGGCGAAGGCTCGACTCATGGATCTGTCGCAGTACGGTTTCCGGAGCGCTGTGTCCGCCATTGTCGGCGCGGATCTTGACGCGCTCGAGATTCAGGGAGAAGTCCCGCGGGGCCACGTAGCGCATCTCCACTTCGAAACCGGCCGCCTTGGCCATGCCCGCCTGCTCGAAGGTGATCTCACTCCGCAAGGTGGTCTCAAAGGCGAAGCTCCGCCGGTCTCGGATGTGGTCCGCGACGAAGGCCTCGAACTCGCGGTTGACTTGCTGGCGGATTCCTCCACCGATGAACAAGTAGGAGCCGCCGCTGAGCTCGGCCGCTCGATCGTCGGCGTTGAAGCAGTCCACTCCGAAGCCGGACACGGGGAAGAGCGTCGACTTCCCGCTGCCGGGCGGTCCGGCGACCACTATCATTCGTGGAAGCGCCCTATCCGCCAATGTCGCGGCCAGTTCCCTCTCTCATGTCCTCCGGCAAATCAGTCCGTAGGCGGTTGCCGTTGTGGTCAGTGATGCCGAGTGCCTCCGATTCCCGGGCGGCGGCCTTGGCTCGTGCCGCGGCCGGGGCCAAGTAGGGGTCCTGGCTGGGCGCGCCGAACCCGGCGCCGCCGTTCCGCGAACTGTCGCCAAGCTGGTCGAGCGCGGCGCGCAGGACGAACTGGTCGACGGAGAGACCGAGGCGGCTCGCTTCAATGGCGAGCCGCGTGGCGACATCTCCGGCTAGATCCAGCGTGATCGTCATCTTTTCTTCTCTCCGATCCGAGTCTAGCCTAGCAGGCAAGGCGGAGGGCGGAGGACCCGCCTGCTATGCCTCCGTCCATCGAACCGGCGCGACCCGGGGCACCAGCAGCCACAGGCAGATCGCGCCCAGCAGAGCCATCACCGCCGCCGAGGCGAAGGCCGGTAGATACGAGCCGGTACGCTCCACCGCGATCCCCGTGAGCAGCGGGGAGACCACGCCGCCCATGTTGCCCACCGCGTTCTGGATGCCCGTCCAGCGTCCCGCCGCCGCCGGTCCGGCCAAGGTCTGCGTGACCGCCCACACGTTGGACGCGAACAGGCCGAGCGTCATGTGCGCGGCGGCGAGCAACGCCAGCGACAGCGAGGCGTTCTCCACCACGGCGGCGGCCGGCAACACCAGAGCCGTCAACGCAAGCCCGGCGATCAGGAATCGCCGCCTCACCTGCGCATCGCCTCCCGCGCGCGCCACCAGGCGGTCCGAGATCCACGCGGCGGCGAGCGTCCCCAGCGCCATCAGGGCCAACGGCAGCGCGCCCATCACCGCGGTCCGTTGCATCGAGAAGCCGCGCGCCTTCACCAGATAGGTGGGCAGCCACGACAACAGCAGATACCAGACGTATCCCAACGTGAACATCGCCAGGGACGTGCCCCACGCCTCGCGCCGCGAGAGGATCTCGCCGAACGACACGGCCGCGCGTTCCTCCACCGCGGGTCCGGAGCCGCCAGACTCGCGATACAACGCGAGCCACAACGGCAGCCACAGCAGGCTGATCGCGCCCGCGATCCAGAACAGCCAGCGCCAACCCCAGGCATCCACCAGGAACCCGCCGAGCAGCATGCTGACCGCCGGTCCGGTTTTGGTGGCGGCGTCGATCCAGGAGTTCGCCACGCCGCGCCGCTCCTCGGGCACGCTTCGCACCAGGATTCGCGAGCATGCCGGATACGCCACGCTTTCCCCCAGCCCCAGGACAAGGCGGCACACGAACAGCGAGGCGAAGCCGCCCACGAATCCGGTGGCAAGCGTGGCCGCCGACCACACGAGGAAACCGGCGGCGAACACGGTGCGCACCGGCAGTTTGTCGACGATCCAGCCCGACGGGATCTGGCCGAGCGCGTAGGTCCAGAAGAACGCCGAGAACAGCCAGCCGAGGCGCGCCGGTCCGATGTCGAGTTCCTTCGACAACACGGGAGCGGCGACGCTCAGGCTGCCGCGGTCGACGTAGTTGAGGAACATCGCCAGGACGAGCAGCGCCATTACGGCGCCGCCGTTGGCTACGCTCCGCGAACTTTGTCCCATGGCTCCACCTGGCAGCGCTTGGCCCAATCCTCCCACATCGCAGCCATTGCCGTCGCGCGATCCGGGTGGCGCGCCGCAAGGTCGACGGTCTCGGTGCGATCGGCCCGCAGGTCGTACAACTCCCAGCCGGCGGGATGGCGGGAGGCGAGCTTCCATCGATCCTGGCGCACGGCCCGGTTGCCTTCGTGCTCCCAGAAGATCGCGCCGCGATTCGGGATGGCGCGGCCGTCGAACGCGGGCAACAGGCTTTTGCCTTCCAGCGGGATGGAGGGCTGGCTTTGGCGCGAGTCCGGGTAGCGGGAGCCGGCCGCGTCCAGGCAGGTGGACATGATGTCGATCAGGTGGCCGGGCTGGTGCGTGAGGCCGCCGCGCTTGCGAATGCGATCGGGCCAACTGGCGATGAGCGGCGTCGAGATGCCGCCCTCGTGCACCCAGTGTTTGTAGAGGCGGAACGGCGTGTTGCTGGCGTTCGCCCAGGGCTTGCCGTAGCTCTGATACGTGTCGCCGGGACCGGGCATCACCGCCGGATCGTTGCCCACGCGCATCGGGCGGCCGTCGCGAGCCTTGGCGGGGATGTGGAGTCCCCGCGCTTTCGGGCCCAGTTCCTCGGCGCAACCGCCGTTGTCGGCCAAGAACAGGATCAGCGTGTTTTGCTCCTGCCCGGATGCGCGCACCGCCTCGAGCACGCGGCCCACGCCGCGATCCATGGATTCCACTTGCGCCGCGTAGACCTCCATGCGGCGTTGCTGCCACTCCTTGTCCTTGGCTTCCGTCCAGGCGGGCACGCCGGAATCGCGGGGCGTCAGCGGCCACTTGCGATCCACCAGCTCCATCCGAACCATGCGCGCATGGCGTTCGGCGCGGAGCGCGTCCCAGCCGTCGCGGTATCGTCCGCCATATCGCGCGATGTCGTCTTCGGTGGCGTGCAGCGGCCAGTGCGGCGCTGTGAAGGCCGTATAGAGGAAGTACGGCTCGGGCTTGCCGGCGGCGTCGCGAATGTAGTTGGCGGCGTTCTCCGCGATCGCATCGGTGAAGTAGTAATCGGGCCGGTCCGGCGCCGCGGGTTCGTTGTCGCGTGTGAGCGTGACGGGATTGAAGAAGTCCGCCGCGCCGTGAATGATCCCGTAGTAGCGGTCAAAGCCGCGCTGCAGCGGCCAATTGTGTTTCGACCGGTTGACGGGCGTGACGTGCCACTTGCCCGACATCATCGTGCGATAGCCGGCCGGCTTCAGCGCTTCGGCGATGGTGAGGCAGCGCGGCGACAAGTCTCCCGTGTAGCCGGGGAACGGCTTCGGGTTGTCGACCATATGGCCGATTCCCGTCTGATGCGAGTAGAGTCCAGTCATCAAGCTGGACCGCGTGGGGCAGCAGCGGGCGTTGTTGTAGAAGTGCGTGAAGCGGATTCCGCGCTGGGCCAGCGCGTCCAGGTTGGGCGTGCGGATCTCGCCGCCGTAGCAGCCGAGGTCGGAAAAGCCCATATCGTCCGCCATCATCAATACGATGTTCGGCCGCCGTGCGGGCGCGGCCATCGCGCCTGCCGCGGAGCCGAGGAACCCGCGCCTGGTCATTAACGGATTATCGTTCGAATGACGCCCGCGTTGTTGGCGCTGTCGTACACGCGGACGACCAGCGCGCGTCCGGCCGCCGGAGCGGGATCGATCCGCACGACGAAACTCTCCTTGGCGGAGTCGACCACGCCGTCCAACGCGGCGAGCGGAATCCAGGGGCCGTGGTCGAGCATGTACTCGGCCGCGCGCAGAGGCGAACTCGCGTCGGAGGCTTCGACCCGCACCTCGACCGCGGCGCCGGAGCGCGCGGGCGCGGATGCGGCGACAACGGGCGGCGTGCGGTCGGCGAGCACGGGCGCGCTCACGAGTTCCACTTCCCGCGCGTCGGCGGGCGGATTCGCGGCGCGGTCGGTCGCGGTGACGCGGAACCAGTAGCGGCCGTCGGCGAGCGACTCGGCTTCCACGACGTGGCTGGTCTCGGCGAAGTCGAGCTTGACGGGCCGCCATTCCGTTTCGCCCTCGGCGCGGACATGGAGGCTGTAGAACAGCTTGTCGCCATCCGTATCCTCGGCGGCCCACGAGACGAGCACTCCCTCGACGGCGGCGCGCGTGATCGGCTGCGTGGCGGTGCCGGTGGCGGAGGTGGCTCCGGATTCGCCGGTATCGGTGACGGTGATGCTGTAGGCGGCCGCCGGCTGCTGCTGCGCCTGCTTCAGCGGCGCGACCGCGGAGATCTGCGCGGTGACCGTGACGCTCTTCACGAGCGGCGGCGAATTCTGCGGATGATAGGTGAGCCGCACCGAATCGAGCGCGGGGCTTGCGCCGGCGGTTCCTCGTAGCGCGGCCTTCCATTGGACGTAGCGGGCGTTGGGAACGGGGATCGCGGCGCCGGCGGAATCGGTGAGCGGCGCCGACCAGTCCGACCACGTCTTGTCCGGCCGCGCCGAGTTGCCCGCGCGGACGCTGAAGGCGATCGAGCAGCCGTCGCAGGTCTCCGCCCGCCATCCGAGCTTGCCCCAGCGCGCCACCGCCGATGCGTCGTGCACCGGCGATTCGATCGAGCCCTCGGGCGCCGCGGCATCGCCCAGGCGGAGCAGCTTGCCGTGCTCGCCCGTGGCGAGCAGCGCTCCTCCGCGATGCGGGATCACGCGCAGCACTTCGCCTTCGCGGGTTTCGGCGAGCAGCGCCAGCTTGCGATTCTCGAGCCGGTAAACGCGCCCCTGATTGTCGGTGGCGACCAGGAGGCCGGCGCCGGACGCGGCGATGTCGTAGGCGTTCTCGTCCTTCGAGGTCCACAGCGTTTCGACCGTGTTGTCGGGGTGGATGCGCAGAATGGCCGACTTGTCGAGGCCGGGGATTTCGATGACGCTCGAGGTGACGGCGGTTTGCTGCTGTTGCTGTTGACCCTGCTGTGGTTGATTCTGTTGCGGCTGGCCTTGTTGCGGAGGCTTCGGCTTGATGTCGGCGCCGCCCTGCGCGGCCGTGCCGTCGTCGGTGACGGTGATGGTGGTGGTCACCACCGGAGTCTGGCCCGTTCCGGTTGCCGCCGGAGCGGCGGTCACGGCCGCGCCGCTTTGCTTGGCGGCGGCTCCTCCCATCGCGGCGATATAGGCGCCGCCGTCGGCCGTGGGCACGATCGCGCGGATCTCCGGGAAGCTCGCGTCGTGCAGCACGAACGCCTTGTCCCTGGCCTCGATGCGGTAGAGGATTCCGTTGGGATCGCTTCCGGCGAGGAGCCTGCCTCGCGCGTCGATGGCGAGGCTGGTGACATGGCCCTGGCCGGTCTCGTAGTAGACCTCGCCGCGGCCGGGCGCGGTCACGCGGAACACCTTGCCATCGTCGCCGGTGGCCGCGTAAAGCGATCCGTCCTTGGCGGCCGCCAGCGCCCAGATGAACTTCGCGCCGGGATTGAAGTACTCCGCTCCCTGCTTGCCTTGGATGCGGTAGATCTTGCCGTTGGGAGAAGTGGCGGCGAACACGGCGCCGCTCGCATCCACGGCGATGGCGAAGACCTCGGCTTCGGGCGCGGTCCAAAGGAGTTCGCCCTTCCCGGCGGCGTCCACGCGATAGACGCGTCCCTTGTGGCCGGTCCCGAGATAGACGGATCCATCGGGTCCGGCGGCGGCGCTCCAGACGACGGGTTGGCCGGAGTCGAACACCGGGTCCAACTTCGGCGCGAGCGTAACCGTGCCGTTGCGGTGGATGGATACGCCGTCGAGCCGCGCCTTGGAGAAATCCTGATAGGTGTTGGTCTCCCAGGCGGTGGGGCTCGACGCGTGGGCGATCGCTCCCAGCACGAGGGCTAGCAGCCCGTGGCGCAAGTAACATGGCCGCGCGCATCCATGACCCCGCCGCGGCGGCCATGGACGGCGAACGCCGGCATGCGGAGCCTGCGTTGCAAGTCTAATGCGCCCCTTGGGTTGCGGCGGCGCCGGCCGCTTCCGTCGTTGCGGCTCCTGGGAGATGTCCCGCATCGACAGCGTCGCCGCGCCTCGGATTCGGCCGGCGGCGCTCGCAACGCGCCACATGTTACTTGCGCCACGGGCTGCTAGCGGCTTTCGCGGCATCCTCACTCCTTCACTTCCACTTGCGCGGATTTCGATCCGCTCACCGTGACGCCGGTCAACCGGAACTCGGCTTCGCCGATTCTGGCGCCCCACGCCGCGGGCACGCCGGTGGTGGCCGTGGGCATGCGCTTGAGGACCATCGCCACCGATGGCGGCGGATCGGGCAGGGTCTGGCCGTTCAACTGGAAGACCGGCTCGGCGCGCCAGACTCGTAGCGTCGCGACGTTGTTCGGCTTCAGGCCGTCGAGCAGTTTTCGCACCTGGGACGCGGATCCCGCGGGTTGGAGCAGGCTCTGTTGATGTTCGACGAGGTTGGCGATCATCGCTTCGGAGACGGTGAAGTTGACCGGTCCGGCCTGGAGTCCGGCGGGCGCGCGCCAGGTGGTCTTGCGCTGGATCTCTTCGCCGCCCGGTCCGGTGAACGACACGAAGATGTCGACGCTTTCCCCGGGCCGTATGCGGGACCGCGATGTCCACACGTTGTCGATCTGGAATTGCCGCTTGCCGGGCCGCACGTCGAGCTCGAGCGTGACGCGCCGGACGCCGAGTTCGGGGAAGCCGCTGTTCAGCGCGTATCCGACCGGGAGGGCGGCGGCGAGCGACGCCATGAGGGGCGCGCCGGCCTCCATCGAATAGAGCGTGTCGATGCGGGCGGAAGCGGCTCCGTTGAAGTCGATGACGCCCTTGGCGCCAATGGTCATGGCGCCGTTGCCGCGCTCGGTGGCGTCGATGGCGGAGTAGGTGGCCATCTGCACCAGAAACGGGGTGAGCAGCTTGTCGCTGGCCACCTGCATTTCGTACCGGCGTTCGCGGTCGCCCTTCAGGGAGATCGCGATGGGGATCATGGAGGGGCGGCGGCCCAGCCGGCCGGAGACGGCGGTGGAGTAATCGGCGGTGATGGAACCCATCCACTCGCGGGCGGCGGAGATCTTGAAGGAGGTCGAGAGGTTGGGGAGCAGGGCGATCACATCGGCCCGGGAGAAGGGGAGATCGGTGTGGCCGATGGCCAGGAACCGATGTCCGAACGCGTAGACCTTGCCACCCTGGACGTGAGTGACGGTGCCATCGGCTCCCATGGCGAGATCGCCGGTCATCAGGTGCACCGAAATCATGGAGCCCGGCTGGACGAGCTTGGGATCGCCGCCGGGGAGGCGCGCGGATGAGCCGCCCGCCGCGCCTTGCATCGGTTCGAGACCGAGGCGGCGGAGTTGGGGCGCGAACTGCTCGATGGCGCCCGTGGTGAAGCCGCTCATCGAGAGCGGGGAGGCGATGTCGATCATGCGTGTGGCGCCGGAGCCGTATTCGGCGCGGGCGGGGATCGCGGCCGCGAGATCGACGACATCGGGACGGACCCAGGCTCGAACGGCCGGACGGTCCGGCGGATCGTCGCGGAGCATCTCCTCGATGGGGCGGATTCCGGCGATCGGGTCCTTGGAGAATTGGAACGCGGAGGCGACGGCGCCGATGAGCCGTCCGCCGATATAAACGGGGCTGCCGCTCATGCCTTGCATGACGCCGGAGTGGGCGAGGGGTCCGCCGGAGAGCCTGCCGAGGATGATCGATTGGCGGGGGCCTACGTTGTCGAGCACGCCGAGGATTTCGACCTGAAATTCCTCGATTTTGGAGCCGGCAAAGACGGTCCTGCCAATGCCGCGCTGGCCGGGTTTGACTTCGGAGAGAGGGAGGAAGGGCTGCGCGCTCAGGGCCGCCAGGGGCGCGAGGATGGCCAGGAGCCGGAGCACTTCTCTATTGTAGACACCGGGGATCGCGCCCCGGTTCCATTTGTGGTCTCGGAACTTCCACTCCTGGGAGCCGAAGGCGCCGCTACGGCTTCGGCTCGATCGCGCACGCCCCCGAATTCGACACCCGATGCCGGTTCCGCGCGACCCAGCCGTACACCGCCTCCCCCACGAATCCGAACGCCGGGAAAAAGAACGCCAGCAGCAGCGCGACCCACACCCTTCGCCACAACCGCCACTCGCCGGGCGGCAGCGCGATCAAAGCCGTGACCACCAGATACAGCACCGGGTTGTACAGCAGCATCATCTTGCACGCGCGAAAGCCCGCGTACACGCGGCCATCCACCACGAAGTGGAGCCGCTCCTCGAGCGCCCCACGCGCGATTCCCCATCGATCGCCCGCTCCGCTCTGGAACGTAGCCCATCGATACGCGCCGTCGAAGTCCAGGCGGCTCCACCAACGGCGGATGTCGTTGCAGATGCCGCAATCGCCGTCGAAGATCACCGTCATCTCGCGC
>SYLY01000142.1 GCA_005808475.1 Acidobacteriota bacterium
CACCACCACGTCGAATTGTTTGGGGTTGAGAACGAGTTGCATGGCGCAGTTGTCCACCAGGAGGTGGTTGAGCTCCACGTCCGGATAATCTTTCGCTACTTCCACCACTACTTTACGCCATAGCTGCGAAGTCTCTAAAACATTGGACTTATCAACGCTAGTAACCTTCTTGCGACGGTTCCGGGCGAGTTCGAACGACATGCGGGTGACGCGATCGATTTCCGCCCAGGAATACGTCATCGTATTGGTGCCGCGCGCCTCGCGTCCTTCGCCCGTGATGCCCCGCGGAGTACCGTAGTAGATTCCCCCCGTGAGCTCGCGGACGATGATCATGTCGACGCCGTCCACTAGATGGTTCTTGAGCGGAGACGAGTCTATCAGCGCCGGATACGAGCGGACCGGACGAAGATTCGCGTAGACGCCCAGCGTCTTGCGGATGCCAAGGAGTCCGCGTTCCGGCCGCTTTTCGGGCGGCCAGTTGTCGAACTCCGGCAGCCCGACGGCGCCCATCAGCGTCGCGTCGGCTTGTTGACAAAGAGCTTCGGTCTCGGCGGGAAAGGGGCCGCCGGTTTTGTGGATGGCGATACCGCCAAGAAGCGCCTCGCTAAGGTTCGCCTGATGGTTGAACTTCTGGCAGATATGCTGCAGAACAAGAACGGCTTCTCGGGTGACTTCGACACCGATGCCGTCGCCGGGCAGAGTGAGAACGGAGAATTCCATGTTTGGGTTCGTTTGGTCGGATTGGCGGCTAGTCGGCGGCCGCCGCGCCCGCAACTACGCTCTGGACGATGGTCTTGATCTCGTCGTTGCGAACGCCCTTCTTGGTGTCGGCCAAGTGGGTGAACTGGTGGTAGACCGCGTCGAGCTGGTCCTTGGTGAGAGTGTATCCCAGATCGGCGCATCGCTGGTTGAGCGCATGGCGGCCGGAGTGCTGGCCGAGCACCAGGCGGCCCTCGGGAACGCCGACGCTCGACGGTTCGATGATCTCATACGTGGCGCGGTGCTTGAGGTAGCCGTCCTGGTGAATACCCGCCTCATGCGCAAAGGCGTTCTCGCCGACGATGGCTTTGTTCGGCTGGGGTCCGAACGTGATCAGTTTGCCCAGCAACTGGCTGGCCGGGTAGAGCTCCTTCAGGTTGATGCCGGTCTCGAACGGCAGTTGATCGCCGCGGACGGCAAAGGCGGCGACGACTTCCTCGAGCGAACAATTGCCGGCGCGCTCACCGATGCCGTTGATAGTGCACTCGATCTGCCGGGCGCCCGCCTGGACCGCGGCGATCGAATTGGCGACAGCCAGCCCGAGATCGTCATGGCAGTGCACGGAGAGGATGGCCCGGTCGCCGAACGAGCGGACCATGCGTCCGATCAAGGCGCCATATTCGTGAGGCACCGACCAGCCCACGGTATCGGGCAGGTTGACGGTAGTGGCTCCGGCTTCGACTACGGCGATGCTGATCTGCTCCAGGTAGTCGAAGTCGGTGCGGGTGGCGTCTTCCGCGGAGAACTCAACGTCCTCGCAGTAGAATTTGGCCAGCTTGATCGCAGCAACCGCTTCATCCAGAACCTGTTGTCTGGATTTCTTCAACTTGTACTTAAGATGAATATCGCTGGTGGCGATGAAGGTGTGGATGCGCGCCCGCTTGGCGTGCTTCAGCGCGTCCGCGGCACGGTCGATGTCGAGCCTGGTGGCGCGACTGAGGGCGGCCACCTTCATCTCGGGGTACTCGGCGGCGATGGCGCGTACCGCTTCGAAGTCGCCATCGGAAGCGATGGGGAATCCGGCCTCCATGATGTCGACGCCCAGGTCGACGAGTTTGCGCGCCATCTTCATCTTTTCGGGAACGGTCATGCTGCATCCGGGCGACTGTTCGCCGTCACGGAGCGTCGTATCGAAGATGACTACTCGGTCCATGTGAACGATTGTGGCGCATCGCGGCGGATTTGGCAAATTTATTGTGTTCGACGTGTTCATTCGAATTGCTTATAGCATAGGAGCCCCAAATGTTGGCGAGAAATGTCGCGGGAGCGGGCAGCCGATACGGCCGCGGCGTGATTTAGAATCGGTAGAGGCTCGAAG
Source organism: Acidobacteriota bacterium (assembly GCA_005808475.1). Classification (GTDB taxonomy): domain Bacteria; phylum Acidobacteriota; class Terriglobia; order Bryobacterales; family Bryobacteraceae; genus SYLY01. The sequence goes on from SYLY01000142.1 coordinate 2,078, forward strand.
GGCCTCTAGACTGGGACCCCGAGGAGGCACGCCATGAAATACATCGAAGTCGAGTACAACCGGGAGTTGCAGCCGCTCGAGGCCGTCCTGTCGGATGTGAAGCACCCTGGCAATTTTTTCGTCGCCGGCGTGATGGAACTGCCGATGCCGAGAGTGGAGGTGGAAGGCGTCGGCACGCTCTCGTTCCCGATACCCCGCGCGCAGATCGAGGCGATGGTCCGGCGCGCGACGCAGGCTCCCTACGGCCGCGGAGAGGAAACCATTGTAGATACCTCCGTGCGCAACGTCTGGCAGATCCCTCCCGATGCGGTAAGGATCAGTGGGAAATCCTGGGCGTCGAGCTTTCAGGCGGTCCTTTCGAAGGTCACCGCCGGCCTGGGATGCCACGACGCGGCAGTCTCCGCCGAGCTTTACAAGCTGCTGATCTATGATCGCGGCGGGTTCTTTCTTGCGCACCGGGATACGGAAAAGACCGAGGGGATGTTCGGGACTCTGGTCCTGACGCTTCCATCCGCCTACCGCGGCGGAGCCCTCCGTATCCGGCACGCGTCCCGCGAAGTCACCGTCGAGACCAACGCCACCGATCCTTCCGAATTATCGTTTGCCGCATTTTACGCCGACTGCGAACATGAGGCCCTGCCTGTCCACGAGGGCAACCGCGTCTGCTTGGTCTACAACCTCATTCAGGAGCGGACCAAGAGCCGACCTCGCGTTCCGACGGCTCCCAATTATGGATCCCACGTTGCGCAGGCGGCGGCCCTCCTCAAAGCGTATTGGAGCGCACCGGATGCACCGCTGAAAATCGCATGGCTCCTCGACCACCAGTACAGCCCCGCCGGACTCTCCTTTTCGTCGCTAAAGGGCGCCGACGCGGCAAAAGCCCAACTCCTGATCCAAGCGGCTGGCCAGGCGCGGTGCGTCGCGCATCTTGGAGTCGTTCACATTGGAGAGACTGGCGGAGCCGAAGCGGATGAAGACTACTACTCCAGTTCGCGTAGGAACCGTTTCCGGGACTACTCTCACCATGACGAGGAAGAGAAAAACGGGGATGAGGACGCGAGCTTCACCGCCATCACCCTCGACGACGGGTGGCGTTACCTGGATGAGTGGCGCGACACCGAGGATCGGGCCGTGGAATTTGGGCGCCTTCCCCTGACGGAGCGCGAATTGCTCCCTGCGGGTGCGCTCGATGAGGAACCTCCCGATCACAAGCGCCTGACGGAGGCCTCCGGCAACGAAGGGGCAACCTACGAGCGGTCCTATCGTCGCGCGGCCCTGGTGATTTGGCCCAAGCAGTACACGATGGACGTTCTGCTCGGCGGTGGCGTTGTCGCCGCCCTGCCCTACTTGAAACGGCTGGCCGCGGGCGGCAAAAGCGCCCGCCCAGAGGCAATTGTGGCCGCGCAACGCCTTGTGGAAGCATGGTCCACCGGCGCGGAGCGGGTGGACCGGTACGCGATCGGCATCCAAGCGCCGGGAGCATCCGACCGCGCATCGATGATCGCCGCGCTCGTGGAACTGAATGCGCCAGCCGAGCTCGAGCGGTTCATCCGCGAAGTGGTGACATCGGCCTATGAGGGCTCGGAGAATGTGGCCTTGCTTGCCTCCGTGAGTGTGCTGGGAGATCCGCGCGCCGCCGCCGTCGTGTCCGCCCTGGTGGAGGCGCGGATGGCGAATCGGCCGGGCGCGTGCGCGGAGTTGCTGCTCGCTCTTACCGCGGATCGCCCGGCATCCTTCCGGCAGGTCGCGGAGGCCGCCGTCGCCGGTCTCGACCGCATCGGACTGCCGGAGTCCAGACCAGATGTCTTCGTGGGGTGGGAGCCAAAAGAACGGCGCCCACTTGCCCCGGAATTCATCGAACACCTGTTGTCGGGGCTGCGGCGCCTCGAGGACGGGGAGCTAATTGGGGTCGCGGCGCGCAAGATCGCCTCGCGACCGGGCGTGTTCAATCCCACGACTCTAGTGGTTCCCGCGATCGAACGGATCCAGGCCCAGGGGGATCGCATGCCCCCGGCAGTCGACCAGGCCGTCCAACACCTATGGTCGAGCGCCGCGGAGTTTCTGCTCCTGCGCAGCGAGATCCCTCCGCTGCCGCCGCAGGACTGGCGTCTGCATCAGGAACTCTCTTGCACCTGCGCCGATTGCACTGAGTTGCAGGCCTTTGTTCGAAGTCCCGCCGAGCGAGTCCATCGTTTTCGCGTAAAAAAGGAGCGCCGCGGCCACCTCCACCGAATGATCGACCAGAACCGGCTCGATATGACACACGTGACGGAGCGCGTTGGATCCCCGCAAACCCTGGTGTGCACCAAAGACCGCCGGACGTTCCAGGCGCGCATGAAAGAATACCAGAGTGAGATCGCCGCCATGGGCAGGCTGATGAAGTTGGCGCACCGGTCCACCGAGGCCGCCGCCCTTGCGGGGAGAATGGAGGCTGCCATTCAGGCCAGCGCGATTTGAACAAAAAGGTCGAGGCAGTTCGCCGTTCGCGATGCGTGGCTGTTGCGGACGGTCATTGCCCCAGCGTACGAAATCCGGCGCCGCCGGGCTACACTGGACTTTATGCGAATTCGCGTGTTGACCGGAGTGACGATGCTCGCCACGGCGGCCTGGGCCGAGAGCGCGGCGGGAATCTCGTGGACGGCCCCCGGCGGCTGGAAGTCCGAGAGCCGTCCGATGCGGGTGGCGACCTACACATCGCCGGCGTCGGGCGGGGATGGCGAAGGCGCTGAGTGCGCCATCTTCTTCTTCGGCGCGGGCCAGGGCGGCGGCATCGAAGCGAACGTGCAGCGGTGGGTCGGCCAATTCGAGGCGAGCGCGGCCAAGCCGGGCCGGAAACAGATGCACGTGAACGGCATGAATGTAACCTTGGTGACGCACGCGGGCGCCTATCTCTCCGGCGCTCCGATGTCGGGGCAGAAGGTGAAGAAGCCCGGCTTCCGGCTGTCCGGAGCCATCGTCGAAGCCCCGGAGGGTTCGGTATTCTTCAAGCTCACCGGACCGGCCGCCACGATGAACGCCGCCGAGCCGGTGTTCCTCAAGATGATCTCCAACATCAAGAAACAGTGACCATGCGCACCCTCCTCTTCCTTCTTCCCCTGACGCTGATCGCGGCGGACTGGCCGCAGTGGCGCGGTCCGAACCGGGACGGCAAATCGGCCGAAACGGGGCTGCTCGAGAAGTGGCCGGAAGGCGGTCCGAAGTCCGCGTGGAAAGCGAGCGGGCTCGGTGAAGGCTATGCGTCGATGACGGTGGCTAAGGGGCGCATCTATACGCAAGGCCAGCGCGGCGAGCACCAGTACGTATTCGCGTTCGACGAGGCGACCGGCAAGAAGCTGTGGGAGTACGAGAACGGTGACGCCTACCGCGAGCGGCGGGGCGACGGTCCACGGGGGATGCCGACCGTGGAGGGCGACCGGCTGTGGGCGATGTCGGCCAATGGGAACCTGGCGTGCCTGGACGCGGGGACCGGCAAGAAGGTCTGGGCGATGGATGTGACGAAGGAGTTCGGCGCGTCGATTCCGCATTGGGGCTACTCGGAGTCGCCTCTGATCGACGGCGACCGGGTGATCGTGCAACCGGGCGGATCGGGTGCATCGGTGGTCGCGCTGAACAAGACGACCGGCAAGACGATCTGGAAGTCCGGCGGCGATCCGGCGCATTATTCGTCGGCGATCGTGGCGCAAGTGGGCGGAGTGAAGCAAATCCTGGCGCTGACGGCCCGGAACGCGGTCGGGCTGCGAGCCGACAACGGCGAGATGCTGTGGAAGTACGCCAACACGAACAACCGCACGGCGAACGTGGCGACTCCGGTGTACAAGGACGGACACGTATTTTATTCGTCCGATTACGGGACCGGGTGCGCGCTGCTGAAGCTGGACGGATCGGGGGCGAAGGAGGTCTACTTCAACCAGGACATGAAAAACCATCACGCCAGCTCGATTCTGTTGGGCGAACACCTGTACGGCTTTTCCAGTTCGATCCTGACGGCGATGAAGTTCCAGACCGGCGAGGTGGCTTGGAAGGATCGCGCGGTGGGCAAGGGATCGGTTGTCTACGCCGATGGGATGCTGTACACGTTCGGCGAGAACGGAGTGATGGGGTTGGTGGAAGCGACGCCGGGGGCGTACAAGGAGGTGTCGCGGTTCTCGATCCAGAAGGGCGAGCGTCCGGCGTGGTCGCACCCTGTGGTAGCGAACGGGCGGCTGTACCTGCGGGATCAGGACACGCTGTACGCGTACGACATCAAGGCGAGGTAACACGCCGCTTTCCCGGCTGTGGTAGAGTGGCGGCGATGCCGACTCGAAGAGCCGCCCTCGGATCGCTGGCCGGCGCCGCCATGGCGCAAGGTTCGCGCAAACCCAACCTGATCGTGTTCCTGGCCGACGACCTCGGATACGGCGACATCGGCTGTTACGGCTCCGGAGTCCCCACGCCGCACATCGACGCTTTGGCGAAGGGAGGCTCCCGGTTCACCGACGGGTACGTGTCCTGCGCCGTTTGCAGTCCGTCCCGGGTGGCGTTGCTGACCGGACAGTATCAGCACCGCCACGGGCACGAGTTCAACTCCGGACCGCCGGAGCGCGAGGGCGAGGTTGGGTTCGGCGTCCCGAAATCGGCGAAGCTGCTGCCGGAGCATCTGAAGCCGTCGGGGTACGCCAGCGGGATCTTCGGTAAGTGGCACCTGGGCGTGCGTCCGGGTTACCACCCGATGGATCGCGGCTTCGACGAGTTCCACGGGTTCCTGCCCGGGGCGAACGCGTTCATCACCAAACGGACCCCCGGCGGCAGCACGGCCCGGAGCGGCGAGGGAAACGACGCGATCCCCGAGGACCGGGATCAGCCCATTTACCACGGCCGCCAACCGGTGAAAGAGGACCGCTATCTCACCGAGGCGCTGGCGGTGGAGGCCTCCGGATTCGTCCAGCGGCACAAGAACCGGCCGTTTTTTCTGTATCTGCCGTTCAACGCGGTGCACACGCCGCTCCACGCCACCGCCAAATATCTGGACCGTTTGCGGGGAGTCGAGGATCCCAAGCGCCGGCATCTGGCGGCGATGACGATCGCCATGGACGACGCGATCGGCGAGGTGATGAAGACCGTGCGCGGCGAGGGAATCGAGCGCGACACACTGGTATTTTTCCTCAGCGACAATGGTTGTCCGGCGATTACCGGAGCCGGCACGAACGGCCCCTTGAACGGGCAGAAAGTAACCTACTACGAGGGCGGGATCCGTGTGCCGTTCATCGCTTATTGGAAAGACCGGATACCGGCGGGCCAAACCTACCGGGAGCCGGTGGTGAGCCGCGACATAGCGCCAACTTTCCTGGCGGCGGCTGGAGTAAAGGCGGACCGGCCATTCGACGGCGTGGACCTGATGTCGTTTCTCACCGGGCGCGACAAACGCGCGCCACACGAGGCGCTGTTCTGGCGGGGCGGCCAGGCGCGGGTGGTGCGCAAGGGGTCGTGGAAACTGATCGAGTTCGGGGAGGGCTACTCGCGGCTGTACGACTTGTCGAAGGACTTGGGTGAACGGGACGATGTCGCCGCGCGCCGTCCGGAAGTGGTCCGGGAGTTGCGGGCAGCGTGGCAAAAGTGGAGTTCGGAGATGAAACCGGCGGCTTGGCCGCCCCGCTACCGAAAACTTTCCGTGAACGGCGTCGAACTGAACTGGGAGTTGTAGAAATTTCGGCGCGGGTCTGTCCCCAATGGGCCCGGGACAGCGCTATGGTCCATAGCGGCGGACTATAGCATGGCCATTCAGTACGAGATCCACCCTTCCATCGGCGTCGCGCGCGCCGGCCTGAGCGATGAGCACTTCTTCGGCCCCGCGCCAGGCGTCAAGCCGCCGGCCAAGTACCGCGACAGCGGAAAGCTGCGGAAACAAGCGGCGCGGTTCCAGGTGTTCGAATGCGACCGGGACAGCAACGGGAAGCTGACGCGCGACCCGGTGCTGGTGACTCCCGCCGTCGCACGAGTCCGCTGGACCGTGGAGGTGGCGAACCGGAAGGGCGCGGCGATCCAGGTGGGCGATGTCTCGCGGCGGCGCAACGGCGCGACGGGAATCGACGCGACGGACAAGGAACTGATCGTGGCTCCGGGACCGCGAACCGTTGACGACGTAACGCCCGGGGCGGTGTTCGACGGCGCATTCCGGGGCGTCGCGGTGCGGCTGGGCAGAGCCCGGCGCGAGGCGGATGGAAGTCTGGTGTTCACGGGAGGCTCCGGCATCAGCCGGCGCGTTCCCAAGGATGCATCCGCGCCGGCTCCGGATCTGGCGTTCGCCGACAACGACGATTGGTACGACGACACGTGCGACGGGATCGTCCAGGCGGAAGTGACTGCGCCCGGCGGCGTACCAACCGCGGCCTTGGCGGCTCGTGTGATCTGCGGGCCACCCGACTTCGCGCCGGGGGTGATGCCCTGGCTCACCTTGCACGATCTGGCGTATCAGGCCGCCGTGGATTCCGGATTCCTACCGCTGGAGCGCCGGCCATCCTTCGCTCGCTTCATCCGGCCGTTTCTGGTTCGCACCACGGCGCTCGAATCGGTAAGCGCGGCGGCGGCAGTGCGCCACGGAACGGGCCAGCCGGCGGACTACGCCGCGATGCTGGCGAAGCTGGCCGATCCGTCCGCCGCCAATGCCGCCTTGCGCGTTTCGCTGTTAGCGCGGTTGCGGCACCCCGGAGAGACGGGCAAGGCCGCACGGCGTCCCGGCCTCATGCCGCGCCTTTACAACGGAGACGAGAACCGCGGCGGACCGGTGACGCTGGCGTTGCCGCAAGCGATGCAAGCTTACTTCCTCGCCTGGGCGGCCGGTAACTTCGTGAGCGACCCCGGCGCCGATCCGTTCGCCGGAGAGAGCGTCGTCGACCGTATCGACAGAATGGCGATGGAGCCCTGCTCGGGCGGCGGATTCTTCCCGGGTATCGAGTTCTCGAGATTGGTGAAGGACAAGGCCTCCTGGTCCGCGCCGTACCGGCTCGACCCAGCGATCCCGCCTGGCAAGTTCAACGAGGGGTTGGCGGTGCCCTGGCAATCGGATTACTTCGAATGCGAGTACAGCGATGACGACAGTCTCGCCTGGTGGCCGTCGCAACGACCCGACGAGGTTCGCAAATCGGACGGCACGTCCGCCGCTTGGAGGCGCGGAATCGAAAGCCACGGCGCCATGGTGGATCGGTTCTCGGAGCTGGGCATCGTTCGCGCGAACTCCGCCGGGCGGATGGTCGAGACCGAGCGCGAGTTGGCGGAGCCGGGCAATGTCACCTGACGTGGTCATACGCGGCTTCGGACCGGCCGGAGCGGCGGCGGCGATCTGTCTGGCGCGGGCAGGCTGCCGGGTAGCGGTGGCGCATCGCGCCGGAGCGGGAAGGAAGCCCGGCGAGACTCTCGCGCCGTCGGCGATGGCGGCGTTGGACTCGATCGGCGTAACCGGAGAGTTTCTCGCCGAATGCCCAAAGGTGGATTCGGCCGGAGTGGCCTCCTGCTGGGGATCGCCGCACGCCGAGTTCCAGGATTACATGACCCGGCCCGGCGGACGAGGCTGGCACGTGGATCGCGATGCGTTCGACTCGCTGCTGCGGCGCAAGGCCCGAGCCGCGGGAGTGGAAGCGTGGACCGCCGAGGCGCCGCGGGCGCCGTTCACCATCGACGCGACGGGGCGCGGTTGGCGCAGGAGAGACGGCGAACCGCCCGGCATCGAGGTGGACCGGATGGTGGCAGTGGTCCGCTATTGGAGGCGGACCGGGCCACTGGCGCACGCGCTGATCGAGGCGCATCGGGACGGATGGAGTTACAGCGCTCCGGTGCCGGACGGGGGTTTGGTAACGGCGTTCCACTGCGACCCCGAACTGCCGCGATCGCGTCCCGACTCCGGCGCGCTTTGGAACGATCTGCTGCGCGATCTGCCGGAAACGGAAGCGCTGATGGCCGATGCCCTGCCCCAAGACGAGTGGCGCTGGGTTTCGGCGCGGTCGATGCGGCGAGCCACGTTCGCGGGCGAAGGGTGGGCCGCCGCCGGTGACGCGGCGGCGTCCTGGGATCCACTCTCGGGCGCGGGCATCGACCGCGCGATTCGAAGCGGAGTTCGCGCCGCGCGCGCGGCGCTGGGATATCTGGGCGGCGCGCCGGATCACGTTTACCGGTACCAGGAAGAATGCGCCGCCGGTTTCGACCGCTACCTGGCCCGGCGGCTCGAGTATTACCGGCTCGAGAATCGATGGCCGGACTCGCCCTTTTGGTCTCAAAGGAGGAATCCGTGTCCCCGCAACAGTTGACTCAGACGGAGCAGGATACTATGATCTTTAAATCCCTCCGCAAATGGGTGAATACTCTCATGGTCCCGTCACCGGAAGTTCAGCAGCAGGACGAGGTCACCGAACTCCTGAACCGGTGGACCGACCCCGGCGCGCGGGAATTGCTGTTCGCGGCGATCTATCCGGAGTTGAAGCGGGTAGCCGAAATGCGGATGCGGCGGGAACGTCCGGACCATACGCTACAGGCCACCGCGCTGGTGAGCGAAGTCTTCCTGCGGCTGGTCAAGCACGACGGCGTCAACTGGAAGAGCCGGGCCCATTTTCTGGCAGTGGCCTCACAGGCGATGCGGCGCATCCTGGTGGACCATGCGCGGGCGCGAGTGAAGTTGAAACGCACAGGGTCGGCGGCGCGGGTGGATATCGACACCGCCGCGCTAGGATCGGACGACGACTTCGGCATGATCCTCGAGATCGACGATTTGCTGAGGGAGTTGGCGCGCAAGGATCCGCGTGCGGCGCGGGTGGTGGAAATGAGATACTTCGGGGGGCTGACATTCGACGAGGTCGCCGAGATTCTCGAAGTCACGCCTCGAACGGCGAAGCGGGATTGGCAGATTGCGCGAGCTTGGTTATTCACCGCGATGGGCGGAGAGGGCGATGCGGGACCAGCAACCGAAGACTAAGATCCGGGAAATTCTAGGCGCGGCGCTGGCTCTGGACGAGCCGGAGCGGTCGCAATTCCTCGAGTCGGTGTACGCGGCCAGTCCAGACCTTGGGGAGGCTATCGCCGATCTCCTCGAAGGGCGAGGAGAGATGGAAGGATTTCTCTCCGACGGCGCGACGGCCGAGTCGCTTCCGCCCGTCTTCCGGCCCGGGCAAGTGGTGGCCGAGAGGTTCCGCGTCGTTCGCTTCCAGGGACGCGGTGGGATGGGCGAGGTATACGAAGTTCGGGACGAGAGGCTGGGAATTCGAGCCGGCCTGAAGACGATCCGCTCGGGGGGACCGGACGGCGACGAGTCGACGCAGCGCTTCCGGCGCGAAATCCGGGTGGCGCGCGAGGTCTCGCATCCGAACCTATGCAAGGTCTTCGACCTGGTCGAGCACTCCCGCCCCGGCGGCGAAGGCGCGATTACCTGCCTGACGATGGAGTGGCTGGAAGGGGAGACGCTGCAGACCTTGATCGAGCGTCTGCGCCCGTTGCCGGTGGACGACGCGCTGCCGCTGCTGCGGCAGATCGCGGCAGCCATCGACGCGTTGCACGCGGCGGGAATCGTCCACCGCGATCTGAAGCCGGGCAACGTCATGCTGGTCCCGAACGGCGAAGGCGCCACGCGCGTGGTGATCACCGATTTCGGCCTGGCCAAGCCAGTAGCGAGCAACGGCGAGATGTTCGAAACGCGGCTCGACGCTCAAGCCGGCGCTCCTTACTTCATGGCGCCGGAACAACTGAGCAACGAGAAGCCGGCTGCCGCGGCGGACATCTACGCGTTCGGATTGCTGGCCGACGAGATGGTCACCGGGTCGCGCGCCTTCGACGCCGGCTCGGTGGGAGCGCTCTACTATCAAAAGCTCTACGAGAAGCCGGCGCCACCATCGGCGCGCCGGGCCGGTTTGCCGGAGCGCTGGAACCGGGCGATCTTGTCCTGCCTCGAGCGCGAGCCGTCGGCGCGCCCGCGCACGGCCGGTGACATGGTCCGGGCGATCGAGCCGCGATCGGAACCGGAACGTTTGCCCGAACGCGCGTCGGATTTGTTTCGGCGCGCACGACCGGCGTGGGTTGCGGCCGCGCTGGTGATCGCCCTGCTCGCCATTGGCGTGCGCGAGCCGAAGTTCGAGGCGTCCATGGTCGTGTTCCGGCTCGCCAGCGAGGCGGGCGAGCCGCGGGACGCGGCGGAGTCCAAATACCTGTCGACCGGACTGACCGCGGAGCTAGTGGCCCGGCTGAGCCGCATGGAGGGACTCAGTGTCCGCCAGAACTACGAGCGCCGCGACAAGGCGAGGCTGGACACCGTGCACGAGCGGTTTCACCTGGACGGCGATCTGCGCGCACACTCCGGAAAGATGCGGCTCACGGTCCGTCTGACCGATTCGTCGAAGGAAGGCAAGGTCGTCTGGTCGCAATCGTTCGACGGCAATCTCGACAATCCGTTGGCGCTCGAAACCGAGATCGCCTCGCGGGTCGCCGAGGCGGTGGAAAGCCAGATGTTCGCCGACAGTTCGAGCATCGAGCGGGCGCGGTACGCGAGTCTGTCCAAGACCAGGCCGTTGCGGAACTGGTTGTGGATGACCGCGGTGGCTGCCACCGGACCGTCTCCGGCCGCCTACAATTCCTATCTGCGCGGCAAGACTCTTCTCGAGGAGGCCAGCAAACACTCGCTGCCGGCGGCGATTCCGTTCTTCGAGCAGTCTCTGGAGCGGCACCCGGCCTACGGATTGGCGCACGCGGGTTTGTGCGACACCTATCGCGCCATGGTGAACCGCAGGCTGGGGCCGCAGGATGAGTTGATGGCAAAGGCGCGGCGCCACGCCGCGGAAGCGGTGCGCCTGACTCCGGGCGCGCCGGAAGCCCACGCATCCGCGGCGGCGATGCGGCAGATGGCCTGGGACTGGGAGGGCGCGGAGGAGAGCTACCGGGAAGCGATCCGGCTCGATCCGAAATCGCCGGTGGCCTATCGCAAGTATGGCGGCCTGTTGATGCAGTCCGGCAGATTCGACGAAGGGCTGGCGGCGGTGCGAACCGGCTTGGAGATGGATCCGTACGACTACAACTCGCACAACGGTTACGGGCTGGGATTGATCCTGGCGCGCCGCTACTACGAGGCGGTGGAGTATCTGACCTGGACGCTCGAACGGCGCGACATCGACGACGCACGGTTCAATCTGGCATCGGCGTACGCGGCTCTGGGCAAGCAGGCATCCGGCGCCGACGCGGCGCGTTATTTCGAATTGGCGTGGTCGGAGACCCAGGTCCTGAAGCGGCGCGAAGGCGAGAACTGCCCGGAATCGGCGTACCTGTTCGCAATGATCGCGGCACTGCGGGGCGACGCCGCGACAGCCGGGAAGTGGCTGGAGACGCTACGATCCCTGGACCCCGACGGACGGCGCGGCTCGGAGCGGTTCGCGCGAGTCTATGGGGCGCTAGGGCACAAGGAGCTCGCCGAGGCACACCTTCTGCGTGCGTCGAAGCTGCGGGATCGCGGCTTGCTTTATCTGAAGGTTCTTTGGGTTTTAGATTCGATTCGGGACACGGCCGGTTACAAGCAGGTCCTGGCGGAAATGCGTCTGCTGTAGCCGGCCAGTGGTGGAGCCGGCCCTCGGGCCGGGATAAGAAAGGAGCCACGAGATGGCAACCAAGAAGAAGGCGGCGAAGAAAGCCGTCGCGAAGAAAGCCGCCATGGCCAAGCACACGGGCGCGGCAGCCGCGGGGCTGGCGAAACACACCGGAGCGGCGGCGGCGGTATTGCCAAAGCACACTGGGCGGGCCGCCAAGTCCGTGGCCAAGCACACGGGGCGGGCAGCGAAGTCCCTGGCCAAGCACACCACGGTGATCAGCCTCTCCCTGGCCAAGCATACGGGCCTGACGGCTTACCGTCTGTCGACGGGGGGAAAGAAAAGCCGCATCGAGGACGGCGGCGTGGTGCTGGAAGTGGCGGGCAAGCGGCGCCCCAAGCTGGTGAAGAAGCCCACCGGCGGTTGGAAGCTGGTGTTCTAATCGCGACTCGCACCGCGCTGGATCTGGCGGAATCCTGGATGGAGCGGGGCCACTTCGGCCCCGCTTATCTATTGGCCAGGCACGCCGCGAGAATGGAACCGGGCAACGCCGAGGCAGTCCGCCTGGCCGGACTGGCGCTGGCCGGCGCTGGCGAGTTCGCCGCCGCTTCCCAATTGTTGCGACAGGCCGCAACCGCGGAGCCCTGGCGCGCCGACTGGCTACACGATCTCGGCGTGGCCCGAATGGGAGCGGCGGACTGGAATGGCGCGATTTCCGCGCTTCGGTCCAGCTTGGCCCTGGAACCGGATAGCGGCGACTCGCGCGCGGCGCTCGGCACGGCGTTGGAATCGGCCGCCGAAGCCGCCGTGTCCGATGGCGAGGACAGCTTGGCGCGACGCCGCTATCGCGAACTGGCGGCGCTCGACCCCCATCGATCCGAATGGCGCCGTAGGCTGGCCGCGGCCTGCATCCGCGCGGGAGATTCGCCAGGGGCGATCGCCGCGTTGCAAGCCGCGCGCCAGTTGGAACCAGGCGACCCCGCTCTTCATTCCACACTGCTCTACTGCCTGCTCGACTCACCGGCGCAAACGGGCGAGAGCCTGCTGGCGGCGCATCGGGAGTGGGGACAGCAGGCTGCCGCCGCGCGGCGGAGGTTCGACAACACGCCCGATCCGTCGAGGCGCCTCCGCGTGGGTGTGCTTACCGGCGATTTCGGCAGCGGCTCCAGCCGGTGGTTCCTGCCGCCGCTCCTGCGCGAGGTGGATCCGGCGGCGATCGAACTGTTCGCCTACGACTCGGGCGGCGAAGCAGCGGACGAGCACCGTGCGGTCTTCAAACACTGGCGGCGGGTCGCGGCCGGCAGCGATGGAAGCGCCACGCGAACGATTCGAGGCGACCGTATCGACGTGCTTGTGGACGTCGCCGGGCACCTGCCGAATCACCGGCTGGGCGTGTTCCAGCTTCGCGCCGCGCCGGTGCAAATCGCCTATCCCCGCTATCCGGGAACGACGGGAATCGGAGCCATGGACTTTCGCGTCTCCGATGAATGGGCCGATCCGGCGGGAGGAACCGAATCCCACTACAGCGAGCGCTTGTTGCGCATGCGCGGCGGTTATCTCGCTTGGATGCCCCCCGGAGAGGCGCCACGAGCGGGTCCGCTCCCGGCCGGTTCGAACGGCTTCGTCACGTTCGGGTTCTTCCTCACACCACTGCATCTCAACGCGGGCGTCATTGGAGCGATCGCGCGGGTGCTGCGGCGAGTGCGCCGGTCCCGATTGCTGATCCACTACGACGTGCCGGACTTCGACCGCGCGGGCCGGTGGGCTCGCCGCCGGATTGAAGACGCCTTCGCGCGCCAGGGCGTCCAACCGGAACGGCTGCGATTCCACGGTCCACTCGATCACGCGGCCCATCTGAAGCTGGTGGCCGGCGTGGACATCGCGCTCGATTCGTTCCCGTACAGCGGCCAGACGAACACTTGCGAGTGCCTGTGGATGGGAGTTCCCGTCGTAACGCTCGCCGGATCGCGATTCGCCTCGCGCGTTTCGGCGTCGATCCTGAATCAAGCCGGTCTCGCCGATTGGATCGTGGCGTCCTTGGACGGCTACGTGGCGGTCGCGGCGGCGAAGGCGGCGGACCTGGAGGGTCTGGCGAAGCTGCGGCGTTCGATACGGCGCCGCTTGCGAGCCTCGCCGCTCATGGACTACGGGCGCGCGGGCCGCGAGCTCGAACGCGTGTGCCGCGAGGCTTGGCGCGACTGGTGCGAGAGGCAGTCGAACAACATCCGCTGATGGAGATCGACGATGCGAGGCATCGAGAACTCGTCGATCGCCCGCGCCCGTCCGGCGGCGCCCATCCGCTTCCGCCTCGTCTCGTCACGCAGGAGTTCCTCCAGCGCGGCCGCCAGCGCGCCCGAATCTCCGGGCGGCACGAGAAGCCCGGTGACGCCGTGGTCCACGATGTCCGGAATCGCGCCCGCGTCGCTGGCCACGACGGGGAGTCCGTGCGCCATCGCCTCGAGAATCGAGTTCGAGGTCCCCTCGGTGAAGGAAGGATGCGCGTAGATCGAGAGCCGGCGGTAGATGCTGGAGGGCGCCAGGCGCTCGCCGGCCAGTTCCACGCGGCGCGCGACGCCGAACGACTCGGCGGTCGCGGCCAGCAGATCCACGAGGCGTCCGGCGAGCACCAGCCTGGCATCGGGCGCGGCGAGCTTGGCGAACGCTTCCACCAGATAATACTGGCCTTTCAATAAGCGAAAGTTGGCCACGTTGCCGATCGTGGGCGGACCCTGCCACGAAGCGGCGCGCGCCGGAACGTGGACGCCGTTCGGGATCATTCGAATCGCGGAGCCCAGCCACTTCTCGACCGGCAGCCATTCGCCGGCGATTCGGCCAGACGCCATCACCACGATATCGGTTGCGCCGTTGCGGAGTTGCTCCAGCGGACCGTGGGTGCGGCCGGGGTCCCAATGATACATCGCGCATCGCCGTTGGATGACGGTCTCGATTCCCGACAGCCGGGCGAGGAATGCGTCGGGCCAGACCGGCATGGTGGGAAACGCATAGAAAATCCGGACGCGCAGCGATCGTAGCCAAACGACCGAGCGGTCCACGGCGGCGGGAGTGTCCACGTCGAGAGGGCGCGTGAAGACCTGAATTCCGCTCCGCTCTAGCAAATCGGAGACCGGGCCGCGGCCGCCGCAATTCCAGACCAGCGGTTCGAAATCGCGGCGGTCGAGTCCGGAGGCTACGTTCCACAGTTGGCGCTCCGCCCCGCCCATGCTCAGATCGCCGGACGAGAAAAGCACACGGATCTTGGAGCGAGACGCCACGGCCTTCCATTATGGCCGGCCGGCGCGGATCACGGCTCCCCGAATCGCACGTTGAACAGATTGGAGAGACCGCCGGTGGCCGGTCCGATCTTGGAGCGTACGGATTCCGCTTCGGCGGGCCGGTACATCATCGGCGGGCGTACCAGTCTTCGCTACACTGCGCCGTTGATCGTTCTCTATCGATCTCCCGGAACGAGCACGACTGCGGAGACTGCCCTGTTCACGTCGAGCTAGTATGGTAGAGAGATGGCATCGACGACCACAGGTGAGACACTTTTGCCAATTGACTGGTCGCAGTGTGAACTGATCGAGTCCGTCCCCGGCAAAGTGTCAGGCCGGCTCGTGGCGGAGGCGATCGTAGGCAGCTACGAACTTGGGGAGACTCTCGAAGAATTGGTGAGGTTTTCCTACGCTCTCGGCCAATCAGATCGGGCGCCTCATCGAGTTCGCCCAAGACTACCTACAGCGGCAACTGTGAAAGGTTCTGCTGGACGAGCATCTGGATCACGCGTTGCGACGCTTGTTAGTTAGCTCCGCACGACGTGGTTACCGTCGCATTCATGGGTTGGGCGGGATTGAAGAATGGCGAGCTGTTGAAGGCAGCCGAGGGTGGCGGTATCGACGTGCTGCTCACGGGCGATCAAACACTGAAGGGTGTGGCTCTTTTAGATTTTTCGATCTCCTGGCGTGCATCTCTCGTAGATTCTGCGATTTGGGCAGCGTGACGATGCTTCGCGAGTGCGACGCCCGTTTTCGACGCTGCTTCCGTTACGAGGATCGTCAGCGTGTCAGGTGGCACCGCCGGGCACGTGGCACTTCCCAGCCCAGAACCCCGAAATTCGAGCCCACGGAAGAAATCGTGAGCCAGGCGGAGAGGCGTACCTCCGGCGTGCGCAGGGGCTGTCACAACGAGTGGGGTTCCCATCGCCGTACGCCGTCAGTCAGATATCCCGCCAGCGTGCCGATATCCCCCTCATACACGCAGTATGAGCTCCCCGCACCCTCGCTATCCGATTGACAGCTGGTGCTTTAGCTTAGCCTGAAACGCAAAAGAGCCGCACCCAACACTGAATCACGAACTAATTCGAAAATAGGGTCGCACGGGTTCATCTGGCCCATCTGGCCCATACCGACAACCTAAGCAAGTTGGAATCGGAAGTCGTGCTCGACGGAAGCCTTCGACGTGGCCGTTTGGAAGATCCTAGCTTGCCCGTTCTTGATTTCAGTCTGGCGCGATTCCGCAAGTTTGAACTTCCTGCCGGTCGACTGCAAAGAATCGGAGATTGCCCGACTTTCCGTTGAAAGTAGTGACCCTCGCTTGACCCACTTTACGACGCCTTCCTCTGCTTGGCAACAGCTTTCTTCGGACAAGCTAGCACTTCCAGTTCCCTAATAAGGATCACTCTTGTCCAAAATAGACTCCTAAGTCGAGAGCACATCGCAGGTCTGGACGGAGCGCCGAAGGAGGAAAGGCCCCCCTATACTTGATCGAAGCGGGGATGGTTCGTTTTGACGGCGTTCCACCCCGGCGACGAAC
>SYLY01000143.1 GCA_005808475.1 Acidobacteriota bacterium
ACCGCCGGAGAGTTCCTCCGGCAGATGCTCCTTCCGTTCGCGCAGCCCCACCACATCGAGCAGTTCGCCGGCGCGCTCACGGATCTTCGCCTTGCTCCAGCCGCGCAAATGCAGAGGAAGCGCGACGTTGTCCAGGCACGACAGGCTCGGCAGCAGATTGAAGAACTGGAACACGAAGCCGATTTTGTCGCGGCGCACGCGCGTGAGCCCGTCGTCGCCCAACTGCGAGAGCCGCTCGCCGTCGATCACAACCTCACCGGAACTGGGCCGGTCGAGCCCGCCGATCAGGTTGAGCAGGGTCGACGTGCCGGACCCCGAGGGCCCCACGATGGCGACCATTTCGCCCTTGCTCACATGGAGGTCCGTGGGATGCAGCGCCATCACACGACGCTTTCCTTCGAAGGTCTTCGAGACCTGTTCGAGCCGTATCAAGCTTTATGATGGCATATACGACATGCGTATCGGCATCGACGCGGGCGGAACGTTCACCGACTTCATCGTGCTCCACGACGGCGGCCGCGTGGAGAGTTTCAAGATCCGCTCCCACCCAGCGGCGCCGGAAACGGTGATCCTCGAAGGGCTGGCCCGCGCCACCGCTGGAACCGCGGGAGCGGTCGACGTCGTGCACGGGTCCACCGTGGCGACCAACGCGCTGCTCGAACGTAAGGGCGTGCGCACCGCGCTGGTGACCACCGCGGGATTCGAGGACCTGCTCGCCATCGGTAGGCAGAACCGGCGGGAACTCTACAACCTCTGCCCGGTCCTGCCGGTACCGCTGGTTCCGGCCGACCTATGCTTCGGCGTGACGGAGCGCGTCCACCACGACGGCGAGATCGCGCGACGGCCGCCCGCGGCCGAGATGCGCCGCCTCGCGCGGCGCCTGCGAGAGGCGAACGTGGAAGCGGTGGCGATCTGCCTGCTGCATTCGTACCGGGAGCCGGCGAACGAGCGCGCGCTGCTCGAGGCGCTGGCAGGCATCGGCTACGTCTGCGCGTCGCACGAGGTGTCGCCTGAGTTTCGCGAATTCGAGCGCGCTTCCACAACCACCATCAACGCTTACGTGGGTCCGCTCATGGATCGATATCTCGGGCGCCTGGAGGCGGCGTGTCCGCATCCGGTATCGATCCTGCAGTCGAACGGCGGCTCCATGACGGCGGCGCAGGCGCGGCGGCACGCGGTGCGCACGGTGCTGTCGGGACCGGCGGGCGGAGTAATCGGCGCGGTGGAGATGGCGAGACGCTCGGGGTACGATCGCGTGCTCGGCTTCGACATGGGCGGCACTTCGACCGACGTCTCGATCGCGGTGGACGCGCCCCGCGAGACGACGGAAGCCTCGGTGGACGGATTTCCGGTGCGCGTCCCGATGCTCGATATCCATACTGTCGGAGCCGGTGGTGGCTCGATCGCGCGAGTGGACGCAGGTGGCCTGCTGCGCGTGGGTCCGGAAAGCGCGGGCGCGGTTCCGGGTCCGGCGTGCTATGGCGTGGGCGAACGGGCGACGGTGACCGACGCCCATGTGGTGTTGGGCCGGATCGACGCGGAGCAGTTCCTCGGCGGCGAGATGCGGATCGATGCCGCGCGATCGATAGCCGCGGTGGCGCGCGTCGGCGAAGCGTTAGGGCTGGACCCGGTGCAAGCGGCCGAGGGGATCGTGCGCATCGCCGGCGCCAACATGGAACGCGCGATCCGCGCGGTGTCGGTGGAGCGCGGCCACGATCCGCGCGAGTTCGCGCTGGTCGCGTTCGGCGGCGGCGGTGGACTGCATGCGTGCGAACTGGCGGCTCATTTGGACATGCGGACGGTGATCGTGCCGCGATACGCGGAGGGGCTTTCCGCGCTCGGGATGTTGTTGGCCGATCGTGTGCGGGACGTGTCGGCGGGCGTGCTGGGCGTCGATGGACTCGAGCAGCGGTTCGAGGCATTGGAGGCGGAGGCGAGGGCGGAGACGCCGGGGGCTCGTGTGACGCGATCGGCGGACTTGCGTTACGAGGGGCAGAGTTACGAGATCAACGTGGCGTGGCCCAACCGGCAGTCGGCGGAGGCGGCGTTTCACGACGCGCACCGGAGGTCGTACGGATACGCGGTCCCGGGCCGTGCCGTGGAAGTGGTGGCGATTCGTGTGCGGGCTGTGTTGGAGACGGCTAAGCCTCGATTCGGACCATTGCCGAAGGCCGGCGGCCCGGTGGCGGCGAAGCGGCGGGTTCGCGTGGGAGGCCGCTGGCGGAGCGTGCCCCTGCTCCGGCGCGAGCAGGTCCCTACGGGAGCGGAGGGGCCGATGCTGGTGATCGACTATGGCGCCACGACATTGTTACCGGCCGGCTGGCGCGTGCGCGTGGATCGAGTCGGGAATCTGATCGCAACGCGAGTGTGACTACCTCACGCTATCGACCGTCCAACCATGCGGCGAGCTTGCGCGTGACCTCTTCCGCCGCGTCCCAATGCGCCCAGTGGCCCGCGTTCGGAATCGTCACCAGCGCGTAGCCGCCGTCGACCCACTGCCACGTGCCATCCAACGCGCCGGGCAGCAAAGCCCAGTCGCGCATCCCGTGGAACTGCAGCACCGGAACCTTCACGCGCACGGGCTCGCCTTCCGGCTCCGTGTACGGCTCGCGCGGATAGTTGCGCTTGTAATATTGCAGCATCGCCTCGAAGTCGCTTCGGCGGAACGCCTCCACGTAGCGGTCGCGAACCTCGGCCGGAGCCATGTCCGCCAACTTTTCCGCCGACAGCTTCCGGTGCGCGTCCGGCTTCTGGAAATCGCGCGCGTATTGGCTGTTGGCTTGCTGCCGCGGATTCCGGGCCAGTTCGCGCATCAGGCCGCGTGGATGCGGCAGGTTGACGATGACCAGGCGATCCACCAGATCCGGCATGTGCATCGCGGTCTGCCACGCGATCGCGCCGCCCCAATCGTGCCCCACCACCACAGCCTTGCCGCCGCCGTTGGCGCGAATCACCGCCGCCACGTCACCCACCAACAGGCGCATGTCGTAGTTGTCGATTCCCTTCGGTTTGTCCGAAAGGTTGTACCCGCGCAGATCCATCGCCACCACGCGCCGCGACTTCGCCAGCGCTTCCATCTGATGCCGCCACGAAAACCAGAAATCGGGGAATCCGTGGATCAGCACCACCAAAGGTCCTTCGCCCAGCGCCGCGTAGTGGATCTTCACGCCGTTGGAATCGGCGTACCCATGCGTGACGCGCTTGTCCAGATCGTCCATGGCTCCGAAAGCTCCCGCCGCGCACGCTAAAATGAGAGCGGACCGCGCAACCTCGGATCCCATCCAGAGCGCCTCCTATATACTTTTTCCAATGTCATCTTCCAATGTATCCGTTCCCGCCGCCCTCAAGGCGAAGATTGCCGCAACGCGCGCCAAACTCGACGACCATGTCCTCGAGACCGTGGATTGGCACTTCAACCCGAAAACCGGGACGCCGTTCTGGCTCGACTACGCCAAGAACATCTTGAAGTGGGATCCGCGCAAGGAAGTCAAATCCTACGCCGGCCTGAACAAATTCCCGCTGTTCGAGGACGAGTGGCTCCGCGGCGGACCCGTCCGGCGCTGGGTTCCCAAGGCCTACGCGAAGATGCCGATCTCGACGTTCGAGACCGGCGGCTCCACCGGCGTTCCGAAATCGAGAATATCGTATCAGGATTACAGGATCGACTACGAGATGTTCTCCCGCACGCTGCCGGACAAGTACTTCCCGAAGGGCGCCGACTGGCTCCACGTGGGTCCGTCCGGTCCGCGCCGCCTGCGTCTGGCGGTGGAGCATTTGGCGCAACACCGCGGCGGCATCTGCTTCATGGTCGACCTCGATCCGCGCTTCGTGGTCAAGCTCATCAAATGGGGCGAGATGGCGATGATGGAGCGCTACAAGGGGCATGTCATCGATCAGGCGTTGACGCTGCTCAAGGCGCATCCCAACGTGAAGTGCATGTTCACCACGCCGAAGCTGCTCGAGGCGCTCTGCGAAAAGGTCAGCCTTTCGAAGATGGGCATCACCGGCATTTTCTGCGGCGGCACGGAGATGACACCGCAATTCCATCGCTTCGCCGTGGAGGAACTGCTGGGTCCCGAGATCTACTTCGCGCCCACCTACGGCAACACCCTCATGGGCTTGGCCGTGCACAAGGAGCCCACGAAGGAAGACAACTGGGCGATCATCTACTATCCGCCGATGCCGCGCGCCGTGCTGGAAGTGGTCGACCCCGACAAGCCCGAGGATCTGGTCCCCTACGGCGGCACCGGACGCGTTCGCCTGACGACGCTCACCAAGGAAGTCTTCATCCCGCGGTTCCTCGAGCGCGACGAATGCGAGCGCGAAGCCCCCTGCGCCAAGTTCCCCTTCGACGGCGTGCGCAACGTGCGTCCGTTCTCGCGTTTCAACACGTCCGTGGTGGAAGGAGTCTATTAAAGATGTTGCATCTTCCGATCCTGCGCAAGGGCCGCCCGTACGAGTCGGTGGACAAGTCCGTCACGGTGCACCACCGCACCAGGGAACCGCTCGTCGCCATCAGCCAGGCCAACCCCGGACTGATCCGCCGCGACATGCTGAGCCTGCCCGAGGTCGCGCGCGCGATGGCCGGATTCACCTGCGCCGAACTGATCGCGCTGTGCGAAAAGGCGGCCGTGCACTTCATGAACGATTCGCTGCCGCTGGGCGGCGCGACGCAGTCGCCGCAAGAGTACGTGGAGCAGCTTTCGGCCACCACCGGGCTTCCGCACGTCATGGTCCGCCGCAACATGGAAAAGATCGGCGGCGTGATGGCGAACATGTCGTCGGTGTTGCGAGGCCTCACCCGCAACCTGGACCTGAGCATCCTCGACACCGGCTACGGCGAGGACAATCGCACCGTCGTCAGCTATTTCCGGCGCGGCGATTCGCTCGGCGTGGTGCTGCCCTCCAACTCTCCCGGCGTGCACGCGCTGTGGGTTCCGGCCTTCGCGTTGAAGACGCCGCTGGTGCTCAAACCCGGTTCCTCCGAACCATGGTCGCCGTACCGCGTCATCCAGGCGTTCCTGAAGGCGGGAGCGCCGCCGGAAGCATGGGGCTTCTATCCCGCCGATCACGCGGGCGCGGGCGAGATTCTGCGCCATTGCGGCCGCGGCATGGTGTTCGGCGACGTGTCGACCACCCGGAAGTACGCCAGCGATCCGCGCATCGAAGTCCACGGACCGGGCTGGAGCAAGATCATCCTCGGCGAAGACGAAGTGGACCGCTGGCCAGACTACATCGATCTCATGGCCGCGTCGATCGCCGAGAACTCCGGCCGTTCGTGCGTCAACGCTTCGGGCGTGTGGGTCCCGCGGCACGGCAAGGACATCGCCGAAGCGCTAGCCCAAAAGCTGGCGAAGTTCCAACCTCGCCCGGCTGACGCGCCGGACGCCGAGATCGCGCCGTTCGCCGATGGCGGCGTCGCGGGCCGCGTGAATCGCATGGTGGACGCGGCTCTGTCGGAGCCGGGATGCCGCGACGTCACCGCGGCGCATCGCGAAGGTCCGCGTCTGGTGGAGTTCGAGGGCTGCTCGTATTTGCTGCCGACCATCGTCTGGTGCGACTCGCACGAGCACGGACTGGCGAACAAGGAGTACCTGTTCCCGTTCGCGAGCGTCGTCGAAGTTCCGCAAGCGTCGATGCCAGAGATTCTGGGACCGACGCTGGTGCTCACCGCGATCACCAAGGATCCCGAGTTGAAGCGCCGCTGCCTGAAGTACCAGCACATCGGGCGGCTCAATTTCGGCGCGATCCAGACCAACCGGATCGTGTGGGATCAGCCCCACGAGGGCAATCTCTTCGATCACCTCTACGCACGCCGCGCGTTCCAGGCCGCCGAATTGCAGACGGCCTGATCGCGGCGTTTCGCGCGGCATGAAGATCCTGAGCGTCACCGCGGGGGCCGCCAACATGTACTGCGGCTCCTGCCTGCGCGACAATGCGCTTGCGCGGGAACTGATGGCGCAGGGCCACGACGTGATTCTGCTGCCGCTTTACACGCCGACGCGCACCGAGGATCGCAACGTCAGCGAGGGACGCGTGTTCTTCGGCGGCATCAGCATCTTTCTACAGCAGAAGTCGGCGCTGTTCCGCGCGACGCCGAAGTTCCTGGACTGGCTGTGGGACCGGCCGTTTTTGATCCGCTTCTTTTCCGGACGCGGCGTCCAGGTGGATCCCGCCTCGTTGGGCGAACTCACCGTGTCGATCCTCGAGGGCCGCGACGGCAGGCAGCGCAAGGAGGTGGACGCGCTTGTCGAATGGCTGCGCCACGAGCCCAAGCCAGACGTGATCGCGCTGCCCTTCACGTTGCTGATCTCTCTGGCGAAGCCGTTGCGCGAGGCGTCGGGATCGGCCATCGTGTGCACGCTGCAGGGCGAGGAGCTGTTCCTCGAAGGGCTGCCCGAACCGTGGCGTGGACGCGCGTTGGAGCTGATCCGTTCGTGCGTGGCCGATGTCGACGCATTCCTCGCGATGAGCAACGCCAGCGCCGTGCAAATGTCGCGATACCTGCGGATTCCCCGCGAGAAGATCCACGTGACGCCGCTCGGGATACCGCTGGACGGATTGTCGCCGGCGGACCGGACGGGTGCGAGTCCGCGCGTGGTGGGGTTTCTCGGCCGCATCGCTCCGGAGAAGGGACTGGCCTTATTGGCGGATGCGTATCGATTGCTGCGCGGCCGCTCGGACGTGGGTCCGCTGCGGATGGAAGCGGCGGGCTACATGGCGCCGGAGAACCGCGGCTATCTGGCGGATGTCGAGGCGAAGTTCCGTGCGTGGGGCTGGGCGGACGAGTTCCAGTATCGCGGCGAGCTGAGCCGGGAGGGCAAGGCGGAGTTCCTACGCTCGATCGACGTGTTCTCGCTGCCGTGCACCTACGACGAGCCGAAGGGGCTGCCGGTGCTCGAGGCGATGGCATGCGGAGTGCCGGTGGTCCAGCCGCGGCGAGGCTCGTTCCCGGAGATGGTGGAGTCGACGGGCGGCGGCTTGCTCGTGAATCCCGATTCGGCGGAGGCTCTGGCGGACGGCTTGCAGGCGGTGCTGCGGGACCGTGTGTTCGCGGCGAGGCTGGGCTCGGCGGGGAGCGAGGCGGTGCGGCGGGGATTCGGAGTGGAGCACATGGCGTGGCGGACGCTAAAGGTCTACGAGTCGGCGCGCCGGATAATGGATCGTAACGGATGATAGAGAAGATCGCGGTTCGGGGATTCAAGTCCCTCGAGAATGTCGAGGTCGAACTGGGCGCGCTCAACGTCTTCGTGGGCGCGAACGGCTCGGGGAAGAGCAATTTCCTCGAAGCCATCGGAGTGTTGTCGGCGGCGGCGGATGGCAAGGTCAACGATCAGACGCTTCTCCAACGGGGCGTTCGTCCGGGAGTACCCAAGCTCTACAAGTCGGCCTTTCCCAGCTCCAGCGAGCCCCACATTTCCTTCACGGCGGCATCCGCCGACGCTTCCTATCGCGTTTCCTTGAACAATCCGCTCCGGGACCCCGCCCCGGCTTGGAGATTCAAAACGGAGTTCCTCGAGTCGTACGGCGAGAGGCTCGTTGGCCGCGGTCCGAATCTCGCGGGGAACCCCAATACCGAGCACGGCCTAGCGGCGCTGAAGATGGTGGAGCTGTCTCGTGACACCCCTCCCGCGATTCTGCTGAGCCGGCTCCAGAGCTACGTCATTTACTCCCCGTCGACCGCCGTTCTGCGTGGAGTCTCCCGGGACGACCAGCCCCGCAACCCCTTGGGCTTGTCCGGGGGCCGTCTTCCCGAAGCTGTGCTGGAACTGCTGCGCGAGGGGAAACGAAACAAGTGGGTCGACCAAATAACCCGCGACGTGTTGGAACTCGTGGACTGGATCGACATGTTCGGTTCCGCCGAATCCGGCTCCCTTCCGCTCTCTCCCTCCGCGAGCGGGGCTCCCCAGGTCATCAAGTTCCGGGACCGCTTCATGAGGAAGGGCCGGAACGTCTTGTCGGGATACGACGCGAGCGAGGGAGCCTTGTACGTGTTGTTCCTGGCCGTGCTGGCCGCGCATCCCGAGACTCCGCGGTTATTCGCGATCGACAACGCGGATCATGGCTTGAATCCGGGCTTGGCCACCGCGCTGATGCGGGACGTCTCCCGATGGATCGTGAGCAATCCCCGGCAGCCGCAAGTGCTGATGACCAGCCACAACCCGGCGGTGCTCGACGGGTTGCCGCTCAAAGACGACAGAGTCCGCCTGTTTGCGGTCGATCGCGACGACACGGGCCGAACCGTCGTACGGCGCATCGAGATCACGCCGAAGCTCCTGGAACTGGCAACGAAGAAGGACTGGCCGCTATCGCGTCTGTGGATGAACAAGCTCATCGGCGGGATGCCCAGTGTCTGAGGAGCCTCTCCGCCTTGGAATTGCCGCGGAGGGAATCAGCGACTACCACATCCTGCTAGCCGCGGCGAAGTCCATGGCCGGTGGGAAGCCCATCGTTGCCACGCTGCTGCAGCCCGAAGAAAGCGACGCCTTCACCGGAGGCGGAGACGCCGGCCCACTGGGCGGCGGTTGGAAGGGCGTCGGCAAATGGTGCTTCCAGGCCGCGCGCCGCGGAGGAGGCAAGCTCTCCGGCGGACTATTGGACCTCTTCGATGTGTTGATCCTCCATCTCGACGCCGACGTCGCCGCCGAGGAGCCAGCGGAAGGAAGCCCCTTCGTGGGATTGCCCTGCGAACAGCCATGTCCACCGGCCGTGGACACGACGGATGCCTTGCGCGCCGTGATGCTGCGCTGGACTGGCGAGAGCGCCATTCCTGCGCGAGTCGTGCTCTGCACGCCCTCGAAGAGCATGGACGCATGGGTCATGGAAGCGTTCTTCCCCGATGACCGCGAGATGAATCGCCTGGGAAAGGAATGCCATGGCGGCCCCGCGTCCCGGCTCGCGCAACAGCCGAAGAGGGCGCGATTCTCCAAATCCGGCTACCGCGGTAAGGCGGCGGAATTCGAGAAGCGGTGGACAAAGGTGACGAACGCCCTCGACGAGGCCCGCCGCTACGAAACCGAATTCGTCGCGGCGCTCCGAAGTTAGCGATCCGCCAACACCAGCCGGAACGCCGCTATCTCCTGCGCGTTGCGAACCAGCAGCACGCTTCCGGCCACGACCGGGTGATTCCACGTCTTCCCCTCGATCGCCGGCCGTCGCGCGACTTCGACGAACCCCGCCGGATCCGCCGCCACCAGCGCCAGTTCGCCCTCCTCCGACAACACCAACAACAAGTCCCGATCCGCCAGCAGGATCATCTGCCCGTGGCCGTAACGCCCGCCCTTCCACTTCCGCTTGCCATCCGCCAGATCCACGCACGCCAGGATGCCGCCGTCGAATCCGAAAGCGTGGCCCTTGTGGACGACGAAGTCGTTGAAGTACGGCTTCACGCCGTTCGAAGTCCATCGCTCCTCGGCGGTCCAGCCCCCGGAACCGCGCGCCACCGCCAGGCGCCGCAAGCCGACGCCGGAGCTGAGCCCCGATCCACTGCCTATCAGGATGCCACCGTCGACGGAGCCCGGTTGGACGATGCCGTCGCCGCGCCACGCATGCTGCCAGAGTACGGCGCCATCGCCCGGAGCAACTCCGATCGCGCCCGCGCCATTCGCCAGCACGATCTGCGGGACGCCGCCGATCTCGGTCAGGTGCGGCGAACTGTAGCCAAAGCCGCTCTTGGGACCGGTCCAGCGCGGCGCGCCCGTCCCCGAGTCATAGGCCGCGAGCACGCCGGCCGCGGCAACCACGACCGTTTCGCCAACGAGCAGCGGCGAACTAGCGAAGCCCCAATCGGGGAGCTTCCTGCCGGTATCGGTCGCGGGGTTCCGCGACCAAACAACTGCTCCGGTGCGAGCATCGAGCGCATTCAGAATGCCGGTCGCGCCGAACGCGTAGACCCGCCCACCGCCCAGCGACGGCGTGCCGCGCGGACCCGCTCCGGCATTGGATTCCCAGAATCGCGCCTTGTCGCGATGTTCCCAAACCGGCGCGCCCGTCGTCAGATCGTACGCCGCCACCAGTTCCTCTTCGCCCCGTTGCTCTTGCGTATAGATCGTGTTGCCCTGAACCGCGAAAGACGACCAACCGGGTCCGGCCGGCCGGCGCCACAGTTCAATGGGTGGAAACTTGGTCCAGTCTCTCTCGATCAGGACGCCGCGAACCACGCCGTCGCGGTCCTTGCCGCGGAAACCGGGCCATTCCGCCGTCGAGCCCGGTAGCGCCGCCGGCGAGGCCGCCGGGGAGACAGGCGCCGCGCTGGCAAGCAGGCGCTCTTCCGGCGTCGGCGTCCAGCGCCAGTGAAGATCGGCGCCGGCGTCGCCGGAGATGCCGCCCGTCCGGATCGCCGTGAACAGTCCGCACGCGAGCAGTATGAAAGCGGCCATCGACGCCCGCCGCATTCCGGTGGAGAGTCCGCCGCTCAGCGCCGCCCACGCGACGAGCGCCAGACTCAACACGGGAACCGCGTAGACCGGCAGCATCATGCCCATCATTCCGTTCGCAATGGAAGGATGAACCATTCGCGATGCCGCCGCCACCGCCAATGGCATCAGCACGATCGCCGCCACGCGTTCCAGCCAGGGAGCACGGCTGAAGAACAACCACCAGACGACGACCACCACTCCACAGGCGAGCGAGCCGAGAATCGCGAACATCGCCGCCTCGGGAACAACGGCGGGCACGGCGAAGCGAATCAGCCACTGTAGGATCACGGCGGCCACGCCAGGCCACAAGCGCAGGGGATTCGCGTTCGTCATGTTTAGACAATACGAGTATTCCGATCCATTTGTTCCGTCCCGCGGACGCCGCATAGAATGGATGGCGGCCCCGTATGTTTACGCCGCGCGATCGCGATCTGCTCCGCTCCACGCTACTGGAGCTCGCGGCGGCGGACCCGGCGATATCGGCGGCCGCAATCACGGGATCGGCGGCGGAGGGGCGGGAGGACCGTTGGTCCGATATCGATCTCGCATTCTCGGTCGCCGATGGAGCCTCCCTCTCCGCGACCATCGACGCCTGGACGGACCGGATGTACGCCGATCACCTCGCCGTGCATCATCTCGACGTGTTGGCGGGCCCGTGGACCTACCGCGTATTCCTGCGCTCCGACACGCTTCAGGTGGATCTCGCGTTCGTCGCCGAGTCCGAGTTTCGCGCGCTGTCGCCCACATTCCGGCTCGTCTTCGGCTCCGCGAACGAACCCCGTCACGTCGCGCCGCCATCGGCCGAGTCGCTCATCGGATTCGGCTGGCTATACGCGCTCCACGCGCGCGGTTGCATTGTACGAGGCAGGCCCTGGCAAGCCGCGCACATGATCGCCGGCATCAGGGACAACGCGATGACTCTCGCTTGCCTGCGCCACGGCCTGCCCACGGCGCATGGCCGTGGGTTCGACCTGTTGCCCGCCGATGAGACGGCGCGATTCGAGGACTCGCTCGTGCGCGGACTGGACGCGGCCGCACTGTCGCGAGCGTTCCATGCGGCGGCGGCGGGTCTGCTCGAGGAGGTCCGGCTCGCCGATGCGGACCTGGCGGCGCGAGTGGAGAGCACGATCCGCGTGCTGATGAACGCACCCGCTTAGGCCGCGGCCTCCATCGGTACGAGCTACACTGTGAGCGCGATGCAGGCGGCGATCGACGGCGTTTCGCGCGACTTCCCCGATGGGCTCACCATCCTCGAGGCGGCCCGCTCCGCTGGTGTGGAGATCCCCACGCTTTGTCACGACCGGCGGCTCGAGCCGCTCGCCAGTTGCCGCTTGTGCATGGTCGAGATCGAAGGCAGGGAGCATCCGGCGGCTGCCTGCACCACGCCTCTCACCGCGGGCGTCCGCGTACGGACCAGGAGCGAGCGCCTGGACCGCGCCCGCCGCGGGGAGCTCGAAATGCTCGCCGCAAGCGTCAGCGACGCACCCCCGCGCACCGAGTTCGCGCGACTGCTGCGCGACTACGGTATCGAGGCTCCAGCGGCTCGGCCCGAACGATCGCGCCCCGACGACTCGCACCCCTACATTCACGTCGACCTCGGCCGCTGCATCGGATGCTTCCGCTGCGTTCGCATCTGCGCCGATCTCCAGGGCCAGTTCGTCTGGGCGGTTCACGGACGGTCGGACGCGACACACGTGGCGGCGAGCGGAGGCGTGGAGTTCGGCTCGAGCCAGTGCGTGAGTTGCGGCGCATGCGCGGACACGTGTCCATCCGGCGCGATTGCCGACAAGTGCTCGCTCGATGCGCCTGAGCCCGATGCCTGGACGCGCACCCCCTGTCCCTATGGCGGCGTCGGCTGCGAGTCGGAAGTGGGAACGCGCGGCGGCCGCATCGCCGCCATCCGCCCCGTGCTCGACGCGCCGGTGAGCAAAGGGCACCTGTGCGTCAAGGGCCGCTATTCCTTCGGATTCGTGCACGCGGACGATCGCGCCACCCTCCCGATGATCCGCCGCCGGGGAGCGTGGGAACGCGTGCCGTGGGACGAAGCGATTCGATTCACGGCGGACCGGCTCGCGCAACTGCTACGCGATCGCGGACCGGACTCCATCGGCGTGCTCGGCTCGGCGCGCGCCACCAACGAAGACAACTACGTGGCGCAGAAGTTCGCCCGCGCCGTGCTCGGCGGCAACAACGTGGATTGCTGCGCGCGCGTTTGCCACGCTCCCACCGCGGCGGCGATGAAGCTCATGCTGGGAACCGGCGCGGCCACCAATTCCTTCGACGACATCGAGCGGGCGCGCACGATCTACGTCCACGGCGCCAACGCCACGGAGAACCATCCCATCGTGGGAGCGCGGATCCGTCAGGCGGCGCTGCGGGGAGCGGTGTTGATCGTCGCCGATCCGCGAGTGACCGAACTCGCCGCGATCGCCGCGGTCCACATGCGCCCGCGGCCTGGAACGGATGTCGCGCTGTTGAACGCGATGGCATCGGCGATCGTGGCGGAAGGTTTGCACGACGCGGAGTTCGCCGCGTCCCGCGTGTCCGGATGGGACGAGTACCGGGATTTCATCGCGGCCTGGACGCCCGAACGCGCCGCGGCGATCACCGGCGTCCCCGCGGCAACCATCCGTGAAGCCGCCCGCGCATACGCCACCAGCGGACCGTCGATGAGCGTCCACGGCTTGGGCGTCACCGAGCACGAGCAGGGATCGGAAGGCGTGATGGCGCTGGTGAATCTGGCGCTGCTCACCGGCTCTTTCGGCAAACCGGGAACGGGCGTAAATCCGCTGCGCGGCCAGAACAACGTGCAGGGATCGGCGCACATGGGGTGCGAGCCAGGCCATCTCACCGGATACGCTCCGCTCGAGGGACACGTCGAACGCTTTGCCGCGAAGTGGGGAGTTCCGCTGCCGTCGCGGCCTGGACTGAGTTTGATGGGAATGCTCGACGCCGCGGAGGCGGGCAACCTCGCCGCGATTTGGACCACCGGCTACGACATCCTGTTGACGAACGCGAATACCGCCGCCACCAGACACGCGCTGGAGAAGCTCGAGTTCGTGGTGGTGCAGGATCTGTTCTTGAACGAAACCGCGGCCGCGGTGGGCAGCGTGTTTTTTCCCGCCGCGTCCAGCTACGAGAAGGACGGCACGTTCATGAACGCGGAACGGCGCGTGCAGCGCGTGCGCCAGGCGATCGCGCCCCTGGGCGAAAGCCGCGCCGACTGGGAGATCGTGTGCGCGGTTGCGAAGGCAATGGGCAAGGGCGATCTGTTCGACTTCCATTCCGCGGAGGAGATCTGGAACGAGATCCGCTCGGTATGGCCGGCCGGAGCGGGCATCACCTATGCGCGCCTGGAACACGGCGGACTGCAGTGGCCATGCCCCTCCGAGGATCATCCGGGCACGGCGATTCTGCACGAGTCCTCGTTCGCCGGCTCGCCACGCGCGGAATTGCGGCGGCCCGGGTTCCGCCCCTCTTCCGAATCCACTGGCGCCGGGTTCCCGTTGCTGTTGACCACCGGCCGGACCTTGTTCCAGTTCAACGCCGGAACGATGACCATGCGGACGCCGAACGTGCGCTTCCGCGGACGCGACACGCTCGACATCGCGCCGGCCGACGCGGAGCGATTCGGCCTGAGCGACGGCGCCATGGCGAAGGTGTCCAGCCGTTGGGGAGAGTGCACGCTACCGGTGCGAGTCGATGGGTCGGCGCTGGAGGGTGTGGTGTTCGCGACGTTCCACTCCACCGAATCGTATGTGAACAACGTGACGGGCCCGGGCCGCGACTCCTACACGGGGACGCCCGAGTACAAGGTGGCGGCGGTCCGCGTGGAGCCGGTTTGAGCCGCCGGGTTCAGAATCCGCGACGAGCCGCGGCCGCGCCCAGCGCCGCCGCCGCGACGCCGGCGAGCACACTGCCCACGGCGTTCGCCGCCGCGATCGCGAGATAGCCGTCTCGAATGGCTCGATAGGTTTCCACGCCGAAGGTGGAGAACGTGGTGTAGCCGCCCATGACGCCAACCACCAACAGCAGCCTCCAGTGGTCGTGCGGCGGCGGCGTCCGTTGCGCCAGCAAGCCGGCGATCAGCCCGGCGGCAAAGCAGCCCGACACGTTGATCAGGAAGGTGGCGAGCGGGAAGGGTCCGTTGTAATGGCGAACCACGGCCAAGCCCACCGCATACCTGGCCACGCCGCCGAAGCCCGCTCCCGCGAACACCGCCAGATACCCGCCGAGCCCCGCCATATCAACTTCGGAACGCCGCGTACGATTCGTCCAGGATCTCCACCACGTGCTTCACCGGCTGTCCGCTGCCGTGTTGGCACGTCCCCGCCCGCAATTGGATCATGCAGCCCGGGTTCGCCGTGACCACTTCATCGGCCCCGGTGCGATTCACGTTCGCCATCTTCTTCTCGAGGATTCCCATCGCCATGTCCGTGTGCAGCACGTTGTAGATACCCGCGCTGCCGCAACAGATGTCGGAGCCGGCCATCTCTTTCAAGGTGAGTCCGGGAACCGACTGCAGCAACTTGCGCGGCTGCGCGCGGATCTTCTGCCCGTGGGCCAGGTGGCAGCTATCCTGGTAGGTCACCGTGCGCCGGACCGGGCCCAGATTCGGATTCAACTCCATCGCCGCCAGGAATTCGTTGACATCCTTCACCAGCTTGGAGAACTCGTGCGACTTGGCCCCGTAGGCCGGATCGCCCTCGAACAGGTCGTGATACTCCTTGAGCGTCGATCCGCAGCCGGCGGCGTTGGTGATCAGCGCGTCGAACCCTTGGCCGAGCAGCGCGTCCATGTTCTGGCGAGCCTGCTTGCGCGCCTGGTCCCGGATACCCGCATGGACATGCAGCGCGCCGCAGCAGGTCTGGCCGTCCGGTACGTGCACTTCGCAGCCGTTCTTGGTCAGCACGCGAACCGTGGCTTCGTTCAGCCGCGCGAACGACACATTGGCGATGCAGCCGCCGAGCAGCGCCACCTTGTGACGCCGGCTTCCTTCCGCCGGAAACACGCGGCCGTAGCTCGAGAAGAAATCGGGCATCTCGGCCGGCGGCGCCAACCGGTCCAGATCCTTCATGCGCCCCGGCAGCAGCCCGAGCGACCGGATCATCTTTTGCAGTCCGCTGGCCTGGACCAGCCAGAGCATCCGCCCCGCCAGCCGCAGCAGGAATCGCGATGGCAGAAGCCGCTCGAACACGACGTGGCGCACCAGCCTTTCGTGCCATGGCCGCGGAGTCGCCGCCTCGATCTCCGCGCGCGCCGCCTCCACCAGACGGCCGTACTGCACGCCCGACGGACACGCGCTCTCGCAGCCGCGGCACGCGAGGCACAGGTCGATGTGCTCGATGTAGGAGGGGCCGATCGCCGCTTCTCCCCGCGCCACCTGGTTCATCTGGTAGATGCGGCCGCGAGGGGAATCCATTTCGATACCCAACTCTCGATAAGTGGGGCACGAGTTGAGACAGAGCCCGCAGTGGACACAGCGGTCCAGGTCGCTCTGGCGCGGCTTGTCGAGCGCGATGAAATCAAATGCGGCCATGCAGCCTCCCGCGATTCAATAGATGGCCGGGATCGAGCATCCGCTTGATTTTCTCCATCGCCGCCAGATCCTCTCCCGGATACGGCCACAGCTCCTGGCCGCCTCCCTCCGATCCGTGGAACTCCACCACTCCGTTCCAACCCCTCTCGCGCGACTCGCGCAACCACTCCGCCGCGCCGCCGATATCGGGGAAGAAGCCTTGGCAGACGCCGTTTCCCGCCCGGCACAGGAAGGGCATCGACGCGGTGGCCGCCACATCCCCGACGCTCGCCAACGGAACCGGCAGCCGCGCGACCACGCCGTCCACCCGGTCGCGCAGGAACGCCGGCGCGAACTCGCGAATCGCATTCCAGAAACGCTCCTCGCGTTCGCCGTAGAGCCGCCGCGCGCCGTGTAACTCGCGTCCGTAGCGCTCCATCAGCCTTTCGCTCCCGCCTGCCTGGATCGCCAGCACCCAGCCCTCCTCGCCCACCATCGCCGCTGCGTGCGGATTCAACAGGTCGGCCGACCAAGGCTGCAACACGCCGGCGAGCAGCCAGTTCCGCTTCTCGATCGCCGCGGCCAGCGACGCGTAATGGAACAGCCACGTGCCCGTGGCGGGAGCGGCCGGAAACAGCTTGAAGTTCACGCTGACCACCGCCGCGAGCGTCCCCAGCGACCCGATCATCAGCTTCGCCGTATCCAGCCCGGCGACGTTCTTCACCACCATGCCGCCGGTCTGGACCAGCTTACCTTCGAGCGTCGCGTACTTCATGCCGATTACCATGTCGCGCGCCGATCCGAAGAAGCGCCGCCGCGGTCCGCACAAGTTAGAGACGACCACGCCACCGGCGGTGGCCTGCGAACCCCAGGGCGGGTCGAGCGGAATCGTCTGGCGATTCCCGGCCAGCAGCGCCAGCAGATCCGCCCATTTCATGCCGGCCTGGACGCTGATGGTCAGATCCTTAGGCTCGTACTGGAGTAACTTGGCCAGTCCCTCGGTGGATATCCGCGCGGCCGCCGGCGCCATGGATCCGCCGAGCCGGTTCTTGGTGAACGCGCCACCGAGCAAGATGGACTCTCCGGCGCGGGCGCGCGCGGCCAGGATCTCGGCCATCTCCTCGGGACTGGATGGTGTGTATCTGGTCATCGGTTAGAGGGACGAAACGATCAGGCTTCCGGGAAACCCCGGAATGATCACGTGCTCCGAACTCGCGAATCCAGCCGCCGCGAACATCGCCTCGTACTCGGCGAACGGGTAAGCGTCGCCTTCCCCGGTTGTCGCGAGCATCACGGCCGCGAACTGGGCGGCCTGCGGCGGCGAGATGCGATCCGCGTTCGGCACGAACTCGAGCGTCACGCACCGGCCTCCAGGAGCGAGCTGGCCGTGAACCTTACGAAGCAGCGTCTCATTGGTGGAAGGGCTGAAATGGTGGAGAAAATTGGTCAACAGGATCAGATCGTAACCGCCTCCGGGATCCACCTCGAAGATCGACCCCGGCAGCGCCGTCCAACGGTCCGCCACGCCAGCGGCTTGGGCGTTCTCCCTCGCGACCTCGAGCACCGCCGCCCAGTCGCAAGCCACCACGCGCGCTTCCGGATTCCGCTGCGCCAGCTTGATTCCGAAGATGCCGTGTCCCGCCGCCACGTCCAGTATCTTACAGGGCCCGTCGCGATGAACCGCCCCGGCCATGAACATTGCCGCCGGCATCATCATCGGAACCATCGCGAGCGCGAAATCGCACCACATCGGATGCTCCGGCGCCATCGACCCGGCCGCAAGCGCCGTGGACCCTTGGCGCACGGCCTGAGTCAAATTGTCGTATCCGGCGCGGATCGCGTCGCCCAGCAGGAACCGAATCGTCCCGCCCAGATAGGCTGGCGATGAGGAGACCAGGAAGAACGCCGCCTCGCCGCTCAGCGAATATCCGGCGGCGGCTTTCTCGAGTAGGCCTACCGTACAGAGATAGTCGCAGAGAATGCGGACGCCCTTCTCCGAGGCTCCTGCCCGGGCGGCGATGGCCGCGGCGGTGACCGCTCCGCCGGCGATGGCGTCGCAGATGCCGAGCTCCACCGCGGTCCGCAGCACAGCCGTGCGCTGGATGCCGGAGAGCATGTCGAAGAATCGGTCCGGGGTCGGGTGAGCGGCCATCCCTACACTATACCGTGGGTCGCCGCGCTACACTGGCAGGTTCGAATGGCCTTCATACTCGATTCGGGCGGGATCTACCGCTCGGAACTGCTTGCCAGGCTCGACTGGCTGGAGCATGGATTCGGAACCCGCGAATCGGGCGCTTGGCTCGATGGGGAGCCCGCCGCGACCCTGTCCCAGATCCATTCGAACATCGTCTATCGAACCTGTGGAGAAACCGGGCGGCTCGGCGAAGGCGACGCATTGGTGGCTTCCACTTCTGGAATTTGGATATCGATTCGCACAGCCGACTGCGCACCTGTGGTTTTGGCGGATCACCGCAAACGGGTGATCGCGGTGGTTCATGCCGGGTGGCGAGGCGCGGTAGACAGCATCCTGGCCCATGCCGTGCACCGCATGTGTGCCGATTTTGCCACGTCCGTGTCGGATTTACACGCCGCCATCGGTCCCACGATCGGTCACTGCTGTTTTGAAGTGGGACCCGAGGTGGCACGGCGGTTCCAGCCTTGGTTTCCGGAACGGAACGATCTCGACCGGAAAACCGAAGTCGACTTGCCGGAGACGCTCGCACGCCAACTCAGAAATCTGGGAGTGAATCCCGCCAGGATCGATCCCAGCGGAGCGTGCACGATGTGCGGCGGCTCGCGGTTCGAATCGTTCCGCCGGGAGGGCGCGGCGGCCGGGCGCATGGTGACGGCGGCGCGGATTCGGGCCTGAACGCGAAACCGGGGCGGAGGCCGTAGCCTCGCCCCGGTTGAACAAACGAGCAGATAATCCGCGACTAGGCGGCCAACGCATCCTCGAAGACGCCGTCTTCGGAATCCTCGGAGGCGCTCCGGCGGTCTGCCAGTTCCTGGCAGGAGATGCAGTACTGCGCCCACGGTACGGCGTTGAGCCGCTTGGGGTTGATGTCCTCTTCGCAGTGCATGCAAACGCCGTAGGAACCGTCGTCAATGCGGATGAGCGCTCCCTTCACCTGACGCAGGAGACCGGACTCTCGGTCGAGATTGCGAATGGCCAGCTCGCGTTCGGCGGCGTGCTGGACCTCATCGAGAGCGTCAGCAGACTTCTCGATAGCGATCGCCTCGCGGTTCCGGAGCAAACGGGCCAGTTCGGCCAGCCTGGCATCCAGAATCTGCTTGAATTTGGCAACTTCGGTCTTGGTCATGTTTTGGTTCCTCCTCGTCAGCAGGTGGCGGCGGGCATAGGACCGGCCGCTCTTATCTACTCCTTTGTATTGTTTGATTTAACCGCTCTGTTCTTACGCTTCAGACGCACTTGACTTCGAAAAAGTTTCAAGAATCTGCGTCTAGGAAACTCAATGAATCTGCAGCCGATCGTCACACTTCAACCGTACCGGTCGAACACCACTTCGAAGGGGTGCTCTCTTCGGTTCATGAAATGATAGCACAGATCCTTTGCAATTCAAGTGCCATCTTTTCATCCCGCTTCGCCCGCCTACCAGACTGTACGGTGTTTGGTTCATCGGTGGATTCCGCCGCCGACTTTACCACTCTCTCCGAAAAAAAAATCGCCAGTCTTAATAGAGACGCTGATTGGATGCGAACGTTTCAATCCCGGATCTGGAAACTGGCCTTCCATATTAAAAACTTTCGGATCGCATTGCAACTGCCCTCTTGCGGGAATCGCCAGACATCAACGGAGTCCCTGGCGCCCTCGGTGAGGGATCCGATTCCCGCGACCGTCTAGGCGATACTGTTTTCATGACCAGAATCACCGCGCTCCTCGCCATTGCCGCCGGCTCGCATGCGGCGAACTGGCCGCAGTTCCGGGGCCCGTCGGCAAGCGGGATCGGCGACGGCGGCACGCCCCTCTCCTGGAATGGCGAGTCCGGCAGGAATGTGCTGTGGAAGACCGCGGTCCCCGGACTGGGATACTCGAGTCCGGTAATCTGGGGCAGCCGCGTATTTCTCACGAGTGCGACGCCGGTCTCTTTTGGCGCCGCGGAAGTCAAGCTGGGTCTGTATGGCGACATCGGCTCGGTGCAGGACGAGGGCGCGCACCGCTTCGAGGTCCACTGCGTCGATCGTAAGTCGGGCAAGATCCTGTGGACGCGCGTCGCGCACGAGGGTGCTCCCAAGGTCAAGCGGCATCCGAAGTCGAGCCACGCCAATCCGACGCCCGCCACCGACGGCAAGCGGCTCATCGTGTCGTTCGGCTCGGAAGGGCTGTTCGCGTTCGACCTGGACGGCAAGCCGCTCTGGAGGAAGGATCTCGGGATACTCGACGGGGGGTACTTCCGTGTCCCGTCGGCGCAGTGGGGTTACGCGAGTTCGCCGGTGCTGCACGATGGCGTCGTATTGATCCAGGCGGACGTTCAACAGGATTCGTTCCTGGCGGCGTTCGACGCGGGATCGGGCCGCGAGTTGTGGCGCGCGCCGCGACGCGACGTGCCGGTGTTCAGCAGCCCGGCGGTGATTCCCTACACGGCGAACGGCGCCAAGTCGTTGCAGGTGGTGGTCAACGGCTGGCGGCACATCGGCGGTTACGACCTGAAGTCGGGCCGGGAACTGTGGAAGCTCGCCGGCGGCGGCGACATACCCGTGCCGACGCCCGTCTACGCCGATGGGCTCGTCGTGATCACCAACGCGCACGGCGGAGCACGGCCGGTGTACGCGATCCGGACGGATGCGGTGGGCGAGATCGCCGAGGGCTCCCGGGCGATCGCCTGGAAGCAGGATCGCGTGGGCAATTATATGCAGACGCCAGTGCTGCACGGTGGAGTAGGCTACTTCTGCTACGACAACGGTGTCCTCACCGCATTGCAGCTCTCCACCGGCGAGCGGCTCTTTCAGCAGCGTCTGGGCGGAGGCAACGCGGGATTTTCCGCTTCGCCCGTGGCGGCCGGAGGCAGGCTCTATATCACCAGCGAGGCGGGCCACACGTTCGCCTTGGAACTCGGGCGCGAGTACAAGCTGGCCGCCGAGAGCGATCTGGGCGAACCGGTCATGGCGAGTCCCGCGGTCGCCGATGGAGTTATCTACATGCGCGGCCGCAACCACCTGTTCGCGTTGGCGAACGAGCGCTGATTCGGGCGTCGCGTGTCCCGGTGATGACGCCGGATGGATCGGAGCGTGCCGCGGCCGGGCGCCGGCTGAAGTTCGTCGTGTATGCGTACTGGCCGTTGACCCGCGGTCCGGCCTAAAATGAGAGTCTGCATGCACCGTTTCCTTCTCCATGACGGCGTGATTCAGCCCAGCGCCGAACGTTCGGTTTCACCCGGCCAGACCGGCTTCATGAACGGCTGGGGCGTGTTCAGCACGCTGCGGGTCGCGCGCGGCGTCCTGTTTGCCTTCGAACGCCATTGGGCGCGAATGAGGAAAGACGCGGAGCTGATGCGCGTTCCTTTCCCGGCGGATCCGGAGATGTTTCGCCGCGACCTGATCCGGCTGGTGGAGGCGAATCAGGCCTGGGAATCGACGCTGCGGGTGGCCGTGGTCCGCAACCGGGGCGGGATGTTCGAAGGAGAAGGCATCGAACGCGACTCGAGCACGATCGCCTTCACCGCGCCTTCCAACCAGTGGGGCGAGGGCGTTCACCTGACCGTGGAACCCCAGGCGCGGCACTCGGCCTGCCGGTTCACGGGCGCCAAGATCACGTCGTGGTCGCACAATCTGACCTGGCTCGACCGGGCCAAGGAGGCGGGATTCGACGAGGTGATCCTGCTGAACGAGCGCGGCGAGGTCGCCGAATGCACCTCGGCCAACATCTTCCTCGAGAAGGACGGTGTCATGGCGACGCCGCCGCTGTCCGCGGGTTGCCTACCCGGAGTGACGAGGGAACTGCTGCTCGGCGACGCCAAACCGGCCGGTTGCGCCGTTGTGGAGAGGCCGTTGACGCTCGACGAGATCTTTACCGCCGATGCCGTCTACGTCACTTCCACCACTCGCGATCTACTGCCAGTACTATCGGTACAGCACCGCCCACTTTCGCGTTCCGGGTCTTTAGGTGACTCATTCAAAAAGAGTTTTATCGCATACGTCGACGCCTATGTGACCTCCCGCGTTTGAGGGAATACGCGTCTGGCCGTCGCGGAAGTGGGCGGGTTCCGGTACGTCGCCGAGCTTGGCCGAAGCAGCCGGCCTGTAATACAATTGGGTTGAAACGGGCAATATCGTGATCGGAACCTGTCCCAATTGCGGCTCAGCGAACCTTCGGGTTTCGAGGGCGCGGTCGATGTGGGAGGAGTTGCGCTCGATCGTCGGGTTCTGCCACGTCCGCTGCCGTGACTGCGGGCATCGGCACCGGAAGGCGCTGTTGTGGCTCGACGGCCTTACGCACGCGCGCTGTCCCAAGTGCTACCGTTCCGAATTGACCGATTGGGACGAGCCCTACTACTTCCCCCCCGGGTACGTGCGGGCGCTCCTCCACATTGGGGGGAAGGCCCATCGTTGCCGGGCCTGCCGCGTCAACTTTGTCAGCTTCCTGGGAAGGAAATCGACACTCCGGCCCTCTGGCTCGCCGGGCGCGAGCGGTCGTGCCGCTGCTTGACGGACCGGCTCCCGCTCGAATCCTGATTCGCGCCACCAACTGGGTTGGCGACGCCATCATGTCGCTGCCGGCGCTGCGCGCGGTACGCGGCGCGTGCCCGTCGGCGCACATCGCCGTATTGGCGCGGTCGTGGGTCGCCGGGGTCTACGCGAGGGAGTCCTTCGCCGATCGAGTGATCGCCTATGCGCCGAAGCCCGGGGCGGGCGACTGGGGCGCGAAGTGGCGGCTGGCGCGCGACTTGCGCCGGGAGCGCTTCGACTGGGCGCTGCTGATGCCCAATTCCTTCGACTCGGCGGCCACCGCCTACCTGGCGCGAATCCCGGTCCGCGCGGGGTACAACCGCGACGGACGGCGCATCCTGCTCACGCATCCGGTCGAGCGGCCGAAACCAGGCGCCATTCCCCGTCATGAGAGCTTCTATTATTTGGAACTGCTGCGGCGGCTGGGCCTCGCCGGGGAACTGCCGGCCGAGGTGACGATCCGCCTGGAAGGCGCGGTGGAAGCGGCGGCGGACGGCGCGCGCCAACTGCAGGAGCGAGGCTTGGCGGGTCCGTGGATCGGAATCAGTCCCGGCGCCGCCTACGGCACCGCCAAGCGCTGGCTGCCCGAACGGTTCGCCGAAGCCGGGGCCGCCGTGGCGAAGCGCCTGGGGGCGTCGGTGCTGGTGTTCGGCACGCCTGCCGAAGTGGATGTCTGCGGCGCGGTTGCGGCGATGCTGCGCGAG
>SYLY01000144.1 GCA_005808475.1 Acidobacteriota bacterium
GAGGTTGGTCAGGCCGGGGCCGGCATCGGAGTGCGGCAGCCACAGGTTCCACAGTCCGGCTGCGCGAGCCTGGGGCTTCAACTCCTCGACGATGGGCGTGGGCTGCCATCGATTCGCGCGAACCTGCTCGTGCCAGAGGCGCTGGTTGGGGTAGACGCAAGCGTCCATGAAATCGATGAGCCGCTTTCGATATTCCTGGACACGGGGAGAGTAGTCGAAGTTCATGGCGTTATGCTAGCTTAGCGAAGAGTCATGAAGCGCCGCAGCGTGTTGCAGTCGATCGTGGGGGTTCCGGCGGCCGCCGCCGCGATGCCCGCGCAAACGCCCGTACCCAGCGTGGGAGACCAGTTCCCGAGGCTGGCCACGGTGGGAGTGGAGACAGTGGCGGACAGTCCGCGCCGTTTTTTCACCACCGAACAGTTCGCCGCGCTGCGCAGGCTGGCGGACGCGATCGCTCCGGCTGCCGGAGGCCGGCCTTCGGCGAACGAGGCGGGCGTGCCGGAGTTTCTGGACTTCCTGATCCGCGAGTCGCCGGCGCCGGTTCAGAAGTTGTATCGAGACGGTCTGGACAGGCTGCACTCGGAATCGGGGCGGCCGATCGACGAGACGCTGGCGCCGTTGCGCACGCCGTGGACCTATGCGGGGCCGTCCGATCCGTTCGCCCGATTCCTGGAGCAGGCGAAATCGGACATCTTGCAGGCGGCGGCGAATTCGCGCGAATGGGCCGAATCGGCCTCGCGCGGACGGCGCGGCGCGGGCGGCATGTCCAACTACTATTGGCGGGTGCTCGACTGAACATGGCGAAGAAGAACGACCACGACGTTGTCATCATCGGATCGGGCGCGGGCGGCGGCATGGCCGCGCACACGCTGACCAGGCTGGGCGTGAAGTGCCTGATGCTCGAGGCCGGTCCGATGGTGGACTGGGAGCGGGACCGGTCGCTGGTGAACGTGCACGACCTGCCGTATCGCGGCTTCGGCAAGCCGGGCCGGTTCCCGCACGTGACGCAGGCCAGCGAGTTCGACGCCAACCTGTGGGCGGACGAGAAGCAGAATCCGTATACCTACGCGGAGAACGAGCCCTTTTATTGGGTCCGCATCCGCGCGCTGGGCGGCAAAATGCTGCGCTGGGGCCGGGCGAGTTGGCGTTTGTCGGACTTCGAATTCCGGGCCAAGGATCACGACGGATACGGCGAGAACTGGCCGGTGCGGCTGGCCGATCTGGCGCCCTACTACGACCGCGCCGAGCCCATGTTCCGAGTGTCCGGCCGCAACGAAGGGCTGCCTCAGCTTCCCGACGGAAAGCTCTTGCTGGACGATTCGAACGACAGCGTGTCGGTGCGGCGCTTCATCGAATCGTGCAAGAAGCTGGGGATTCCGACCACCAAGCCGCGGCGCGCGTCCGGAACGCTGGCGTCGTCCACCAACCTGCTGCTGCCCGACGCGTTGGCGACCGGCAAGCTGACCGTGGTTCCGAACGCCGTGGTCAGCCGGCTTTCCGTGAATCCGGACACCGGCCGCGTGGACGGCGTGCACTTCGTGGACCGGCGCAGCCGCCGCGACTATCACGTGAAGGCTCGCGCGGTGGTGGTGTCGGCGTCGACGCTCGAAAGCACGCGGCTGCTGTTGAACTCGGCTTCGCGGCAGCATCCGAACGGGCTGGGCAATTCGAGCGGCGCGCTCGGGCGGTACCTGTTCGATCAGTTCTACATCAAGAACTGCATCGTGTGCGCGGTTCCCGAGGCGAAGGGCGGCAAGGGTCCGCGCAACCTGATGGGCGGCGGCGGATACGTGGTCCGCTTCCGCAACGTGGACAAGAAGGAGAAGAACTTCCTCCGCGGCTACACATACGATTTCGGCAGTGGTGGGACGCCTTCGGCCAAACTGCTGCCGCTGTACGGCGAGCCACTGGCGAAGGAACTCGAGAATCTGCGCGGCGCCGGATTTTCGATGACGGCGATGGGCGAGGTGCTGCCGCGGTTCGAGAATCACGTAAGCATCGACAAGGACATGAAGGACGCGTGGGGCATCCCCGTGTTGCGGATCTCGCAGAAGTACGGGGACAACGAGTACGCCATGGCGAAGGACGCGATGGAGTCGGCCGACGCGATGTGCAAGGGCGCGGGCTTCGAGACGATCGCCAAACATTCGACGTTCGTGCCGCCGGGCGAGAGCATTCACGAGCTCGGCACGTGCCGCATGGGGAGCGATCCGAAGAAGTCGGTTTTGAACGGGTTCAACCAGTCGCACGACGTGCGGAATCTGTTCGTGGTGGATGGCTCGTCGTTCGTCACCGGCGGCGCGCAGAACCCGACTTTGACGATCCTGGCGCTATCGATGCGGGCTTCGGAGTATCTGGCCGAGGGGCTCCGCAAAGGAAATATTTGATTTTCTCTTTTTCTTCGCCCATAATAGGGCCATGGCCCTGACACCCCGGCAGAAGGAAGTGTTGGATTTCGTTGCGACGTTCGTGGACGATCGGGGATATTGCCCCAGCTACGAAGAGATCGCGCGCGGACTGGATCTGGCGTCGCTGGCGACCGTTCACAAACACATCTCGGCGCTCGAGTCGAAGGAGTACCTGCGGCGGTCGTTCAATCACAGCCGTTCGCTCGAACTGGCGGACCGGTACTTCACCGAGTCCAAGCCATCGCGCGGCGCCAAGCCGGTATCGCTCGAGATCCCCGTCCAAGGCCGGATCGCGGCGGGCGCTCCCGTGGAAGCCTACGGCGGCGCGGAGACAATCAATTTCGGCGACTTCACCGGCGATCCGAACACGTACGCATTGCAGGTGCGGGGCGACTCGATGATCGAGGATCACATCTGCGACGGCGACTATGTGCTGATCGAGCGCACGGCGGAGGCTCGGAACGGCGAGGTGGTGGTGGCGCTGATTCGAGGGTCGGAGACGACCTTGAAGCGGCTGTACCGCGAGGCCGACGGATCGGTGCGGCTTCAGCCCGCCAACTCAACCATGCAGCCGATCCGCGTACCCGCTTCCGACGTGGACGTCCAGGGCCGGCTCCTCGCGGTCCTGCGGAAGTACCGCTGACCGGGCGGTCTTCAGCGCCAACAGCGTGGAAGCGATGCCGAGGATCGTGAACACGATCTCCACGGCCAGGTGCGCGGGGCCGCGTTCGGCGGGCGGAGTGAAGGATTTGAGGTAGCTGTTGGCGTTGGCGGTCCACAGCAAGAGCAGGAACAGCGGCAGCACGCGCCCCCAGCGGGCGGTCAGCCAGCTTACGGCGAGCGAGGTGACGGCGATCGCCACCCAGAGCGCCTCCCGATTCATGGCGGGCCTCGCGCGCAGGTAATCGATCGAGAACGCGCAATAGGTCATCGCGATGGCCACGTTCCAGGCGGCGCTGCCGGATCGGAGCGCCAGGGCCATCAGGCCCGCGCCCACCAGCGTGTAACCGAACCGGATCGGGGCATGCGCGTGGAGCCACAGTCCGCCAGCCACGACGGCCACGCCGATGAGGAGATACACCGGGACCGGTTTGAGGCGCGAAGCGAATCCGGATCGAGCGATCAGCGCCCGTTCCTTCCACGCGCTGAATCCGAGCGCGAATCCGAACCAGAAGCCGAAGAAGAACTCCATCACCTTCCAGTAGCCGATCCAGGGATGGGGAAACGCGGTGCGGCCGGCTACCTGTATCCACGCGCCCACGCCGAAGCCGAATCCGCCGCCCACGAACGATCGCGCGGCAAAGCGCCAGGCGACCGGCGATCGCGCCACCGCCAGCATCGCGAGCGCGCCCAACGCAAGCCCGGCCCAGATCTCCGGGCGGGGCCTGTCCAGACGGTTGGAGAAGTAGATGAGCTTCGGCTCGTTGATCAGCTTCCAGCCCACCCACGTCAGCGCGAGCATGGCGAGGAACGAGAGTCCGATGCGGCGCGCGCCGATATTCTGGCGGTCGAGCGCGATTCCCACCACGCCCCCGCCGAGCAAGCCCCAGATGGCGCCTTTCAACGCGAGTCCGAACAGGCCGAACCACATGGTTTCCGGCACGAACGAGTGGCCGATGGTCTGGCCGTAGGTCATCTGGCCGCCGAAGCCGATCCCGACGGCTCCCAACGCCGCGATGACGGCCGCGTCCTCGTGGTCACGCCGGAGTAGGAGGCACAGCGCGAGCGCCACCAGCGCGCCGGGGATCATCGCGCCCAGCGGGCCTCCGCCAATGAATCCGCGGAGCCCCCATCCGAGCGACATGGTCAGCGCGGGGAACAGACACCAGTGCGCCATCGGCATGGCGCGGCTATTTCGTCGTGACCGACACGTTGCGGAGGTAGACGGACTGGCCCTTTACCGGAAATCCGATATCGACCTTGTCCACGTCGATCGCCTCGTGCCGGCCTTCGATCAACGTTCGAGCGTCGAGCGACGCCTTCATATTCTGGCCATCCACGGTGACGCGCATCTTATGCCAAACGTCCGCCGCGATGGGATCGTCGTTTTTGGCGAGCATCGCGG
Organism: Acidobacteriota bacterium; assembly: GCA_005808475.1. Taxonomy (GTDB): domain Bacteria; phylum Acidobacteriota; class Terriglobia; order Bryobacterales; family Bryobacteraceae; genus SYLY01. The sequence goes on from SYLY01000144.1 coordinate 4,474, forward strand.
TGGGCGAATCCTTTTGGATGCGGAAGCCCTTCGGCGAGATCACCACGCGGGCGACATGCGCGCCCTGTTTGTTCAGGCTGAGGGCCACCCATTCGGCGCCGGCGAGCTTGAATTCGAAAACGATATCCGCGTTTCGATAAGCGACGGGCCGGCGAATGACAGCCGCGTGCTTGTCGGAAGCCAATTCGCTGCCCTTCACGGCGCCGCCCACCATCTCCCATTTGCCCTTGCCGGCCTTCCAGGACGAATCGAGCGCGGTTCCACCGAACTCGTCGCGGAGGATCATGTTGCTGGCGGCCACGACGGGCAGCGCCGCGATCAGTACCTTACCCAATACGCGCATGGCGTTCTCCTTGTGTCACCCTTGCCGACAACGTTCCCACTCCGTCGATGCGGGAGCGAACGCGGTCGCCCGGCTTGATTCTGGCGCCTTTCGGGCAGCCGGTCGAGATGAGATCGCCCGGATGCAGCGTGAAGAAGTCGCTATGGTAGCGCACCAGTTCGTAAGGCCGGTGGTGCATATTATATACGAAGTCGCGCGAGCAGATTCCGTCGTTGTGTTCGGTGATAACTTCGAGCCCGTTCACGTCCGCGACCTCGTCCGCCGTGACGATCACGGGTCCGAAGCTGAAGAAGGTGTCGATGCTCTTGGAGCGCGTCAGGTAACGCGGATTCTTGCGAAGCACGTCGAGCGCGGTGAGATCGAGCGTGGTGGTGTAGCCGAAGATCACGTCCTTGACGTTCTCCGCCGGAACGAAGCGGCAGGACTTGCCGATGATCACGCCGAGTTCGCCCTCGGCATCCACGTCGTCGGTGACGTCGCGCGGCGGCAACACGATTTCGGTATCGGGCTGCATCATGCAGGACGCGGGCTTCATGAAGCTGCCCGGTTCCTCCGGCTGCACCGCGTTGATGTCGGCCGCGTGCGATTTGTAGTTGAGGCCGATGCACCATATCTTGGGCGGAACCTCGTAGGGCAGCAGCGGCGTGACATCGCCGAACGGGATGACGCCGCAATCCCGCGTATCGGCCAAAGCGGACGTATCGCCGGACTGGATGATGCCGAGCGGGCAATCGGGCACGGACGCGCCCCGGCGCGCGTTGATTTCAGGGACGGGAACGATGCCAGCGGACGTCACCACGCCCGCGTGCACGCTCCCGAGATGACGGAAGCGGATGAGTTTCATGAACTAGAAAGAATACCGCAGGACGAACTGCATGATGCGCGGCGCCCGTGTGCCGCTGATCACGCCGAACTGCTCGGGCGCTTCCATGTTCGCCGCGGCCGCGCCCCACTGCGTGTGGTTGAACGCGTTGAAGTTCTCCCAGCGGAACTCGAGGTTGTGGCCTTCCTTGATCCGGAAACCCTTGAACGCCTGCAAGTCGAAGTTGTTGGTTCCCGCCGACACCAGGATGTTCCGGCCCGCGTTGCCGACACGCCGGTCGGCGCCGCCCGCCGCGATCACGCGGAACGCGTTGACGTCGTAGAATCGCGACAGCGTCCGCGTGTCCTTGGAGATGTTGCCGTCGCCCACGCGATCCGGCCGGGCCGCGCACGCCGCCGCGCAAATGCCCGTTCGCGCCAGATTCATCGATGGCGATTGCGGAAGTCCGCTCTGGAAGAACGTCAGTCCGCGAACGCCCCATCCGGAAAGCGCCCACTTCGCCGCGCCGTTCCAGTTCTTGCCGAACGGCAGCCGGTATTCGTACGCCGCGGAAAAACGGTGCGGCGCGTTGAAATCGGAGACGCTGCGTCCACTACGGCGGTTGAACGGATCGGTCCACTGCGGCCCCTGATTGAACGTGGAGGCGTTGTCGATCGACTTGCCCCACGTGTATGCGATCAGGTAGGTGATGCCATGCACGGGCCGCTGTTCCAGTTTCATGCCGAACCCGTGGAAATTGCTCTGACCCCACATGTCCTCGTTCTGGATGCGCGCGAACGCGGGGAACGGAAGCTGCTGCTGTACGTTGCCCGGACCCGGAGCGCGGAAGTTGATGTTGTCGAACCCGAGCAGGTTCACGCCAATTGCGCCCTGATACATTCCCTCCACCACGAACGTCGAGCCGATCTGCCGCTGCACGCTCAAGTTCCACTGCTGGATTTTTGCGTAGGGGAATCTGCGCGAAATAAACGGGAAGATGGTGAGCGCGGCCGTTCGCAACGACGCTTCCGCGCTGGTGCGGCCCTCGGGGTTGTAGCCGGTATCGGGAGTGGTGGGATGCGCGGTCCAGATGGGACGCAGCGTGTTCGGCGCGAAGTCGTTGGTCGAGGCCAACGACTGGATCTGCGGAGCGTCGTAGTAGATGCCGTAGCCGCCGCGGATCACCAGATTCGACTTGGCCGCGTAGGCGAAGCCGATGCGCGGCGCGATGTTGTTGGTGTCGGCGTCGTACGGCGCGCGGTTGTCCACCACGCGAAGGCCGATGTCGGGACGGATCGTCTTGTAGAAATCCTGGATCGCGCCGAGATTGGTGGCGAACTTCGAAACCAGCATCACTTTGTCGGCGACGTGGAAGCCGAGACCGCCGTTGTCGATCTGCTTCAAGGCGCTTTCGACTTCGTACCGGAGGCCGATGTTGAGCGTCAGCTTGCGCGCGATCTTCCAATCGTCCTGGATGAAGAAGCCGCCGTAGCGCACCTGCGAATTCCATTGCGTGGCGCGCGCCGTTTTGTTGGCCGACGAAACGAAACCGAGCATGTAGTCGGCGGCCGGGTTGTTGGAATAGCGGTTGGCGAACGCAGTGGAACCGTTGCCGCCGGTGTAGAACATGAACGTGCGGATCTCGCGCAGATCGGCCCCTGCCTTGATCGTGTGCGAGCCCTTCGTCATCAGGATGTTCTCCTGAATCTGATAGTTGTTCATCGTGCGGTAGTTGGGCGTCACTTCGCCGGGGAACGCGTAGCCCGGCACGCTGATGGATGGGGCCGCCCAGAACAGCGGATCGGTGGCCGAAAGCGTGTTGGTGATGCCGGACGGCGTGATGAAGTCCTGCTTGAACGAATTCAGCGACGCCAGCACGTTGCGGTAGCGCGTGTAGCCGAGGTTGAGGCTGTTGATGAGATTGGGGCGCAACACGAGATTCCAGTTGAGGCTCGCCGATTGCGCGCGCAAGACGAAGTCGCGTCCACCGGAGTTGGCGGGCGGCGGCAGACCGGGCGAGGTGCGCAGATTCTCCTTGTTGTAGAGATAGCGGGTGAAGATGGTGTTCTTCTCGCTCGCGTTCCAATCGACGCGGCCCACCGCGTAGTCGCGGCTGGTGGATCCCGCCGGCACGTCGTTGTAGATGAAGTTGCGTTGCGGATCGCCTGGATTGTTCGGCTGCGGGATCAGATTCAGGATTCGCACGGAGATGGGGTCGAAACGAGCGGGCGGAACCGTGTTGTTGGGGAACGGCGCCCGGTTGTTCAGCGGATCGACGGTGGGGACGCTGAACACGCCCCGGCGCTCGTCGGCCGTGAAGACGCGGCCCACCGGCGGATTTCCGGTCGCGCTCTCGCGGAAGCCCTCGTAGTTGCCGAAGTAGAACACCTTGTCGCGCTTGATGGGACCGCCGAGTCCGCCGCCGAACTGATTGCGGGTGAGCGGATTCACGCGGTTGGCGAAGAAGGGCCGCGCGTCGAACCGGTCGTTCCGGACGAATTCGTAGGCGACGCCGTGCAGCGTATTGGAGCCGCTCTTGGTGGCTGCGTTGATGATGACGCCGCCGCCGCGTCCGAACTCGGCCGGCGCCATGCCGGTCTGCACGCGGAACTCGGCCACGGCTTCCACCGACGCGCCGACCGCCAAGCTATTGCGTCCCGATTCTCGATTATCGACGCCGTCGATCTGGTAGTTGTTCTGCTCCGGGCGCTGGCCCGCGGCCGCGGGCATCGACGTTTCGCGGTTGATCTCGGTGGAGCGGAAGTCGTTGGTCGCGGGCGTGACCATCGGCGTGAGGAACGCCAGTTGCAGGAACTGGCGGGCGCTCAGCGGGAGATTGACCACCTGCTCGCCCTTGATGACTTCGCCGGCCGCCGACGTCTCGGCTTCGAGCAACGGAGCGCGGGTTTCCACCGTCACGGTGTCGGTTACCGAGCCGAGCTCCATGTTGAAGTCGACGCCGCGCGTCTGCAGGATCTCGATGCGGACGCCGGTCTGCATCTGCGCCTTGAATCCCTGCTTTTCCACGCGCACGGAGTACGAACCGGTGGGGAGCAACGCGATCCGGTAGAGGCCCTCCACGCCGGTCGCGGCCGCGCGAACCAGACCGGTTTCCTCGTTTCGGGCGACGACTCTCACTCCCGGGACCACCGCTCCGGAGGGATCGCGCACGACGCCGGAGATCGTACCCGTGGTGTTCTGCGCCGCCAGCGGTGCGAGACAAAACGAAACCAGAAAGAAATGTTTCATTTCCGAGACTCCCGTTGCCTTCGAGTATGGCATGGGCGCGCAATTATTGCACGAGCCGGGCCAGATGAGTTTCGAGAGCCGCGATCACGCTTGCGCTGTTCGGCACGCTGGAGTCGAGCGGCAGTTTGAGGATGCCGTTGGGCGCGAACTGCGCGCCAGGCATCGTCTGGACCAGTTCCATCAGCAGCATCGGGTCGACCGGCGATTCGTAGTGGAACTTCAACTGCAGACCACCAGCCCGCTTCTCCACCGATTCGACTCCCAGCTTTTCGGCCAGCGCCTTCACCACGGCGAATCGCACGAGCAGCTTGACGGGCTCGGGAGCGGCTCCGTAGCGGTCCTCCATCTCGTCGAGGACACGCTTGCCACCATCGGCGTCCGCGGTATCGGCGATCTTCTTGTACGACCGCAGCCGCTGCGTCTCGTCGGAGATGTAGGCCGCGGGGATGCGCAGATCGAGCCCGAGGTTCATCGTTGTGTGGATCTCCGGCGCCACCTGCTCGCCGCGTAGTTCGCGCACGCTCTGCTCCATCAGCGACATGTACATGTCGTAGCCGACGGCGTCGATATGTCCGTGCTGTTCGCCGCCGAGAATGTTGCCCGCGCCGCGCAGCTCGAGGTCGAGCGCGGCGATCTTGAAGCCCGCGCCCAGATCGGAGAACTCGCGTAGCGCCGCCAGACGCTTGCGCGCGACCTCGGTGAGTTCGACGTCTTCCGGCACCAGCAGATAGGCGTAGGCGCGCCGGTTGGACCGCCCCACCCGGCCGCGGAGCTGATAGAGCTCGGACAGCCCATAGCGCTCGGCGTTCTCGACGACGATCGTGTTGGCGAGCGGAATGTCGATGCCGTTCTCGACGATCGTTGTGCAAACGAACACGTCGAACTCGTGCTTCATGAATCCGAGAATCACCTTCTCGAGCGCGGCTTCGTCCATCTGGCCGTGTCCCACGCCGACGCTGACGCCGGGCACGAGTTCCTGAATGAACGCGGCGCGGCTCCAGATCGATTCGACGCGATTGTGCAGGAAGTAGACCTGCCCGCCGCGCGCAACCTCCTGCTCGATCGCCGTCTTCACGATGTTCTGATTGAACTTGGCCACCACGGTGTTGATCGACAGCCGGTCCTTCGGCGGC